>JBKHVV010000006.1:0-46821 GCA_046569885.1 Bacteroidia bacterium
CCGCAACAGTATTAAATCTATTGAAGAAATTCACGAAGTACTGCCTTCTCTACTAATTGGTGGTTTCGATAATAGTATCTACACCCAAGTAACCGAGCTCTATAAAATGTTAATTCAACGAGAATCTTCTCTAAGAAGTAGCACTATAAATAATGAAAATATTAAACGCTTAGATATAAACATTACAAAACAAGCTGAATTAATAAACAAAACTATCTTCGTGTTATACGAAAAATACAACAATGAGATAGCACAATTACGCACAAAAATTAATAAACTAGAAGGAAATTTTACTGTTCCAGAAATTGAGTTGGATTACCAAAAATTGCAAAGAAAATATGATATTAATAACAAATATTTTAACCTTTTGCTAGAAAAACAAACCGAATATGAGTTAGCTGTAGTGGGCGTTACCATTAGTCACCAAATACTCGAATCGGCACAGGTTTCTGGGGCACCTATTGCACCCAACAAAAAGCTAATTTACATCGTTTCTTTTGCTCTTGTTTTCCTAATGTCAATACCATTAGTGCTTATAAGATATTTCCTGCATAATGAAATTTTAGGTGTAAATGATATTATTAAAAATGCAAAAATTCCTATAAATGTGCTCGGCATTGTACCTACCAACAAAGAAAAATCTGCAATTTCACAATTGGTAGTTGACAAACGCCCAAAATCAATCATTTCAGAATCATTCAGAAATATAAGAACCAATCTTCAATTTATTTCTAACACACCTGGGTCTAAACTATTAGCGGTTACTTCAACCATATCTGGTGAAGGAAAAACATTTGTGGCCATTAACACTGGAGGAATTATCGCCTTAACAGGAAAAAAAGTAATCGTTATTGACCTTGATATGAGAAAACCAAAAATACACCTTGGTTTTGGAGGAAATAATGAAAAAGGTATGAGCACTCTTTTAATAGGAAAAGATAGCATAGAAGATTGTATTCAAAAAAGTGAGTTAGCAAACCTAGATTACATTACAGCAGGACCTATTCCGCCAAATCCATCTGAATTGATAATAAATGGCGTTATCGAAAAAACTGTTGAAAAACTTAAGCTAGAATATGATTTAGTAATTATTGACACACCTCCTGTTGGGCTTGTAACAGATGGTGTTCACATTATAAAACAAGCAGATTACCCTATATATATTGTACGCTCAAATTATTCTAAATATCCGTTTGTAAAAAATATTGAACGTGTCATAACCGAAAATGGTATAAAAAATCTATCTGTTGTTTTAAACGGAATAAGTACAGGAATGAAGTCTCGCTACGGCTATGGCTACGACTATGGCTACGGCTACGGCTACGGCTACGGCTACGGCTACGGTGGGTATTACGAAGATGGAGGCAAGAAAAAATGGAAGCGATAAGCACACCAATAGAAGGACTTTATATCATTAAGCCACGAGTTTTTACAGATGACCGTGGAGCATTTTTTGAGTCATTCAACCTTAAGACGTTTCAAAAAATTACTGGTACCAATGTTTCGTTTGTGCAAGACAACATCTCTACATCAAATAAAAATGTAGTTCGCGGACTGCACTTTCAAGCACCTCCATTTGCACAAGGAAAGTTAGTTTCTGTTGTTAAAGGCAAAGCTTTGGATGTTGCCGTAGATATAAGAAAAAAATCCCCTACTTACGGACAGCATTATTCCATAGAACTATCCTCAGAAAATAAATTAATGTTTTGGATTCCAGAAGGCTTTGCACACGGATTTTCTGCTCTTGAAGATGATACTATTTTTTCTTACAAATGCACTAACTATTACCATAAAGAATCTGAGGTTTCTATACTCTATAACGACCCTAAGCTAAATATCAACTGGGGTGTTTCTCAAGAAATATTATCCGAAAAAGACAAACTCGCGCAACCTTTTAGTACTTTTGTGAGTCCTTTCTAGGAAGCTATGTTCGACAACCAGTACTTATTTATAACGCTTGCCTCGTTTTTTATCTGCATTCTGCTGTTTACAGTAATGCTAAATACTATTTTGCTAAAATTCTCTACCAATTTAGGCACAAGAAACAAAGAGTTTACGATCATTCGCTGGAGTAGCGTACATAAACCAGCGCTTGGTGGCATTGGGTTTTTTATGGCATTTATAATGTCTATTGTGTACTACTCTATCTTTTTTCAGCAACAAGAAATTTTTCTGAACAAACCGTTTATAGGCTTTGTGGTGGCATGTATGTTTGGCTTTCTCATCGGTTTGGCTGATGATGCCTACAACACCAATCCAACATTAAAATTTCTAGGTCAAGTAGCCTGCGGATTCATACTTATTTTCTCCGGAACGTACATCACAATTTTTGATAACGAGTTGCTTAACTACGCACTAACGTTGGTATGGGTAGTTGGTATCATGAACTCCATCAATATGCTAGATAACATGGATGCTACCACCACTGTTACAGCCATCGGGATTATTTCTGTTGCTGCCCTCTACCTTTCAACCAACAACATGATTGATTACTTTGACTTCCTTATGATGTTTGGAGTTTTAGCCTCGTTAATTGGTTTTTTATTTCACAATTGGCATCCGTCAAAAATGTTTATGGGCGATACTGGGAGCCAGTTTTTAGGGGTATTTTTATCTTTTGTAGGAATAAAATATTTATGGAACGCGCCTTTTCCAAATTCAGATTTTGTTGTCCCTCAAAAAATAATTTTAGTCGCTATTGCCTTCATATTACCAATATCCGACACAACCACCGTAACCATTAATAGACTACTAAAAAGACAATCTCCTTTTGTAGGAGGAAAAGACCACACCACCCATTACCTTTCTTATTTAGGCATGAGCGACAGCCAAATAGGCTTTCTTTTTTTGGGAATTAGTGCCATGTCCAATTTCCTGTGCATACTCATCATGAACTTTATCCCCGAGTGGAAAACATCTTACACATTTATATTCTCGGGCTATTTTTTATTAGTATTTTCGGGGCTTTATTTAACTACAAAGTCAAAAATTTTCCGAAAACTACTCAAGCGATAAACTTTTTAGGTTTTTCCCATGTTGAAGTTTTCTGGCAGATAATTTAAAAGTGTCCGAAAAGAATTTTCATATCGAAGACGGATTCATCGAAGTAATTGGTGCACGCGAACACAACCTCAAAAACATTGATGTAAAAATTCCGCGCAACCAGCTGGTAGTAATTACTGGCTTAAGCGGTAGCGGAAAATCGTCCTTAGCATTTGATACCATTTATGCCGAAGGGCAACGCAGATACATTGAAACATTTTCTTCGTATGCACGTCAATTTTTAGGCAGCATGGAGCGCCCAAAAGTTGACCAAATCACAGGACTAAGCCCCGTAATTTCTATCGAACAAAAAACCGTAAGTAAAAACCCACGCTCTACCGTTGGCACCATTACCGAAGTGTACGATTACCTGCGTTTACTATTTGCCCGCGGAGCTAACGCCTATTCATACAACACAGGCGAAGAAATGGTGAAATACACCAATGCTCAAATAAAAGAGTTGGTGCAAAGCAACTATTCGGGAAACAAAATTTTAGTGTTAGCACCAGCCGTAAAAGGACGCAAAGGACATTACAAAGAATTGTTTGAAAACATTCGCAAACAGGGTTACATTAGAGTTAGAGTTGATGGCGAGATAAAAGAACTAACTAGTTACATTAGCTTAGACCGCTACAAAATTCACGACATAGAAATTGTTGTAGATAGAATTGAAGTGAATCCTGAAAGTGAAAAGCGCTTGTCGGAGTCTATCAATACAGCACTTAAACTTGGTAAGGGTTCGTTGATGATTATGAACCACGACAGGGGTGAAGTAAGGAACTTCAGCAAGTATTTGATGTGCCCTACAACCGGAATTTCTTACAAAGAACCCGAGCCCAATTTGTTTTCGTTCAACTCACCTTATGGTGCATGTACTAACTGTAATGGCTTAGGTGAAGTTGCCGAAGTGGACATCAAAAAAGTTATTCCTGATGATAAATTGAGTTTGAAAAAAGGCGGTATTGCTCCGCTTGGAAAGTTTGATAATTCTTGGGTCTTTAAGCAAATTGAAGGTATTTTAAAACAAGACGGCTTGTCTGAAACTATACCTGTGAAAGATTATCCTGAAGAAGTGTTGAGTAAAATTTTGAATGGCACTTCCGATTTAATCATCATCAAAAATTTTTCGGGAATAAACGAAAGTTCTAATGGTTTTGAAGGTGTGTTCGATTTTATTGAGCGCCATGCCAAAGATGAATCTTCTGCGCACATACAGCGCTGGGCAAACAGCTTTTTAAATAAAGTAGATTGCCCTACGTGTAAGGGAACACGCTTACAAAAAGAAGCACTGTACTTTAAAATTTTAGATAAAAACATTTCGGAATTATCTCAAATGGATATTTCTGAATTGCACGAATGGTTTAGTGGTGTTTCTGAACATTTATCAGAAAATCAAAAACGCATCGCTAAAGAAATCATCAAAGAAATACAAACACGTTTGGGCTTTTTGGTGAATGTTGGTTTGGAATATTTAACATTAAATCGAAGCGCTAAAACCTTGTCTGGTGGTGAAGCACAGCGCATACGCTTGGCTACACAAATTGGCACAGAATTGACAGGCGTGTTGTATATTTTAGATGAACCAAGCATTGGTTTGCATCAGCGCGACAACAGTAAACTCATTCAATCACTCAAAAAATTACGAGACATTGGCAACTCTGTTATTGTGGTAGAACACGATAAAGAAATGATGCTCGAAGCCGATACGTTGATAGATATTGGTCCTGGTGCGGGCATTAATGGCGGAAACGTTTTAGCCAATGGCAAACCGAAAGAAGTACTAAATAGCAACTCGCTAACTTCAGCGTACATCAACGGAAAAAAAGAAATTGAAGTGCCGAAAATAAGACGCAAAGGCAATGGGGATAAATTAGTATTGAAAGGTGCTTCGGGACACAACTTAAAAAACGTTGATGTTGAATTTCCCTTAGGTACATTTATTTGCGTAACGGGTGTTTCCGGTAGTGGAAAATCTTCATTGATTAACCAAACGCTCTACCCTATTTTAAACGAATATGTGTACAACGGAGTAAAAAAACCGTTGCCTTACAAAGCTATCAAAGGACTCGAATATATTGATAAAGTAATTGAGATAGACCAATCGCCCATTGGACGTACACCGCGCTCCAATCCTGCAACGTACACAGGTGTGTTCAACGAAATTCGTGATTTGTTTGCACTGTTACCCGAAGCAAAAATTCGCGGTTACAAACCTGGTAGATTTTCATTTAACGTGAAAGGTGGACGCTGCGAAACCTGCAAAGGTGCTGGCATAAAAACCATCGAAATGAATTTTTTACCCGATGTGTATGTTGAGTGTGATAGCTGCCGTGGCAAGCGTTACGACAGAGAAACATTGGAAGTGCGCTACAAAGGAAAATCCATTACCGATGTGTTGGAAATGACCATTGACGATGCCTGTACGTTCTTTGAAGCCATTCCAAACATCTACATAAAATTAGCTACGCTAAAATCGGTTGGATTGGGCTACATCACATTGGGGCAACCCTCTACAACCCTTTCGGGTGGCGAAGCGCAGCGTGTAAAATTGGCTACCGAACTAAGCAAAAGAGAAACCGGACAAACGTTTTATATCTTAGATGAACCATCAACAGGTTTGCATTTTGAGGACATTAGACTATTGCTAGACGTACTTCAAAAACTCGTGGATAATGGCAACACCGTACTCGTAATTGAACACAACTTAGACATCATAAAAGTAGCCGACCATATTATAGACATTGGTCCCGAAGGCGGTAAAGGTGGTGGCGAAGTTATTTGCACTGGCACACCCGAACAAGTAGCTAAGCACCCAACAAGCTACACCGCAGAGTTTTTGAAAAGGGAGTTGTAGGGTTAGTTTTTCCTATTTCTAAACCGTCTAGTTTTTGGGGAGGCTTACAAACTAATTGGGTATCTGACTCGGTTCTGACTTGGGTGTGAATTGGGTGTATTGGGTTCAATCCTATTCCAAAGACCAAACTCTTCCCCTTGCCTGTACGAAAGACATAGCCTTCGTAATTTTTAATTCTTCATTCGGAATTCTTAGTTGGTTTTACTCCACCACCAACTTCAACGTAGTGCTTTCCCCTTGCTCCGTTTGTATGTTTACAAAGTAAATGCCTTTCGCTTGGTTAAGTTGAATATTGTGTTTGTCTCCACTTACAGTTGTGCTGTAAACCGATTTACCTAACATATCGGTTACGTTTATGGTTGCATCGTTGAGTGGGTTGCCAAATGCCACCGTAAAACTCCCTGTGTTAGGGTTAGGATAAATGCGTGTCTACTTTGATAAAAAAAAGCGTAGAGTACGTTAATAAAAAAACGCTTACCTTAGCATAAAGAATTTACCAAAATGCCTTTACACACCTACACACAAAAGGATATTTCATCTCTAACCTCACTTAGAGAAAACGAAACCAAATTGGGTGAAAAATTGCAGTTTGTTTCATCTATTGATGAATTAGAAAACGCGCCTAAGTCGTTTGTCGTTATTGGCATTCCCGAAAGTATTGGTGTAAAAGCCAACTTTGGAAAACAGGGTGCAGAAAATGCTTGGCAATGTTTTGTAAAAAGTTTTGTAAACGTTCAACACAATCATTTCATCAATGGCAAACAAATAGTTTTATTAGGAGAATTTCAATTCAATTTTTCAGAAACAAACGATGTAAACCAATTACTTAAAAACGTTGAGGAAATTGATAATGTGGTATTTCCTGTTATTCAACAAATAATTTCTTTAGGGCACACGCCTATTGTAATTGGTGGCGGACACAACAACAGCTATCCTCTTTTAAAAGGAACATCTTTAGCAAAAAACAAATCTGTTTCTTGCTTAAACATTGACCCTCATGCTGATTTCAGAGCATTAGAAGGTCGCCACAGCGGCAATGGCTTTAGCTATGCCCACCAAGAAAAATATTTAGGTAAATATGCCATTCATGGCTTACATGAAAATTACAATTCGCAATTTATTTTAGACGAATTATTCAAAAAGAACATTGCTTTTTCGTTGTTTGATGAGATGTTATTCAACACTTCTTTTGAAGAAAATTTACTGCGTTTATTAAGAACGCTCAACCAAGAAATCTGTCTTGAAATGGATGCAGATTCCATTGCCTACTTGCCAAGCAGTGCCATCACTCCAAGTGGTTTTTCGATAGAGCACATTAGGAAATTCATTCACTTAATTTGCAGAGAAAAATCAATCAATTATTTACACCTCTCTGAAGCAGCTCCACATACCGAGCAAGAAAAATTATTGGTTGGTAAAGCTCTTAGTTATTTAGTAACCGATTTTATAAAACAAGCAAAATGAAAAAAATAATTTATTCTGTATTAGCTGTGTTTACAATGTTTTCGTGCACACCACCCATGTACATTCCAAACACCACCAACACACCTTCTTTAAAGTACAAAGGAGATATGGAAGCTTCTTATAGTACTGGAACAAATGGACATGATTTGCAAACGGCTTACGCAGTTAGCGATGATTATGGCGTAATGTTAAACCTTAGTTTAGGAAATGAAAAAAATGATTCGAGTGCTAATTTTTTAAAGCACAATTTTTTTGAAGGTGGCTTTGGCAGAACGTTCATTTTAAATAAGGATAGTGATAAAGAAACAAAATCAATGTTTACCGTTTTTAGCGGATTTGGATATGGAAGCACAAAAGGTTTGGTTAATTTTTCAAACATTTTTGATATTGATTTGAATTATACCAACGACATTGAAGGTTCTTTATTTAGAGTATTTATTCAACCATCTATTGGACTGAGTTCGGATAATATTGATTTTTTCTTCACACTTAGAACGTCTTACGTAAATGTTTATAAATTAGAAACCAATATGGAAGCCGATTGGCAAGGCTCTTATGTGAGCGATGAGGATTACAACAAATACCTAGAGTTAATAAATAGAAAACCTTACAACATTTTTGTAGAACCAACCATCACTCTAAAAGTTGGAGGAACAGTAAAAGGATTTTTTCAACTGGGCGCAAGTTTTGGAACAACACCAAATATTGAAACCACCTTTCGCCAAAGACCTATCATAGCACTCATCGGTCTTCAGGTTGACTTGAACAGACTTCAATCTTTCTAAACTAAATAACTGCTTTCACAATAGCACACGTAGTGTCGTGTTTACCCATTGTGTAGAAATGCAACACAGGAACACCCGCTTTTATCAATTCTTTAGATTGTTGTATGCCCCACTCTATACCTACTTTTTTAGCCGCTTCATTGTCTTTGCATTTTTCTACCGCATCCGCTAAATCTTCTGGAATATCAATGTGAAATATTTTGGGGAGCGTTATCATTTGTCCTTTGGTAGTGATAGGTTTTAGTCCTGGAATAATTGGAATGGTGATTCCTTCAGCTCTGCATTTATCAACAAACTCAAAGTACTTTTGATTGTCGAAAAACATTTGCGTAACAATATACTCAGCGCCCAATTCTACTTTTTTCTTCAACCATTTTAAATCTGATTTAATGTTGGGAGATTCAAAATGTTTTTCGGGATAACCAGCTACGCCAATGCAAAAATCTGAAGGAAAAGCATTTTCTAAATCACTATCCAAATACAAACCATTGTTCATATTCACTACTTGTTCAATTAAGTCTGTGGCGTATTTGTGTCCATCTGGATCGGGTATAAATGTTGACTCTGATTTTATGGCATCGCCCCTCAATAAAAGCACGTTATCAATTCCCAAAAAATGCAAATCTATTAAAGCGTTTTCCGTTTCTTCAACGCTAAATCCACCGCAAATAATGTGAGGCACTGCATCTACTTCATAGTGGTTCATAATCGCTGCGCAAATACCAACCGTTCCTGGTCGTTTTCGGGTTGAGATTTTTTCCAGTAATCCACCTTCTTTTTTACGATAAACATATTCTTCACGATGATAGGTAACATCAATAAATGGTGGTTTAAATTCTATCAAAGGGTCAATAGAATCATAGATAGATTGTATGCTTTGTCCTTTTACAGGTGGCAATATCTCGAAAGAAATTAATGTGTTCTTTGCATTTTTAATGTGTTCGGTTACTTTCATTTTAATTCGTGTTATGGTGTTAAAGTATTATCGTGTTAGTGTTTGTTTTTTAAATATTTTAAAAGTGCTAATGCTTTTCGTCTTGTTTTTTCTTCTTGTTCAAATAAATTACTGGTTTGCTCTTTGTTGATGTATTCTAAATCAATCAAAATCTTTAGCCAAATTGCCTTGACTTGAAATGTTATATACAAAATTTACTAATGTTCTGGCTTCTTGCCAACATTCCAAATCTTCAAACTTTTCTATCTTTTTACTCATAATATTTTTTCAACTTCAACACGTTCGCACGCTAATACGCTAACACGCTTTGCAGCCACTTTTCTACTTCAACAACACTCATTCCTTTGCGCTGTGCATGGAGTTCTACTTGGTCTTTTCCAATTTTTCCGAGGGCAAAATATTTACTTTCAGGATGGCTGTAATATACTCCACTTACTGATGATGCAGGATACATAGCATTGCTTTCGGTTAATCTAATTTTTGAATTTTTTTCTACTTCCAGTAAATCAAACAACACGGGTTTTTCGGTATGGTCTGGGCAAGCAGGATAGCCGTGTGCCGGACGAATGCCTTGATATTCTTCTCTAATGAGTTGTTCGTTATTCAATTGCTCATCTTTAGTATAACCCCACAATTCGGTGCGCACTTTGTGATGCATCAATTCAGCAAATGCTTCCGCCAATCTATCTGCGATGGCTTTAATCATAATGGAATTGTAATCGTCATGGTCCTTTTCGTACCGTTCAATTAATTTTTCAATGCCAATTCCTGTGGTTACCGCAAAAAATCCAATGTAATCTTCACGCTCATTTTTTGGTGCGATAAAATCACTCAACGATAAATTTGGTAGATTTTCTGCCTTTTTTCCTTGCTGACGAAGGTTGTGAAATGTGGTTTTTATTGTATCGTTTTCGTAAATTTCAACCGTGTCATCATCAACCGTATTGGCTTTGTAAAAACCGATACTCGCATTGGCTTGTAATGATTTTTTAGTGATAATTTCATCCAACATTTTGTTGGCATCATCGTACAGTTTTTTGGCTTCTACACCAACGGTTTTATCGTCAAAAATTTGTGGAAATTTTCCTTTTAACATCCATGTAGAAAAGAAAGGCGTCCAATCGATATACTTTCTAATTTCTTCTAACGGATAATTTTCAAAATGTTTATTTCCTAAAAATGTAGGCACATACACAGGTGAATTTTTCCAGTCAATTTTCAATTTATTTTGACGAGCTTCTTCATACGAAATGTATTGCTTATCACTTTTTCTATTGGCGTGGTCTTCACGTAATTTCTTGTATTCTTCTTTGGTTTTTACTTTGAAAGGACTTGCTGTTTCTTTACCAAGCAGCTGTCCAACCACAGGCACACTTTTAGAAGCATCCAACACGTGAACCACTGCACCAGAATAATGTTCATCAATCTTAACAGCCGTATGAATACGCGAAGTTGTAGCTCCACCAATCATCAGCGGAATGGTAAATTTTTGGCGCTCCATTTCTTTAGCTACATTCACCATTTCGTCTAAAGAAGGCGTAATTAATCCGCTCAAACCAATTACATCTACATTTTCTTGTTTGGCACGTTTTAAAATATCTTCAGTAGGCACCATCACGCCCATATCAATTACTTCATAATTGTTGCACGCCAACACAACACCCACAATATTTTTACCGATATCGTGCACATCTCCTTTTACAGTAGCCATTAAAATTTTACGACCAGAAGCCACTTTATCAGTTGATTTTGGCGGATTGTTTCTCTTCTCTTCTTCAATAAAAGGCAGCAAATATGCCACCGACTTTTTCATTACTCGAGCAGATTTTACCACTTGAGGTAAAAACATTTTGCCGCTTCCGAACAAATCGCCAACCACATTCATTCCGTCCATCAACGGACCTTCAATGACTTCTAGTGGTTTAGCAAATTGCTGACGCGCTTCTTCGGTATCTTCATCAATAAAATCGACAATACCTTTTACCAAAGCGTGTTCCAAGCGTTTGTTCACATTCCAACTTCTCCACTCTAAGGTTTTGGCTTCTTTTTTATCACCTTGTTTTACGGTTTCGGCAAAATCTAACAGTCGTTCGGTAGCATCATCTCTTCTATCTAGAAGAACATCTTCAACATGCTCCAATAAATCTTTTGGAATATCGTCATACACCTCTAACATGGACGGATTTACTATGCCCATGTCCATGCCGTGTTTTATGGCATGATATAAAAACGCAGAGTGCATCGCTTCACGCACGGTGTTGTTTCCTCTAAACGAAAACGACACATTACTTACACCACCGCTAACATGCGCTCCTAGTAAATTTTCACGAATCCATTTGGTGGCATTGAAAAAATCAATCGCATTTCTGCGATGCTCTTCCATACCTGTTGCCACAGGAAAAATATTGGGGTCGAAAATAATGTCTTGCGGAGGAAAACCTACTTCATTCACTAAAATATCGTAACTGCGTTTGCAAATATCAATTCTGCGTTGATAGGTATCGGCTTGACCAACTTCATCAAACGCCATTACAATTACAGCAGCACCATATTTAAGAATGGTTTTTGCTTGTTCCTTAAATTTTTCTTCGCCCTCTTTTAAACTGATGGAGTTCACCACACCCTTTCCTTGCACGCACTTCAAAGCCGCTTCTACAATTTCCCATTTAGACGAATCAATCATAATAGGAATGCGCGAAATATCGGGCTCTGAAGCTACTAAATGAAGAAAGTTTACCATGGCTTCTTTACCATCGAGCATGGCATCGTCCATATTGATGTCGATGATTTGTGCCCCGCCTTCTACCTGCTCACGAGCAACAGCTAATGCTTCTTCAAATTGTTCTTCTTTGATTAAACGTAAAAATGCTTTAGAACCCGCTACATTCGTGCGTTCTCCAATATTTATAAAATTAGATTCAGGACGAACTTCTAAAACTTCTAGTCCTGATAGTTTAAGGTTTTTTGAGGGTTCAGGTAATTTTCTTGGAGGATATTTTTTAGCAACATCTGCAATCGCTTTGATGTGTTCGGGAGTGGTACCACAACAGCCACCAATGATGTTCACAAAATTGTTTTGCAAAAATTCTTCAATCACTTTTGCCATGTAATCGGGCGATTGGTCGTACTGACCAAACTCGTTGGGCAAGCCAGCATTGGGATGCGCAGATACTTTAAAATGTGCTTTTTCTGAAAGTGTTTTTAAGTACGGGCGTAACTCTTCCGCTCCTAAAGCGCAATTTAATCCTACACTTAATAATGGTAAATGCGAGATGGATGTTAAAAATGCTTCGGTGGTTTGTCCTGAAAGTGTGCGTCCGCTGGCATCGGTTATGGTGCCAGAAACCATAATGGGCAGCTCAATATCTTTATCTTCAAAATATTTAGTGATGGCAAACAAAGCCGCTTTGGCATTGAGTGTATCAAATACGGTTTCCACCAATAAAATATCCGCACCACCTTGCACCAAACCATCTACTTGCTCGTAGTAAGCGTCTACTAATTGGTCGTATGAAATAGCTCGAAATCCGGGGTTATTTACATCAGGAGATAAGGATGCAGTGCGATTAGTTGGACCGATAGAACCAGCAACAAAAAAAGCCCCCTCTAAATCCCCCCCATTAAGGGAGACTTTTTTAGAAAGGCGATATTCTTCAATCGCTTCTTTAGCAATTTTAGCAGATTGGTAGTTGAGCTCAAACACCAAATCTTCCATTTTATAATCTGCCATAGCGATGGATGTGCCGCTAAAAGTATTGGTCTCAAGTATGTTTGCGCCTGCCTCTAAATATTGTTTATGAATTTCTTTAATAATGTCAGGACGCGTGATGGAAAGCAAGTCGTTATTGCCTTTTAAAGAGCAGGGGTGATTTTTGAAACGCTCTCCACGGAAGTCTTCTTCTTCGAGTTTATGGCGTTGTATCATCGTACCCATAGCGCCATCCAACACTAAAATTTGCTTGGCGAGTATTGCGTCTATTTGTTGTTTTTTAGTCATAAAATAATCAAACATAAATCGGTTAAACCCGAACGTTCACTTCAAAACAACTTACCAAGATTTTTTTCTGATTTTAGATTGTACAGAGCATGTACGTTCGTTATCTTTCTCTTTTCAGAGCGGAATTAGCACCTATCATGAATAAATTCGTGACGGTTGCTAAGGTTTCGTAGGGCCGGTCCCTCCACCTTTCTTGATAAGCCAATTTCTAAAAGAACTGGCACAAAGTTAAGTGCATATTTTTAAATAAATCAAATAAAAAGAAAAAAAATATTTATTACGCACAACTTTATACATTTGACAGCGTATAATTAAAGAAACATTACTTTGAAAAGAATTTCAGACATAGTACGCTTTTTATTCAGTTTCTTTCCTGTAAAGTTGCTGCTCATCCATTTTAAACGTAATCAACTCTTTCTTATGTTTTGGGTCATTTTATTTGGACTTACCAATAAAATGTTTTTTGCCAAATATGGTATTTCCTATCTTTTTCTTACTCCCGAATATTTAGGAGACATTTCTATTTTGTCATACGCCATCTTGGGTTTTGCCTATGGTGGTTTTGTGATGGCATTTAACATTTACAGCTATATTTTAGTTGCACCACGATTTTTATTTATTGCGTCATTGTCTCGTCCGTTCTACAAGTTCTGCTTAAACAACTTTATTATTCCCCTATCATTTTTTATTTTTTATGCTATTTTGAGTTATAAAGCTCAACAAACACATGAATTTAAAACTGCTTTTGAGGCATTGATAAACATTATCGGATTCCTTCTTGGCGTAAGTTCATTTGTTGTTTTTTCACTTTACTTTTTCTTTAGGGCAAACACAAATATTTCTGAATTAAAAAAACGTGGAAGACCAAAATCTATTAGTACTACCATACAAAATACAGATGTAAAGTGGTATGTAAAAATGTTATTGAGTAATAAAGAAAGAGTAGATTGGTATATTTCATCATTTACAGAAATTGCAAGAGCGAGAGATGTTTCGCATTACACCAAAGAGCAACTAAAATACATTCTATATAAGAACCATCTTAACGCAACCATATTTGAAATCGCCATTTTAGTTACTGTAGTTGTGCTAAGTTTATTTGGTTCAAACGATTTATTTTTTATTCCTGCAGGAGCAAGTTTAATGTTGCTCATGACGTTTATTTTAATGCTTGTGAGTGCCTGTTATTCCTGGATTGGTGGATGGACAATACCTGTTGTCATCATCGCTGTAATGTCGTTTAACAAACTTACAGACAAAACAGAAATTCTTGATTATGGTAGTTCTATTACAGGTTTAGATTATTCAGAAAATCTATCAGCGCAAGAACAAAAGTGCAGTCCTTCAACAACTATTTTAGACGCTTGGAAGAAAAAACAAACCACAGAAAAACCAAAGCTGGTAGTGTTAGCCGTAAGTGGTGGTGGTCTTCGTTCCGCGATGTGGACGGTTAATGTGTTGCACACTATAAAGGATTCTATAAACCACCTCTCGCCTATTCATCTTATTACGGGATCATCGGGCGGAATGATTGGTGCAGCATACTTTAGAGAAGAAGAATTTATCAATAAAACAAACCCAAGTAAAGAGGAAGCATTAAAAACAATTTCGCAAGACGCACTAAATTCTTTAGCATTTTATTTTGGCACCAACGATTGGTTAGTGCGCTTCAACACCAATAAAAGTAAACAACGAAAAGAGCGTGGCTACATTTTCGAAAAACAATTGGAAAACAATTTAAAGGGCTTGGATAAACCTTTGAGCTTCTACAAAAATTTAGAAATCAATTCTGAAATTCCGTTGATGATGTTTACGCCTACCATCATTTCTACCAATCAACAATTGGTGATAAGCTCTTCTAAAAATAATTTCTATAACAATAGCCAATATTACGATGCTAATAACATTGAAGGATTCGACTCGGTAAAACTCTCTTCCGTCTTAAGAATGAACTCTACTTTTCCATACATCATGCCTATTGTAACTACACCACAACCTCAAAAATTTAACATCATGGATGCTGGCTTGATTGACAATTTTGGCATTAAAGTACTTACAGATTACTTGACTGAAAATAAAGATTGGATTAACAAAAATACCTCTGGAGTAATTATTGTAAAAATTGTAGATAATGAATACGGAACAACATCTACAAGCTATTCGCCATTAAAAAAATTATTATTACCCATGAAATTTTTCTATGCTAACTTCAATCTTCAAGATAAAAATAACGACCGATTAATCTTTCAACTATCTCACGAAATAAGCACTTTGGATGTGGTTGAATTTAATTTGGGAGAATCAAAAGAACCTTTATCTCTAAGCTGGCACCTTACAAGCAAAGAGAAACAAAGCATCACAAAAGCCATTCACAACAAAGAAAATGTTATCGCACTATCGGTGTTGAAAAAATTACTCAACAACGTTGAATGATTTTTTTAGTTTTGGACGTTTAATCTTTGTGATATATGTCCAAAAAAGATAAAAACCGAATAAATGTTGTTTACTCAACCAATCCTAACTTTGGTTATAGTTACGATGATGAGCAAAAGCAAAACACCTTGCCTAACAACAAACAACATTTAAAAATTATGTTGGATAAAAAACAGCGCGCAGGAAAAGCGGTTACCTTAATTCAAGGTTTTGTGGGCACTTCCGAAGATTTAAACACATTGGCAAAACAACTAAAAAGTAAATGTGGCGTTGGCGGAACAGCTAAAGATGGAGAAATTTTAATTCAAGGCGACTTTCGTGAAAAAATTATAGACTTGTTAACCAAAGAAGGATATAACGTAAAACGTGTAGGCGGACAATAAATGAGAGCGAGAATGAAAATGAGAACGAGAATGAAAATGAGAACGAGAATGAAAATGAGAACGAGAATGAGAACAGTAACACTTTTTGGTATAGCGGTATTTTTGAGCGTGGCTTGCAATAATAATTCCACAAAACCAAAGCCGATTGCTGAAATTGTTGAAGAAGTAAAATTTGACAGCATTGCGTATTACGATAGTATTTACCAACCTTATAAAGATTCTATCGAAAATTATTTCGATAAAAGTTTTGAGTGGGGTCATTTCAATGGAGTAATTTTATTTGCCGATGGCAATCACATCATTTCTCACAAAGCGTACGGCTTTGCTCATTTCAAAAATAAAGACTCTCTTTCATTATATCACACTTTTCAGTTGGCTTCAGTATCGAAGCCGTTTACTGCTACTGCCATTATGCAGTTGGTAGAAAAAGGTAAAATTTCATTAACTGATTTCGTAGAAAAATACATTGAAGGATTTCCTTACAAAGGCATTACCATTGAAATGTTATTGACGCACAAATCGGGATTAAGCAGATATGACCACTTTTGCGACAGCCCTAAATATGGCTGGAATTACAAAGACTCAACCATCTCGAATAAAGATGTGATAAACATCATTAACAAATATAAACTACCCGTTGCTCATGCTCCTGGAAGAAAACATTATTACTCCAACACCAACTATATTTTGTTGGCAGAGATTATTGAAATTGCATCGGGAATGGGTTACGAAGAATACATGACCCAACATATTTTCACTCCTGCAAATATGTACGATACGCGCATTTACAAGCGAAATAATTACGATGAATTGTGTACACCAACCACAGGTTATGCCTCTAACAAAACTCCAGAAATTGACATTTATCTAAACGGCTGCGTGGGTGATAAAGGTATTTACTCCAACGCAATGGATTTATTTCACTTTCATCAAGCGCTGAGTAATGAAATACTGCTGAGTGATTCGTTGATGAACGAAGCATTTTCTCCAAGAGTGAAAGCAGAAGTGCAAGACCAAAAATATGGCTACGGCTGGAGAATTATAGAAAGAGAAACAGGCAATATTGTGTTTCACACAGGTTGGTGGAAGGGCTACAAAACATTTTTTATTCGCATTCCCGAAAAAAATCAAGTGGCAATTATTTTAAGTAACATTGCTAAAAATGGCATTAGCATAGAACAGATGTGCTCTATGTTTCCTGAAGAACCTATTCTTTAGTTGGTTTTAATGATTTAATAAAATACAAACTAATGATGTCTAAGTTTTGATTTTCTAACGCTTCGGGATTGACGTTGCTTAAAATAATTACCGCATTGTTGTTTTCTACATCTACACACATAGACGAACTGTAACCACCCGTTCCGCCATTGTGCCACAATACTTGTCTGTTCTCTTCTTTATTTTTATACAAATGCCAACCCAAACCCACACTCATTTTATCGTTTATGGCAATCGTTTCTGTTTGCATCAATTGGTTTACGTCATTTTTTTTCATAGCATGTAAAGCAAACTTTGCCATATCTTCTACGTTAGATAAAATAGCACCTGCGCCTGCCAACACATTCAAATCCCAATTAGGAACGGTATCGCCTTTTACATTTCTTCCACTTACAATAAGCGATTGTAATTTAGTTCTATCTGTTGAAGAATTACTCATAGATAGCTTTGAAAAAATACGCTGTTGCAATAATTCTTCGAATGATTTTTTTTCAATTTTCGTTAAGGTATAAGCCATCAATCCGCTTCCGAGATTAGAGTAATGACTGGCTTTTCCCAGTTCGTCAATATAGTTTACTTGATGTTTGAGATAGTATAACAATTCCTCTTCGCCATAATGCGCGTAAGGATTGAGCGGATACTTTTCTACCAACTTTAAAATGTTGTGAGGCAAGCGCGGTAAACCCGATGAATGATTGGCTAAATGGACAAAGGTGAAGTTGCGTTTTTCGTTCCACTTCACCTTTAAATATTTTCTTACGGGTTGATGCATATCGAGTTTATTCTCTAAGTGCATTTGCGTCATCAACATAGAGGTAAATACTTTACTTATAGAGCCAATTTCAAATACCGATTGTTGGTTATTGATAGATGAATAACTTCCATTTTCTTTCCTTATTCCGTAATAAAATACCTCTCCGTTTTTGATAATGGCAAACGCCAATTCTGTTTGTTCTGGGAAAGCAACAATGTTGGTATCAATCAAGGTTTGTTGTGCTTCTGTAAACGTAAACTCTTGGCTAAAGAGCTTGGAAGCACTCAACAAAAAGAGAAGTAGAAGTGTTTTTTCATTTTATAAGCGTTTATACTCCGAAAGATAGGGTTTTTTCTAATAATTAGTATTCAGAAGCTGTTTTGAGCTACACAAAACCTGCTTAGGGGTACACAAAACCTACTCAGGAGTACACAAAACCTGCTTAGAGGTACACAAAACTTGCTTAGGGGTACACAAAACCTGCTTTTGTGTACTAAAAAGCCTTTTTTTGGTAGATTTTGGTGGTTTGTTGTTGTTATCGTTTTGACACCTCCCTATCCCTCCTTTTGTAGGAGGGAATTATAAAGTCCCCTCTATTAAGAGGGGATTTAGGGGTGTGTTCTTTATGCACTAACCGAACAATTTTTTTTGTATATTTGGGAACAAAACGAACCCATAATTGCGCCAAGCTACCCAATTATGGACGTATATGGATAGAAAAAGTATCTATATAAACAAGTTAGCGGTAAGCTTAAACGACAGACAGTAATGAAACAGACAACATATATTTTGACATTTATTTTGTTCACCTTGACAAGTTGTTCGACAGACACAAAATCTTCGTCTGACAACACGACTGCGGAAAAAGAGCAACAAGACAATTCAGCAACAAGTTTTGAAAATTACTTGAAAACTTTAGACCAGATACCTTTGCCTCTTTCTCATAATCCACTCGGACAACTACCAACACTTTCAGCGAACTACGACAAGAAGGCTTTTGAAAAATACAAACACGTTTGGACAAGTCAACCGTTAGGTATTTTATACAGCGACAATAAAACGGTAACACTAATTGACTGCTCAATTGGAGACTGGGGACTTGTTCCTTTTTTAACAACTTACGACAAACTAGGAAATAAAATTGACTCGTTGGGACCATACAAAAAGACTGGTGAAGATATGGGTTACAAAGCCATAGAATATTTGACAATCAATAAGGACAAAACAATTTTGGTAAGTGATTCTGTTACAACTTATGCTTTAAAACCTGACAGTTCGGACATTGACGAAACAAGTAGGAAAATGACGCTTGGCTTGACAAAATATACGATTGACGAAAATGGACACTTTAGAGAAGCGAAATAGAAAGCCTACCGCTAACACTGGTTTTGCCTTATGCGGGGTGACACTAAGCTGTGGTTTGTTTTTTCAACGGTTGCCTTCGGCAGTTTTTATTGCAAACCACAATAAATGTTTGTACTTTTAAGGTAAGTTTGTGGTTGCAGAAATGTGGGAAGGTATTAATTCCGCACAAGGCAAAGCCAGAAACCGTTAGCGGTCAGCTTAGGACGACACCCAACAAAAAACAGACAGAATGAAAATACCACAAGAACTAACACCATTAGCATACGAACTTTCCAAACAGGTTTTTGAAGGTAAGCTGACTTTTAAGGAAGGGCAACAACAGCTTGTAGGCGACAACAGAATGAACTCAAATTCTGCTGCTGACTACATAAATAATTTTCGCTGTATGGTTGAAGGCAAAAGGTTTACAAGGACAAACAATGCCTTTTCAATGGAGTATTTCTTTGACAACATTTACAAAGACTATGGCTCACCAGGACTTACAAACGCATTGACTGCATTAAGACTTCACATTGAGTATTATGAAGACATTCAAAAAGTGGTGATGCACAAAATGCGAGACATTTATGCAAAGTATTTAGCAGTTCCTATTGACACCCCAGACGAACAAGAACAAAAAGAAATAGTTCGTGAGTTTAAAAATCAAAACAAGACTAAGCAAGAAATTATCGCTGAACTATTAAATCTCAAACCGACAGACCCAGAAGAAGTGACTATAAGCAGCAAATCGTTTAAACGTGACAATAGGACGATTGCCCAAATAAAAATTCTGAGAGACTTCAAATGTCAAATCTGTTCGACAACTATTAAAAAGAAAGACGGCACATTTTACATTGAAGCGGCACATATAGAACCAAAGCATAGAAAAGGGCGAGAAACACCTGACAACATAATATTGCTTTGCCCAAACCACCATAAAGAATTTGACTTTGGTGACCGCAAAATTTCACTACATGACAAAGACAATATTCACTTTACATTGAATGGACAGGAACATAAAATATCACTAAAAATTGGCTAACGTGGACGACAGAAAAGAAAGCCGAACCGCTAACATGGGGTTTGCGATAGCGGGGGTTCCGTGCTTCGCAGACACATTTGTGCAAGGTGGAAGTTCAGTTCTCCGAATGAAGTTTAGTGCTAAAACACCCCGCCATCGCAAACCCCCGAAACGTTAGCGGTCAGGCTATGACGACACAAACCAACGGACAACAAAATAAAGAATAGAATATGAAAATAGCTTTAATAATAATGGGTGTAGCAGTTTTAATTTTTGCAATTAAGGCTTGTATGCCAGCTGGACAAAAACCACAAGCCGACACAGACACAACCAGACCATCAAATGAACAATTGCCAACACAAGAAAAACCAAACGACAAACTTGTAATCGTTGACAGGATATCCAAGACAGAAATAGACAGTATTTTGACTGGCTTTTGTAATATGTATAACAAGGAAAGTTTTCAGGCACAACCACGACTTTATAAGTTAAACGAAAGACAATTTGCTATAACATTTCCGTATGACATTGAATTTGAAATTTATTGTTACTTCGTTAACTACGTTCATTATCCTATGGGTTTTGACAAGTCATTTGATGTTACAGCTTGGGAATCGACTGGACAAGCTAACGGTTGGATAACTGAAAAATCAGCAAATAAAAAAGTTATGTTGTTTATTCCAGAAGATGATACCGAACACGATAACGTATTCTTGACAACAGACGACAATATTGGCTATAAACTCGGCTTTGCTATGGGAGAAGAAAAACAACTTTTGCCTACACCAAAAAAGACATATTTTGCACCAATAATTGACATCAAAACATTAACAGAAAAAGAAGCACAAGACTTTCAATAACTAAGAAAAATGACGACAGAGAAAAAAGCCCGAACCGCTAACAGCACCTACCCAAAAGGCGGGGTTTCGTGTTCCAAAGACAGTTTTGTGGTTAATCAAACATTAGTTTTTCAAATCAAGTTTTGTGGTAAAAGTCCCGCCCTTCGGGTAGCTGCAAAACGTTAGCGGTAATAGTATGACGACAGTGCTAACTCCAACATTTTGACAATTGAAACTGACTGACTACATACAAAATCTATTCGGGACTGAGCGACACGGTTTAGAAAACGATAGGACTAAACTCATTGACAAAATGAGAAAGCTCTACAAGTTTTTGGAGACGGACTTTGGTTATACTTATACGCTTGACAAAGAAACAGACAAGTATCCTGGCGGACCAAAGTATTACATCAACAAATACACTAACCTTAAAGCCCAACGACAAATTGAAATTACGTTGCATCGCAACAGCACACCTCTTTACTTTTACCTAAAGCGACTTCAGAACAACATTGAACCTTCATACTCGGACAATGACAACTGTTATGCTTTTTATGAGATTGACATCTATAACGGCATTGACAATCACGACAGACATCACCCGTATTTACCGCCTGACTATGAGTTTACTAATGTTAAAGTCGGACTTGAGATTTTAAAATCAATCCCAAACATTCTAAAGGGAACTGACTGGTTTGACAGAAACAGACTGGACAAAATATTTCTTGAAACAAAAGGTTATAAATCGGGACATTCCGACAATTCAACTTTTGCTTTAATTAAAAAGACATTTTCATTTTTAGAGGCTGACCTTGACTTTAAAATAGTTTACGATTACGACAAGTTAAGACCCTTTGAACAAGACCTTGGCGGACATTTGGTGTATAGCAACGACAAAATCACCATTGGTTTTTCCGTTGACTTTCGCGACCAAGACTTTTCAGTATACTTGCTTGACACTAAAGACTACGACATAGATAACTTTTGGCAAATCGGAGAACGAGTTGGTAACGGTGGGACAACAGAAAAAGAATTTATACATGCAAAGAGACAACTTGACGCAAGGATTAAAAACTACTACCGCTAACAAGGGGTTTGCAATAGCGGGGGTTCCGTGCTTCGCAGACACATTTGTGCAAGGTGGAAGTTCAGTTCTCCGAATAAAGTTTAGTGCTAAAATTCCCCGCCATCGCAAACCCCCAAAACGTTACCAGCAATGTTAGACGACCACACAATCACGACAGTTTGTAAAGTCATCGGTTGGCACTTTTTGACAGTTTTTTATATTTTAATCGTGTTAGGACAAATTGCTTTCTATTACTTGACAACATACACGAACATTTGGCTGACAATTTTGAGTTTCATTCTGAATTTTGTTTTATGGGTTGCTGAACAAGTAAATCTTGAAAGTTTTTTCCACGACACATTTTTCTATCAGGACAAAAATTTCAGATATGCTGTTATTGTTTTAGGCGGACTTTTATGGGCAACGAATAAACTAATCATCGACAGACTATTCATTGTGTTCAAAGTAAATTTATCTTTGACAAACAGAGCAGAAAAAACTTTGACACGACAATGACGACAGAAAGAAACACTGCTGGTAACAGCACATTTGCAATAGGCGGGGTTTCGTTCTCCGCAGACAGTTTAGTGGTAGCCGAAAGTTTTGTGCTCCGCATAAAGTTCAGTGGTAAAAATCGCCACCTTCGCCAAGCCCGAAAACGTTAACAAACACCATGAAACCAAAATTTTATTACGGTAGTGTAACAGAAGCACTGGATTTTTTTCAGAAAGAAGGATATACCCTTGATTTTAATCTGGAAGAAAATTGCATTGTATGCAACGGCTCTAAATTCGATGCAGAAGAGTTTGTAATTGTTGGCGTGTTTCGTTACGAGGGAGATTCTAATCCTAGTGATGAATCTATGGTATTAGCCATTGAATCTAATACAGGTTTGAAGGGAACGTTAGTTATGGGATACGGAGGACAGCACAGTTCATTCATCACAAATACTTTGAAAAAGTTGAATTATGAATAGTCATTAAGATTTTCGGATGCGTTCTCTGTAAATAAACTTTTTTTGCAACGATTCAAACGGGCGATAAATGTAATAGACGTAGCCCTTGTGCACTTTTATGGTTTCTACATAGCGGTAGTGCAACTTAAAGGTAGAACTTATTTTTCCGCTATTCACATCAATCGTTCGTAAATACAAATTGCCTGTGTTCTCAAACAATGCATATGCTTCGTGTTGGGCATCGTCAAACAGCAAGGGTTGTTTCCATTTATCTTTACGCATTACATGGTGGTAGTTGATGGCAATGCTGTCGGTCTTTTTATCGGTGCGCGTATCCAACTTAAACAGTTTGTCCGAATAATGATCAAAGATGTAAGCCGTATCGGCAAATATTGTCATGGGCGCATACGCAGGTTTGTAGTAAAGAGATTGGGTAAAGTACACCGCGCCTATCCATATTTCTTTATCAATGCCTGTTTTTTGTTCTTGCCTCCTAGCCCACAGTTTTTCTTGAGGAGGTACGTATTTGTATTCTGAGCGATACAACTCCATCATAAAGGCGTCTTCCACTTTATGAATTTCTTTGGCGGTAGAATCTTCATTTGCCCACGAGAAAAAACTAAACGCAGGGTAAATGTCTTGATAGTTGGAGAAATAATATTTTTGATGCACGCTATCAATAACCCGTTGGGTAAAATCTAAAAAGATATCGGCTTCTATTTTCTCTAAATAAAGATGCGTGTTATGGATGTTTATTCGATAGTATTGTTCATCACCATACACATAATGTTTGCCCGAGTAATCGGTAAATACATTGGTAGCGTAAAAGTTTAGCGGATGTTTTAGCAATACGTTTTGCTCATAATCTACCAGCAGTAGCGAAGCACCTTTTCGGAGTGTTTGCTCATACGCTAATAACAACATAGTACTATCTACCAACAAAAAATCTTCTACGCTGTAAACAGGACTACCAAATACGGTGTCGGGTTTGCGTTCGGCAAATATCAACACATCGGGAAGTTCATTATTCGTGGGCTTTAGCTGAATGGAAATAAACAAGGTATCGTTGTAAATACGCTTGTACCAATAACTATTAATAGTAACTGTTTTGTCTTCGTAGTTAACTCTTTTGAATGTAAACGCTGTTCCTTTTTGAATTTTAGGAAAGTCCAAAATAAAAACACCTTCGTTGTTGGTTTTTGCTACTAAGGTATTTCCCATAAACACATACACGTCCTCTATCCTATTGTCTGATTTGTGTTCGGCAATTGTTCCTACAATCGTTTGCTGAGCATAGAATGAAAAAGGTAAAAACGCTATGAAAGATAAAAACCGTTGCATATTACTATGGTGTAATACGTTTAGAAATTACATAAGTTGCGGAAAAGAAAAAAACTCCAACAACCTTTTATAGTTGCTGGAGTTAATTAGATATTATAAAAAATGATTGTTAGACAACTCTAAGCAACCACAATATTAAAAGTATAAGTGCAATTACTAGAAGAATATGTATCAACCCTGTTGAGCCAAGTCCACCTATTAATCCAAGCGCCCATAGAACCAGTAATACAATAATGATAATCCATAATAAGCTATAACCTTCGCTGCCTTCAGCATCTTCTGGTGATGTTATGGCTGACTTTAGTTTATTTTTAACTTCTTTTATCGTTCTGGGTTTATTAGTAGTGGACTTTTCTACTTTGTTTTCAGATGCAGAAGTTATTTCTACTGAAGGATTTATTATTTCTTCATTCAAGTTTCTTTTTGAAAGGATAATTTGGTCAGAAACAGGCGTTGTATTTGCATCAATTGATTGTGTTGCCACAGCAACTTCTGCTGCTTTAGGGTTAACCGCTTCTTCATTACTTTCCGTTTTTTGCTTGTTAGGTGATGGTGAATATTTTTTATTGTAAGATACAAAATACCCTTTGTTATGTTGGCGTTTCGTTAACGTTAAGCTAGAACCGCAAGAGGTAATAAACATACTAGCCGTCATAAATATGACGCAAAATTTGATTACATTTTTCATGAATTTATTTTTAAAATCGTGAATGAATTTTCACTACACAAATGTGCTGCATTTAAACCCAATGGGCATTACAGAATTAAAACAAAGACTTACAGAATTATTGTTGATGGGGTAAATCAAGAGAAGTTACTTAAGGTTTGCACTCTGTAACTATGAACACATCTTGACACTCATTATTTAGTGAGTTTTAGCTGAATGGAAATAAACAAGGTATCGTTGTAAATGCGCTTGTACCAATAGGTTATTAATGGTAACCGTTTTCTCTTCGCAGTTAACTCTTTTGAATGTAAACTCTGTTCCTTTTTGAATTTTAGGAAAATCTAAGTATTTTGTCCATTTTCGATACACTTTTTTCAAAAAATTACTCAATGTGGCAAAACACAGGAACTTTATCTTTATCTGGAACTCAAGTTTGGAGTAAAATCACTATACTTTAAGAATTATTTTTTGCATTCTTAAATGAGTTAATAATCCTTAAACAAATAGTGCAACATCTACAACAATTTCGTAACTTTGCGCGTTAAGCAAACTTTGGCACGAAATTAGTTACCCATTTGCTTACGAAAAGATTAGATGAGTAAATTAAAGTACATACTTGTTGTAGCCACCATTTTGATTGGCGGTACTGCTATGTCTCAAGTAGAGATGTACAAAACCGACAAAGTACTTGATTCTAACATGCAAGTACGCAAAACCTACAAATCTACCGCTATTGGTAAACAAGTATGGATGCTCGAAAACCTTGACACACCCTACTACCAAAATGGCGATTCTATTCCCGAAGCACGTAGCGAAGAAGAATGGAAAAAATGTGCTGAGGAGAAAAAAGGTTGCTGGTGTTACTATCAAAACAACTTAGAAAACGGTCGTAAATTTGGAAGACTTTACAACTGGTATGCTGTTACAGACCCACGCGGATTAGCGCCTAAAGGTTGGCATGTACCGTCCATTACAGAATGGGAAGAGCTTATCATTCATCTTGGTGGTAAAATGGAAGCGGGCAACAAACTAAAAAGCACCAACGATTGGGGAAGTGGTTGTAACGCCAACAATGAAGCAGGTTTCTTTGGTTTACCTGGTGGCTTAAGAAGTACAGAAGGTCAGTTTATGTCGGTAAACGATTACGCCACATGGTGGACTACCTCAGAATTTAAAAACGATATGTCTTACTACGTTTACATCTATTGCAATCTTGGCTTTGCCATAAAATATTACTACACCAAGGGCGATGGCTTTTCGGTAAGATGTATTAAAGACAAATAACTACCATGCGAAATAGTTTTCTGCTATTAGCCTTTACACTAAGTACGCTTTCATTATTTTCTCAAAACAAATACGAGCGTGAGCAGCGTATAAATTTCTCTGAACTTCCCGAAAACTGTCAAACAATTATCAATGCATTTTCTATTCCTTCAAAAATAAAGTGCTACAAAGAAACCCAATTAAATGGCTTTTCTTACGAGATAAAAACCAAAGTAAGTAAGCAGCGTGTTAGTATAGAGTTTAGCGAAAAGTGCGAACTTGAGGATGTTGAAATTACTGTAGATTTTAATAGCTTAAATGAATTCACTAAGAAAACCATTAATGCTTATTTAGATGACAACTTTGAGAAAACTTCTATTTTGAAAACCCAAGTGCAACTGGTTTGTAGCAATGAAGAAATAAAGCAATTCATAAAAACAGGCATTTATTCCGACAAGTGTTTAAACGGCTTTGAGCTAATTGTAAAAGCAAAAAACAACGAAGGTGAATTTCTATACGAATTGTTTTTCGATAAAGACGGAAACCTGCAACGCAAAGAGCAAATTATAACAAAAAACACTTCCAATTTAGAGTTTTAATCAATGGGTTTAAAGCATGTTGTTACAATATGTTTTGTTATGTTATTCACAAACATAAAGGCACAAACCGAACATGGTGCGATGCCTCAACTTAACATAAACATTAGCTTAAACAAAAATTGGAAATTAAACACTAAAAACGAAGGTAGAATAGTTAGTCAAAACAATCAGCCATTATTGGTTCGTTACGACTTGGCACTTATGGCTACCAGAAAAATTGGTGTGTATCAAAGTGTTGGTTTAGGTGGTAGTTTGTTGTTTACAAGTAACAAACTTAGATACCGAATCTCACAACAATATACGTTTGTGCAATCGTTTAGTAGTATAAAGTTAGCACACCGTTTACTCACCGACCAAACATTTGACAATAATACCCTAAGCGATGCAAGAGTGCGTTATCGTAGCACATTAGAAATTCCCCTCTCGGGAGAAAGTGTTGATAATAATGAATTTTACCTAAAAACAAACCTTGAGCATCTTTTAGTTATAACTGATGAGCTAAACTACGAAAGCAGAATTTCAGGATTTTTAGGATATAATCTCACCGATAAATGTAAATTTGAAGCAGGTTCTGATTGGCGCTTAAATGCATTAACAGATAAAAACAACACTAATCAGCTTTGGTTTATAACAGCAGCATTTATTAATTTTTAATGAGTTTACACCACCACCATCAGAACCCCGAAGAACGCAACATAAAAATTGCATTTTTTCTCAATTTAGGATTTACTATTATTGAAATAGTTGGTGGTTTGTTAACCAATAGCGTGGCTATTTTAACAGATGCGCTGCACGATTTTGGCGATAGTGTTTCCCTTGGTGTGGCGTGGTATTTTCAAAAAGTTTCTAAAAAAGGACGCACAGAAAAGTTCTCTTACGGTTATCGAAGATTTTCATTGTTGGGTGCATTCATCAATGCATTTATATTGTTTGGTGGAAGTATT
This sequence comes from Bacteroidia bacterium, assembly GCA_046569885.1. Classification (GTDB taxonomy): domain Bacteria; phylum Bacteroidota; class Bacteroidia; order Flavobacteriales_D; family Parvicellaceae; genus JBKHVV01. The sequence goes on from JBKHVV010000006.1 coordinate 27,925, forward strand.
TTCTTTTTAACACAAGCCATTCCGCGTCTGTTTAATCCAGAAAATCCTCATGCAGAAGGGATGATTTACATTGCCATTTTAGGCGTGATTGTAAACAGTGCGGCTATGTTTCAACTTAAAAAAGGAAAGTCTATCAATGCCAAAGTAATTGCCGTTCATCTAATGGAAGATGTGTTAGGCTGGGTGACTGTGTTGATTGGCGCCATTGTAATGCATTTTTACGATTTACCAATCATTGACCCTATTTTGTCTATCGCTATTTCTCTTTACGTGTTGGTGAATGTTGTAAAAAACATGAAGGATGCCTTTAGAGTGATTTTGCAAAGCACACCCAAAGAGGTGAATTTAAAAGAGGTAAAAACTTATCTTAAAAGTGTAAACAACATTAAACACGTTCATAACCTACACGTGTGGAGCATGGATGGGGAGTACAACATTTTGTCTGTAAATTTAGTCGTAGATGAACATTTTTCAATGAAAGATATTGAACTAATAAAAGGTGAGATAAAAGTGGGGTTAGAAAAATTAAACATCCACCACCCTACTTTGGAATTTGAAACAAAAATGCAACTCTCCGAAGAGGATGAAAGCCACAAAACGTGACAAAAATCACCTATAAAATGAGTAGCTTTTTTTATCTTTATAAGAAACAACAAGACAACGCCACGATACATTGTACCTACGAAAAATCACCAACTACGATTGGTAATAATGTGTCTATTGGTCATAATGCCATTGTACATGGATGCACAATACACGATAATGTTTTAGTGGGCATGGGTGCTATTGTAATGGATGATGTGGTAATTGAACCTAACAGTATTGTAGCTGCAGGTGCTGTGGTATTGCAAGGAACACATATCGAATCAGGCTCAATTTATGCGGGCATACCAGCCAAAAAAGTAAAAAAAGTGAGCAAAGAATTATTTGAAGGTGAAATAAATCGCATTGCCAATAATTACATCAAGTATGCTGGTTGGTTTAGGAAATAGAAGTATCTAATGTAATTCCTCACATCGACAAATTGATATATTGTTACATTAAATTTAGTTCTCTAAAAATCACCCTACCATCTCCGCAACGTCATCCATAATTTTTTTGGCTAGGGCATTGGCATTCTCTTCAGATGTACTTTCAGAATAAATACGAATAATGGGTTCGGTATTACTTTTGCGTAAGTGCACCCACTCCTTGTCAAACTCAATTTTTACGCCATCAACATCGTTAATAGGTTGTTGTTTGTACTTATTTTTTAAGTTGAGCAAAATCTCATCTACATTGATGTCTGGAGTTAATTCAATTTTATTTTTAGAGATAAAGTAGTTGGGGTAGCTTGCGCGAAGTTCGGTCATTTTTAGCTGCTTTTCTGCATAGTGCGATAAAAACAACGCAATACCAACCAAAGCATCACGTCCATAATGTAACTCAGGATAGATGATGCCTCCATTGCCTTCGCCACCAATTACTGCATTTTGTTCTTTCATTGTTGCCACTACGTTCACCTCTCCTACTGCCGAAGCAAAATACGTTTGACCATATTTTTCGGTAACATCTCTTAAGGCACGTGTTGAAGATAAATTAGAAACGGTGTTGCCCTTGGTTTTGCTCAACACATAATCGGCAACGACAACTAAAGTGTATTCTTCACCAAACATAGAGCCATCTTCGCACACCAATGCCAAGCGGTCAACATCGGGGTCAACTACAATGCCCATATCTGCACCAGATGATTTGATGGTATTAGAAATTTCGGTTAAATGTTCAGGCAATGGTTCAGGATTGTGCGGAAAATGACCTGTGGGTTCACAGTACAATTCAGTAATTTTTTTAACACCTAACGCCTTTAGCAATGCTGGAATGAAAACACCTCCCGTAGAATTTACGGCATCAACGGCTATGTGTAAATTGGCTTTTTTAATGGCTTCTTTATTAACCAACGGAAGTGCTAAAATAGCATCAACATGTTTTTGCAAATAACTATCGTTTTGTGAATACTTTCCTAATTGATGTACATCCACAAAGTCAAAGGTCTCTTTTTCTGCAATAGTCAACACATCTTCGCCATCTTTAGCAGAAATAAATTCACCTTTTTCGTTCAATAATTTCAATGCATTCCATTGCGCAGGATTGTGGCTTGCGGTAAGGATTATTCCACCTTGTGCATTTTCCATTGTTACAGCTACTTCAACGGTTGGCGTGGTTGATAACCCCAAATCTACCACATCTATTCCCAAGCCTTGCAAGGTGCCTACTACTAAGTTTTTTACCATTTCACCACTGATGCGCGCATCTCTACCAATAACAATTTTGGTACGTTGCGCATTATTTTTTTGCTTAGTCCACGTACCGAAAGCAGCGGTAAACTTCACCACATCAATGGGTGTCAATGCATCATTAACCTTACCACCAATGGTTCCTCTTATGCCCGAAATTGATTTTATTAGCGTCATCGAAAAAACTTTATTTCCTCAAAAGTAGGAATAGCTTGTTGTAGAAATGCTGCCATCGTAAACTTTTAATCAACAAACTACGTTAAATTGTTAGTAACAAAGTTGCTTTTTTTTGAGTATAAGTTAAATGGGTAATGTTATATTTGCGATAATATGTTCGAAGAAGAAGACAGATTTAACGAAGAAGAAGATTTTGAACCTTCAATACAACGCTACGAAAAGATGCTCAAATACAACGAGCATTACTTTTTTGATGTAGAAGAAGTAGAAATAATTAGCGATTACTACTTAGACGAAGGAAACTTAAACCAAGCCATTGCCGCTTTGGATTTTGGGCTTACGTTGCACCCAAAATCATCTGATTTATTATTGAAAAAATCACAACTTTTGGCTTCGATAGGTAAGCTAAAAGCCGCTCACAATCTGCTTGACCAAGTAGTTAGCTTAGATGGTGAAATGGAAGAAATTTACATTACGCGCGCTAACCTATTTAGCCAAGAACACAAACACGATAAAGCCATTGAGTACTTTTTAAAAGCTTTGGAAGTAACCGAAGAATTTAAAGAAGAAATTTTGATGGATTTGGCTTTTGAGTATCAAAACACCAAAGACTATAGCTCGGCTATTGATTGTTTGAAAACGATTTTAAAAGAAAATCCAGAAAACGAAGCCGCTCTTTATGAACTATCTTACTGCTACGCACAAATTGATTTGAATGAAGAAAGCGTTAATTTCTTAAATAAATTTATTGAGAAAAACCCTTACTCATTTACGGCTTGGTATAATTTAGGAAATGCGTATAGCTCGTTAAGTTTACACGAAAATGCCATACAATCTTACGAATATTGCGCATTGATTGAACCCACATTTTCATCGGCTTATTTCAACGCTGCCAACAGCCATGTAGCTTTAGGAAATCATCAACGAGCCATTGAACTTTACGAAAAAACGTTTGAGTTTGAAACTCCGCAAGCAAGCACCCACAACTATATTGGCGAGTGTTACGAAAAGTTAGAACAATTTGAAAAAGCAGAAGAACACTTCAGAAAAGCGTTAGAAGTTGACAATAATTTTTCCGATGCGTGGATTGGTTTAGCCATTGCAAAAGACAATCAAGGATTAGAAAAAGAAGCCATAGGTTTGATAGAACAAGCCATTGGTATTGATGCCGAAAATTCAGATTATTGGTACATTTATGCAGAAAGTTTAGAAAAAAACAAACGCATTGATGATGCTTTGAAAGCTTATGAAAAAGCACTACAAATTTCTCCATACAATGTCATTTTAATTCTTGATGCATCAGAATTTATTGAGAGAAATTTCGACTTAGAAGAAGCTATTGACCTAATAAAAAAATACCCCGTTGCAGACCAAAAAATATTTTACAGATTGGCAGCACTACACCTAAAGAGTGGAAAAATACAAGAAGCATTAAATTTTATCGAAGCCGCTTTAAAACGTGACAAACAAAACATACATTTGCTCACAGATTACTACCCAGAAGCCCTGCAATTTGAACAAGTTGTTGAGCTCATAAATCAGTATAAAAAATGATAGACATAAAACTACCTTACATCCCTGAAAGAGCTACTCAGCCACGCTCTACAGGCGTTACCATGATGATGGACAAAGGTCTTAGCTTACGCGAAGCTGACAACTTTATAGAAAAAGCCGCGCATCTTACAGACCTTATAAAATTAGGGTTTGGAACGTCTTACGTTACAAAAAATTTAAAGGAAAAAATAAAAATTTACCAAGATGCAGGTATGAAGGTTTACTTGGGCGGAACGCTCATGGAAGCATTTTTAGCGCGAGGAAAATTTGATGAATATAGAACGTTAGTTAAAGACCTTAACCTTAATACAGTTGAAATATCTGATGGTTCTATTGTTTTAGAACACGATACTAAATGTGAACTTATTCATAAACTAGCCAAAGAATATACTGTTTTAAGCGAAGTAGGTTCTAAGGAAGAAGGTATTTTGATTAGTCCTGCAAAGTGGATAAAAATGATGGCGAATGAAATTGAAGCAGGTTCATGGAAAGTAATTGCAGAAGGTCGAGAAAGTGGTTCTGTCGGCATTTTCAGACCAAATGGTTCTCCTCATACCATCCTCATCAACAAAATTATTTCAAAAATTAAACCCGAAAGTATTTTGTGGGAAGCGCCCATAAAAAAACAACAAGTTTGGTTTATCAATTTATTTGGTGCTAACGTAAACCTTGGAAATATTGGACCTGATGATGTAATTTCTTTAGAGTGTTTACGTCTTGGATTAAGAGGTGACACGTTCTTCAACTATTTACCAGAAGAAATAAAATTGAGTTTAAAACAAACCGTTCCTGCAACAGAATAATTATGAAATTTATTACCCCTTCTGAACTAAAATCTTGGATGGACAACAAAAAAGATTTTCAACTCATTGACATTAGAGAACAATACGAATATGAAACAGCCAACATTGGTGAGCAACATATTCCTATGGGAGAAATTTTAGACTGTTTGTACAAAATTGACAAACACAAAGACGTAGTAATTCATTGCAAATCGGGCAATCGTTCTGAAGCTGTGATACAAGCGTTAGAAGCCAATGGTTTTAATAATCTCCATAGTCTTGAAGGAGGTATTCAGGCATGGTGTCAAACCATTGATTCTTCGTTATTAATTTTATGATTTCTATCAACCGAATAACGCTATTTCTAAAAGGAATGGCAATGGGTGCTGCCGATGTTGTTCCAGGTGTTTCTGGCGGAACAATTGCCTTTATTTCTGGTATCTATGAAGAGTTACTAAATTCAATAAGCAATATAAACTTAGATGCTTTTAAAAAACTTTTTTCCGAAGGCATAAAAGCCTTTTGGAAACACATCAATGGAGCATTTTTATTGACGCTTGTTTTAGGAATTGGAACGTCTATAGCTTTATTTGCCAAACTCATAAAATATTTATTAGAAAATGAAGCCATTCTTTTATGGTCGTTTTTTTTCGGATTAATTGTAGCGTCTGTATGGTTAGTTGGCAAACAAGTTAAGCAATGGAATAGTAAAAATTACATCGGCTTAGCTTTTGGAACTGCTATTGCCTACTACATTACGCTCATTACACCTACAAGCGGCAGTGAAAATTTACTTTACATTTTCATCTGCGGAATAATAGCCATTACAGCAATGATTTTACCTGGTATTTCTGGAAGTTTCATACTACTTTTACTAGGAGCTTACACCACTGTTTTGGGCGAAGTGAGCGACATATTATCTGCCATTAAAGATGCTGATTTAACTTTATTTTTATCATCAGCCACCATTCTATTTGTGTTTGCACTTGGCTGCATAACCGGGCTCATCAGTTTTTCAAAGCTTCTTAGTTGGTTATTTTCAAAAGCGCACGATTTAACAGTTGCTATTTTAACAGGTTTTTTAATTGGCTCTTTAAACAAAGTATGGCCATGGAAACAAGCAACCGAAGTGTATGTAAAACACCAAGGCGAAGTTAATGAAGTGGTTGTTCCATTAGTAGAAAAAAATCTTTCACCCTTTAGTTACACAAACGTACTTGGCGAGCCTCACCAACTTACATTCGCGATTATTTTGTGTGTGGTTGGAATGCTGTTAATTCTTGTTTTGGATAAATTTTCTCCTGAAAAAAAATGAGGCATTTTGGTTTAATAGGCTATCCTCTTTCGCATTCATTTTCTAAAAATTATTTTACAGAGAAATTTCAAAAAGGGAATATTGATGCCGACTACATCAATATTGAAATAGAGAATTTAACCACTATTGATTTTGTAAAACAACACAAATTAAGTGGCTTCAATGTTACCATACCACATAAGCAAAACATCATTCCATTTTTAAATGAAGTTGATGAAGAAGCTAAAAATGTAGGTGCTGTAAATACCGTAAAAGTTTTAACAAATGGAGATTTAATTGGCTACAATACCGATGTCTTTGGTTTTAGACAATCCATAAAACCATTTTTAGAATCGCAACACGAACGAGCGCTGATTTTAGGAACTGGTGGCGCTTCAAAAGCCGTAAGTTACGTTTTAAAAAATCTAGGAATTTATGTTTTACATGCTTCAAGAAATCCAAAAAGCAGCAATGAAATTAGTTACGCAGACGTTAACGAATTTGTTATAAAAGCTCACAAACTAATTGTAAATACAACACCACTTGGCATGTTTCCTAATGTTGAAACATATCCTGAAATACCTTACCAATACATGAGTTCAGAACATTTGTTGTATGATTTAGTGTACAATCCGCAACAAGCTACTTTTTTATTAAAAGGAAAAGAACAAGGTGCAACCATTATGAATGGTATTTCAATGCTACATCTACAAGCAGAAAAAGCTTGGGAAATTTGGAATGAATGAGTTTTAGTTATTTTGGTGATGAAATATTGAAAAAATATGGTTATTTCACAACATAGAATTTCATTTTATTTTTATGCAATAATTAGTTTTATTGGAGTTTTAATAATCCTTTCTTTCATATATTATTTTTCACTGGTAAATGGGAAAATTGACTTTAGAAGTGTGATTTTTTGGATTGGAATAATTTTTTTTATTGTTTCATTTTTACACTTTATAAGATTTGCCCTTTACGGATTTAAAAAAATTAAAATTGACGATTCGGAAATTATTATATCGTACCCAATAATAGGAAAAATAAGAAAAATAACCAAAAAAGATATTAATACAATTCGTCTGATGCACATGAAGAACTTCTACGGAGTAAGCTGGGGAAATGGATATTATCAATTAACAATAGAATTATTCGACAATTCTATAATAGAGATTAGCGAAATGGAGTATAAAAACTTTGATAAATTAAAAACTAAAATTTACGAAATAAGAAAATCTAATTAGCCATCTGCCCCTCGCTGACGCGAGTTTAACTTTGCGTAGCATTGTGTAACTCGTGCCATATCAAATGTAAATAAATTATAATTCAATTTATACAAAACTATTGCTAAATTTAACAATAGATGCTTTTGTTTTCTTAGGCACGAGTTACATTTCATTAAACTCGCGCCAGCGGGGGCACGAGTTACAAACTCGCGCCAGCTGGGGGTTTTTTAAGTATTTACTAGAAATTCGCCTTTAATTTCACTTTTTAGGTAATTAATATAAAAAGGCAACCAAATTGGCTGCCTTTAATTCGTCACCTTTGAAGAGACTACGGTAGTACGGTGTACCACTTTTACAACATTGGTTTAGGTCTAGTCCAGATATCTTTACCAAAAGTTTTATCTAATAAAACCGAGAAGTCGTTTAAAGAAACGACACTTGCTTTAGGTAATAAAATATTTTCTTCTTTTGTATTAACGTCTTTTATGCTATATTTAACCTTGTCATCTTCTACAAACTCTATGGATAAAATAACAGCGTCAAATCCAATTGGAACTCCTGAAAATATAATTTTATTGTCTTTCAACCCTGCTGTCATAACGGAATTAAATTCTTTAAAAACTAGATAGAAAGAGGTGTTTAAATCAATTTTATTACTCACATATAGATTTGACAACTCTTGATTTTCTAAATATTTATCTAAATTAATCCACTTATCAAAACTATTTTGCAGGATAAAATTTCGATTATTTTTAAGGTTATATCCTACCCAAACATCATCAAGAGTTATAAATCCAGTTTTAATATAATCACTTTTCCAAATCATTTTATCTTGTATGGTATCACCCCTAAAGATGAACATTGAAGTGTCTTGATTTGGAAAAACCACTTTAATGTTTTTCTTAGGTTTTAATTTATAATTCTTTTTGTTTGAATTATAAAAATCCACTCTTATCATTCCCCCTGTGATTAGCAGTCCCGAATCAGAATATGTATGTAAATTATTTAACAATATGTCTTTAATGGAATATATTTCTTTACATTCAATAAAAACAGAATCAACATTTTCAAAAGTTTCATTTTCCAAAACAATTGTGGTGCCCTTTGAAAATGTCAAAGCCGTATCCATATTATTTAAATAATATTGAGAGGAAGAAATCTTTTGACCTTCGGTACTTTCATTATTACATGCTTGTAGGACAACAACAAGAAGTATACTAATTTTTTTTATCGTTTTCATAATACTTAATCTAATATTTCAACTGGGTCTACTGTCACTTCTACTTGTTTTTCTACTGGAACTTTTTTAACGGAATCTGGCGTTGCAGGAGTTCCAGGTATGGTCTTTGTTCCATCAAAGTGTCCTATAACGTTCATTATAGTGGGGTCGCCTGTAAATGGAGAAACAACATTAGGGTCTTCATAATACTGAATATCTACATTATAATTTCCCTGCAACATTTTATGTAATGCATCAAATTCTTTTGTTTTTTTATTAACAGTCATAATAATTTGAGTTAATTTATAATCTACACCTTCATCATTAAACTGTTTTTTGGGCGCAACTAAATCAAATAAAGCTTCTGTAGTACCACCATAAGATTCTTTAATACCTTTAGGAATGTGTGCAGAACCTGCTGGAACTCGCTTATCTGATGTTCCTGGCACACCAGGAACTACAACGTCTTCAAAAACTATTTCTGTCATTTTTCGAGTTACTTTTTCATTTGGAACTTTCATTATTATAAATGTCCCATCATATCCTGGAGTTCCTTGACAACCTTTGCACCATACTTCAACCCAACCTCCAGGAATAGGTGTAGAACTTCCCTCTCCTGGTTTATATTGTAGATTTGAATTTTTTAATTGAGATACATGTACCTTTCCATCTCTAACCTCAACAGTTCCTTCAACAAAATTTAAGTTATAATTTTTTTCTAAACCTTCAAGTTCAGGAGAGTTTGTAACTTGATTACCAGCAAAAGCATAAGGTGACCAATAAACATATTTCCAAGCAAGAGGATCTCTTGCAAAGAACCTACCTAAGCGTGGGTCGTGCATACGGTACGTGTAGTTTAAGCTATTGCCTTTACCTTTAATTTCATCGTCTCTTTCCATGCCGTTGAACCCGTATCTGTAAAACGGTTGGTAAGGATTCGTAATTGATTTAAGCGACTGGTTCATGAATTCAAATATACAAAAAAGAATTTCTATGCTTTTTGTGTAAGGTAAATCTAAGTACTTGTACCTACTAAAATAGTTTTCGTTTCGCTAACAATGATAAAAGTTTTACCTTTACCATAAATAAAACCAAAGGTTTATTTACCAACATGAAACTATTGATTCTAAACGGACCTAATTTGAATTTGCTTGGCAAACGCGAAACATCTATCTACGGCAACGAAGATTTTGCAAGCTATTTTGAAGGTTTTAAAAAGAAATTTTCTAGTGTTAAGTTACATTATTTTCAAAGTAATGTAGAAGGTGAACTTATTAATAAACTACATGAGGTGGGTTTTAGTTTTGATGGTATTATTTTTAACGCTGGTGGCTACACGCACACCTCTGTAGCTATTGCCGATGCGGTGGCTGCCATTAAAACACCTGTTATAGAAGTACACATAAGCAATGTGTATGCTCGTGAAGAATACCGTCATCAATCGCTTATGGCAAAAAACTGCAAAGGCATTATAGCTGGATTTGGTCTAAAGTCGTACGATTTAGCGATTGAAAGCTTTTTGAAATGAAAATCATCAAAAACATTGACAAAGTAGGAATAATTGGACTTTTCTTAACCGCTATTGTTTCTCCATGCTGTTTTCCACTATTTGCTGTTATAGCATCTACCTTTGGTTTGAAAGAATTTGAGCTATTTGGCAATTGGACAATGTGGATTTTTCAGATAATGATTTTAATTTCATTTATTGGCTTGGTTGTGTCCTATAGAAAGCATAAATGTTTGTACCCAATTATAGTTGCTTTACCTAGTATATTTTTAATTTTATACGGATATCACATTAATGAAAGTGACCGTTGGGATTATTATCTTTACGCAGGAATGTCGGGCTTACTAATAAGTGCTTACTGGAATTATAAACGTAGTAAAATGCATAATGTTTGCTGTACTAATTTGCCAAATAATGATAGAGATATTGAACTAAATAGTATCATCCAATGTCCAAAATGTGGGGATAAAAAAAGTGAAATAATGCCAACAAATGCCTGCGTTTACTTTTATTCTTGCGAAAATTGTAACGCAGAATTAAAACCATTAAAAGGCGATTGTTGTGTGTATTGCAGCTACGGTAGTGTTAAATGTCCGCCTATTCAAGCAGGAAAAGGTTGTTGTTAAAAATTTAATTCAGAAAATTTGCGTTTTCCTTTTGCAAAAAATTGCCAAATAACGCTTCTGTTATACAGTCCAACCAAATTTTTTGACGATGTATGTTTCAAATTTTCTTTTCGTTTTTTCAAATACTTGGGCAAGCGTTTGTAAAAACCAAAGTGCGCATGAATGATGCTAAACATTAGGCGAAATTTACCTTGCAATAAAAATCGCAAACCTGCTAATCCATCTAACTTTAATCGAAAGATTATTTTAAAAAACAACCAATTACTTGCATCATTTTTCACTAATAACAGTAAGTTATTTCTGAAATTCAAATAGGTTTTAAATGGGCTTTCGTACTGCAAACTTCCACCACCTAAATGATACACCACAGACTTTGGCTCAACAAAAATTTTATGTCCGCTAAGTTTTAATCGCCAACACAAATCAATCTCTTCCATGTGTGCGTAATAGTCGGCATCGAAGCCATTAAATTGATGAAAAAGATTGGCTCTTATAGCAAAGCAGGCACCCGAAGCCCAAAAAATTTCTTGTGTGGTGTTGTATTGTTGTTCATCTTTTTCTTGATGGGTAAAAATTCTTCCTCTGCAAAACATGTAGCCCAATTTGTCAATAAATCCGCCTGATGCACCACCATATTCAAAAAAATCTTTTTCGTTTACCGATAAAATTTTTGCTTGGCAAACTGCAACGTCTTTGTTGTTTTCAAGTAAAGTGATGAGATGCGTGTCCCAGTTTTCGGTAACTTCTACATCAGAATTCAACAAGATATAATACTCATATTTACCTTGAATTTGTTTTAGTGCTTCACTGTAGCCCAAAGCAAATCCATAATTTTTTTCATTTTTAATAATATTTATTTGCGGATAGTGTTCTTTTAAAAACGAAATAGAATCATCGGTAGAAGCATTATCAGCCACAATAATTTTGCTTTTCGTGTGAGAAATTACGGAAGGTAAAAAACGCTCTAAATGATGTTTCCCGTTCCAATTAAGAATAACTACTGCGCATTTCATGCGTCAAAGTTAGCGAGGATTTCTGAACAAATCTTCTTGCGGACTGCCAAACGTATCATTAATTGGCGTTGTATCATCCACCGATTCGAATGGTGTATTGCGTTTACGCAAATCAATCTGCCAACGATAATTATTACGTTCTCCATACATATCAGAGTGTAGCAATTGGTAATCGTTAGACACTAAATCGGTGTTGTAAAAAATAAATTTCTTGTTGCTGTAACGATCTATTTTGTAGTAGTGCCAAATTTCGTAAGGGTAAGAGTTGGTTTCGTTTGGACGTTCCATAATGGCATTTGGCGGACCATATTGCAAGTAAACCCTTCCTCTATCCGTTTCGTAGCCTTTGCGCACTTGATTGCTGTATAGTTTCTGAACTTTATCTACTTCAAATTTATAATCTGCCCATTTCTGTTCAGGATTTGTTTCGTTTCTACCTCTCCAAAACGAGTAGAAAAAACGTTTTTTCATGTCGGTATTGAGTGAATCTACGCGCTTTATTACCGAGCGCTCAAGTGTAGAAGCAATCGGGTCTAAACACTTGATATAGTCTAATAATAACGAATCTGAGAAAGCATCTACAAACGTGTTGGTAACGTTATCTGCTAAGAAATTATTCAAATCAAATTTCGTTGGGTTTTCACGTGTAAAAAATGTTTTTCGCTCTGCAATTACCGTGTTGTTTTTGTCTCTTAGTTGTAGCACTAGCTGGTATTTTCCGGAAGGAAGTTCTGAAATGTTAAAGATGTTGAATATTGGGGTTACTTTTTCTGATTTAATTTTTGTCAACTTAGAGTATTTGGTCAACTGACGAGACGTTTCAAAATCTTCGATATACTGTGTAAACACATAGCTTTCGTCCGTTTCGTTAATATATAATTCACCATAATATGCCAGTTTTATAATATCAGAAGGCAAATGATTTAAAATATAAGGCACGATTAAATAACCACTTTTAGAAAATTCGGTGGGTGTTTCTACTTTCGAGTAGGAATCAATAAACTCTACATCCGAAAAAGCATAATTTGAACTAAAATCTTGCACTGTAACCAACTCTTTATATTTAAAAGGAGACGGATTTTCATCGTTCAAATCAACTAACTCTAATTCAAAAATATATTCTCCAGAGTTTAACACAAAGCGCTGTTGGTCTATGAATTCCTGTGCAACACTATCTGCACCAATTATCGGACTTTTAAGCACGTATTTTTTGAAGTCAACAATCGTTTCACCTTGCTTAAATATTTGCGTAATTTCAATTTGTGCTTGTAACTGACCTTCTTCATTTTTTTTATAAATAACACTGTAAGGTGCCATAGATAAGTAGTTTTCTACTAACGTACCTTGTCCTTCCAATTTAAATTGCTTCGAGTTGTAATACGCCTCAATATCTTTAGCTTGAGAAGTAAAAACGCCTAAAAAAACTATTATAAAAGCGAAAAAAATGCGCATATCTTGTTTATTGTTTTCAGATTGAACCATAAAGTTACTAATTATACTATGGGCAAACAAATATAATTTTGCTAAAAATTGTAAAGCAAAAAGGTTGCCAAAATGAAAAGTTTCCTAAATTTGCAGCCACTATTCTGGAGAGATGGCAGAGTGGTCGATTGCACCGGTCTTGAAAACCGGCATACTGCGAGGTATCGGGGGTTCGAATCCCTCTCTCTCCGCTTTCATTCGCTGAAGCGACTTTCAGCGGATTCATCCGCAAAAGTTGCGAAAGAGATTTTAAATCCTGTTTTTTAACAGGATTTTTTATTTTTGCCTTATGTGGACAGTTTATATCCTAAAATGTGTAGACAATACTTATTATGTTGGTTGCACAAGTAATATTGAAGAACGTATTTCAAGACATTCTAAACAACAAATTTCCTATACTTCAACAAGATTGCCCGTAAAAATTGTACACCAAAGTATTTTTTACGATAAATACAAAGCATATCAATTTGAAAAATATCTAAAATCGGGTTCGGGTAGAGCATTTGCAAAAAAGAGATTAATCACAGAATAGAAAATTATATGTCCTTTTAGGGGGTATTTTTGTTTTCAGAGCTAAACCAAATGAAGTTTGTGTGTAAGTGAAGAAAATAAAAAAAAACCACTAAAAAGTGGTTTTTTTTACTAACCAAGTCAATTACTCCTGAGAGACTTTTACAAACTGTACTTCTGCATTTATCTTAATTTCTTCGCCCACTAAAACACCTCCTGTTTCAAGTGCTGCATTCCAGTTTAATCCCCAATCCTTTCTATTTATGGTAGTAGATAGAGAAAATCCAGCTTTTTCATTACCCCAAGGGTCTTTAGCGATACCGCCAAATTCTGCATCCACTTCTACTTCTTTAGACATACCTTTAATGGCTAAAAGTCCTTTTATTTTGTAATTTTCGTCATCTACTTTTGAAATACTTGAGCTTACAAAAGTTAATTCTTTGTGGTTTTCTGCATCAAAAAAGTCGGCACTCTTAAGGTGATTGTCTCTATCATTGTTGTTGGTGAATACAGAAACAGCGTCAATAGATGCTTTAATTTTTGCATTTTCAAAGTTTTCACCTTCCGAAATAAGTTCTGCATTAAAAGTTCTAAATTCACCTTTAACATTTGAAATCATTAAGTGTTTTACTTTGAATACTACCTCGCTGTGTGTTGGGTCTAAAACCCATTTTGTTGTTGTGATTGTTTGTGTTTCCATAATTTTTATATTTTACTTGTTAATATTTTACATGACAAATATATTTAACCTTTTTAAAATAAAAAAATATTTTACATGTAAATTAATTTAAAAATGTGATAAGTATTGATTTAGAGATGGTTAATTAACCTCTAGATTTCATAACATCCCAAATCGGGTTGTGCATCGCGAGGTTTGCTTTCTATATCATCGTTAAACTGAGTAGGAAAACTCAAATCCGCTTTGTTTTTTGCAGGAGATTCTGTTTTTAGTCTAAAGTTCCATGTAGAAAATGGGTCAATAAATAAAGGGTCTTGATTTCGTATGCAGTTAGTATCGAAAAATTCGGGGGTGTGGTTGTCATCATTTTGTTTGTAAAAGCAACTTTTAAAACTCAACACAGAACTTCCGTCAAACATATCAATAGTAACTTCATTCTCTACATTTCCAAAAATGATGCAATTGGTAAAATCGGCTTTGGTAAATGGACGATGAACTGGATTTTCGTTAGCATCTAAATAATAATCTGTAATCACAAGTGCAGCTGTTTTTCTAACGCCTTCACTCCAATAATTGCCAAACGTACAGTGATTAAAGTTAGCATTTCCACCAATAGAAACCACTGCCGAGTGTTGACCCGAATTACCAAACAAACAATTTTCTACCTTAACATTACCACCTTGAGTTATCAATCCTGCGAATAAAGAATTTTCTATTTTTACTTTGTTAATATTTACAAAGTTGGCACTTGTCAACGTATCTACTTGAATGCCTATTACAGCATTGCGAACGGTAGCATTTTCTATGCGACTTTCTCTGGCTTCAAAAAAGTAAATACCACGCCATTGGCCCGAAACGCTGTCGGCATGATGCAAAAGGTAGTCTTCTAATCTATCGCCTCTAAACGTAACAGGATTGCCTACTACGCCCACCGCATTTAAGGTAGAGCGATAGGTTATAAGCGTTGAGCCAACGTGTCCATGCACAATAGTACCTGGTTGAATCGTCAATGATGAATTTTCACAAATATCGGGGTAACCAACAGCTACTATTCCATAAAGCACATGCGGCTTATCGCTGGGCCATGTTACACTTCCACAAATTACTTCGTTTTTGTGAAAATAAGCATCTTGTCCCCACGCTTCTAAAATCACCAATTGGTCATTTCCATTGGTGTTGAATAAAATTTGGTCGTAAATAACCAATGGTGTGTTGATATTGTTTGGGTCAACGGTAACTTGCACAAACACAAACAAACTGTCGTTGGCTTGAATTTCTACGCTGTTAATTTCTGGACCAGGATAGCCATCCACATTTATCCTAAAGTTTGAATTAGCGCCTCTGGCTAAACGTATGTCGGAAATAACCATTTTTTGGCTGTTTCGGTTATAAATTTTAAAGCGTTTAGTCGTAGAGCCAATCGTGGTAAAGACCGTATCAAAAAGAATACTATCGGCAGAAAACTCCAATTTTGCTGACTTATCGGTTAATATTTGCTCTTTTTTGCGGCACTCGCTCAAAGAAAACGCGATGATCACCAACACAATAGGAATGAGATATTTACTTATTTTTTTTTGCATACCAAGCGCACGAAAATACAATATAAACCTGAATTATTCAATAGGATTTTCTAAAAGAACTATTGAATGTATAAAGGTTATCCCGACTTAGTAAAACTGTCAATTACAAAAGGTAATTGATTAGCTTTACTTTGTCGATTCAACATTTTTCAATGCTGAATACAGGATAAATACGCATAAAAAGGTGGTTTTAGTATAATTTCACCTTAAAATCTTACAAAAAAGATATTTTGATATTGAAAATTTAATTAAATTTGCGCCTCGAATTAAAGATTAAAAGTACAAGAAAAATGAAAAAAGAAACACATCCAGACAATTATAGATTAGTAGTGTTTAAGGACATGTCTAACGACTATACATTTTTAACCCGCTCATGTGCTCCATCAAGCGAAACGGTAAAATGGGAAGATGGTAACGAATATCCAGTAGTTAAATTGGAGATTACACACAAATCGCACCCATTTTTTACTGGTAAAATGCAGTTTGTGGACACCGCTGGTCGTATCGACAAGTTTAAAACTAGATACGCTCGTCACGACAAGAAAAAGTAGTATTTATAAAAGAATTATAGCTAAAAACCCTCGCATTTGTGAGGGTTTTTTATTTTTGAACAAAATCTGATGCTTTATGTACACATTATTTGATGGTTCTGCACACAAAAATCTTCTTCCACTAACGTTTACAAAACCTGTGGCACATTTGCGTGTGGGTATTTTTACCATTCAACAAAAATGGGAAAAACATTTAGAGCAACACGTTTCTGTTAGAACCAAAGATTATTTAAGCACTAAATTTAATGGAAATAACAAAGCTGGTGGAACGGGCATTAGCGCAAACATACTACCTACATCAGATTTGGTAGATGTTATAAAAAATCTCGAAAACAAACAATTATTGACCTATAAGGGCAAGTTGATTGCCATCAATCCATTACCTGCTGCCAACGAAAATTTAGATGCCTATCTCAAAGATTTTACCAAAGTTGAGTACGATACAGAAATTTCTACTTTAGACCATCCGTGGGATATTTTTAGAAAAAATGATGCTGAAATTCGAACAGATTTTGAATTTATAAAAATAGAAAAAAAGCGCAGCAAACAATCAGGAGTTGCGAACACGCTGATTAACGAGAAAGATATTTTTATTGAGGAAGGAGCAAAAGTTACAGGAGCATTTTTAAATGCTACCGATGGACCCATATACATTGCCAAAGATGCTGAAGTAATGGAAGGTTGTTTGGTGCGCGGTCCGTTTGCTTTGTGCGAACACGCAGGACTAAAAATGGGAGCAAAAATTTATGGTGCAACTACTGTTGGTCCTCATTGCAAAGTAGGTGGAGAGTTGAACAACGTGGTAATGCAAGCCTATTCTAACAAAGGGCACGATGGCTTTTTAGGCAATTCTGTCATTGGTGAATGGTGTAACTTGGGTGCAGACACGAATTGTTCTAACTTAAAAAATAACTATGGAAACGTAAAAGTGTATTCCTACACAGAAGGAAAAGCAATAGATACTGGTTTGCAATTTTGTGGATTGATTATGGGCGACCATTCTAAATCGGGTATTAATACCATGTTTAACACAGGTACCGTGGTTGGTGTTAGTGCCAATATTTTTGGTGGTGATTTTCCACCAAAGCATATCCCTTCGTTTAGTTGGGGCAATGAAAAATTCACGTTAGAAAAAGCTTTTGACGTTGCCCAACGCATGATGAGTCGTAGAAATATCTCATTCACCAACGAAGACAAAAAGATTTTTCAAGAAATTTTGAAGTTAGAACAGTAAGACAAATGAATAACTGAACAATTGAATAGTGAAGTAAAAAATCTTTTCTCTAGATTCTACATTCTTAATTCAATGGTTACATCGCTCAATTTTTTGCAATTTTTAAAAACAGACGTTCTACTTTATTTTCTAACCGAAAATTTATAACTTGCTCTCTCTAAAACCTTGTGAAGTATGTTACAGAAAATGAATTCCTTTGAAGAATATCAGGCAGAATACAAAAAAAGCATAGAAAATCCCGAACAATTTTGGGAAGAAAAAGCCAAAACCTTTGTTTGGAAAAAACCTTGGAATAAGGTTCTTGATTGGAACTTTAACGACTATAACGTCCGTTGGTTCGAAGGAGGAAAACTCAACATTACGGAAAATTGCCTTGACAGACATCTTAAAGAAAACGGCAACAAAACCGCTATCATTTGGGAAGCCAATAATCCT
Organism: Bacteroidia bacterium; assembly: GCA_046569885.1. Taxonomy (GTDB): domain Bacteria; phylum Bacteroidota; class Bacteroidia; order Flavobacteriales_D; family Parvicellaceae; genus JBKHVV01. The sequence goes on from JBKHVV010000006.1 coordinate 46,064, forward strand.
AAAGAAGCATCGCGCAAATTAACTTACAAGCAACTTCACAAAGAAGTGTGCAAATTTGCCAACGTACTAAAAGCCAACGGAGCCAAAAAAGGCGACCGCATTTGCCTCTACATGCCCATGGTTCCCGAGTTAGCTATTGCCGTACTCGCCTGCGCACGCATAGGTGCCATACATTCGGTAGTATTTGCAGGGTTTTCTGCCAATGCTTTAAAAGATAGAATCAGCGATGCTACCTGCAACATCGTTATCACTTCAGATGGACTATATCGCGGAGAAAAACAACTTTGCTTAAAAAGTATCGTGGACGAAGCACTACAAGATTGCCCTTCGGTAAAACGCGTCATTGTATTAGAACACACAAAACAAAACATAAGCATGCACCCAAGCAGAGACCTTTGGTGGCACGATGAAATAACCAAAGTAAATGACATCTGCGAAGCTCAAGAAATGGATGCCGAAGACATGTTGTTTATTCTCTATACTTCTGGCTCTACGGGAAAACCAAAAGGCGTGGTGCACACAATTGGTGGCTATATGATTTATACACACTACTCGTTTTTAAATGTTTTTCAACATACTCCAGAAGATATTTATTGGTGCACTGCAGATATTGGTTGGGTTACAGGACATTCATATATCGTTTACGGTCCCTTATTAGCAGGTGCTACTACCGTAATATTTGAAGGTATTCCTACTTATCCTGATGCAGGACGTTTTTGGGAAGCAATAGATAAACACAAAGTAACTATTTTTTACAC
>JBKHVV010000007.1:0-44227 GCA_046569885.1 Bacteroidia bacterium
TAACGTTGGTGAATTGGTGTTGGGTGCTCAAGGTCAATTTTACGCTCGTGTACCTGATACGGATGTTAAACTGATGACTAAAGTAATGATTGAAGCAGAAAAACACCAAGGTTTATCGTTGGTAGAAATTTTACAAAACTGTGTAATTTTTAACGATAAAACACACGCTGCCATTACAGCCAAAGAAAATAAAGCCAACAATCAGTTAATATTAGAACACGGTAAACCAATGCTTTTTGGCGAAAATAATAGCAAAGGTCTTCGATTAAGTGGCTTAGAACTAGAAGTGATTACTATTGGTGAAAACGGAATTACTGAAGCAGATGTTTTAGTTCATGATGCAGCAACAAAATCAAACGTGCTTCACAATATGCTAATTCAAATGAAATTGCCCGAATTTCCTATTGCAATGGGAGTTATAAGAAATGTAGATGCGCCAGTTTTTGACCAAGAATTTACTGCGCAAATTAAACAACAACAAGCATCTTCAAAATATAAATCTATTGACGATTTATTCATGAGTGGAAACACGTTTGAGGTTAAATAATTTTCCTTGCCATACATTCTTTTCGCGCATACGTTTTTCAATTTTTGCAACAATTTCAAAGTTTTTCAATCCGTTCCATTTTGGAGCAATGAGTAAGTGCGGTGGGGTTTCGCTGATGAACCGCTCAATAATAATGTCTGGCCGAAGTAGTGCAACAAAGTCGCAGATAAATTCTATATAATCATTTAGATTAAAAAAATTAAACAAATGCGGTTCTGTTTTGAGTTGATGTGCCATCATGGTGTGCTTTACAATTTGCAGTTGGTGAATTTTTAGTGTATTTATCGGTAGTTTTGAAAGTTCAACTGCATGTTGAAGCATCTCTTCCCTACTCTCTCCAGGCAATCCCATCATTATGTGCGCACCCAAATGCAGTCCTTTATTTTTGGTTAATTCGTAAGCTGCAATGGTTTCTTCAAAGGTGTGACAACGGTTAATTAAATTGAGTGTTCGATTAATGGTACTTTCCACACCAAACTCCAAAGCAATATAATGCTTGGTTGCTAAATCAGATAAAAATTTAATCAACTCTTCGTTGATACAATCGGGGCGAGTTCCAATTACTAAACCAATTACTTTTGGATGCGATATTGCTTCTGTGTAAAATGATTTTACTAACTCAATATCTGCATATGTATTTGTGTATGCTTGAAAGTAGGCTAAATATTTTTGCGTTTTATTTCTTCTAGAAAAAAACACCATGCCTTCGTTCAATTGTTGCGTGATACTTTTGCTGGGCTTACAATAACCAGGACTAAAAGTGTTATTATTGCAATACGTACAACCACCTACTCCTTTTGTTCCATCTCGATTTGGGCAGGTAAAACCTGTGTTCAAAGAAATTTTTTGAACTCGTTCGCCAAATTTATTTTTGATAAATAAAGAATAACTATTATATGGTCTTGAACTATACAACAAGAAATGAATTAACGTAAAAATAAACGTAATTACGTAATCTTGTGTTTATTTTTAAAAATCTTTCATAATAATTGCCGAAACGGCATACTTGTTTCCAAGCTGCCTACCATTCATGTATTGGTATGTTGGCACATCAAGTGTTGCAGAAAAATTCCATGTTTTAATTCTGTAATTAATCATTGGTGATGCAAAAAATTGTATTGCTCCAGATGATGGTAGTAAAAAATTGTTTTTAGAATCTTTCATTCTAACTTCATTTCTAAATAGCATTGCTAAAGATGTAGATTTTGTTACGGCTTTAGATACAATAAATGTAGTAACACTTGACGTTCCGTATGAATAATTTTGGGGATTACTTCCATTAATTTCTGTTCTATTTAATACTATAAACATTAGCTTTTTGCATGAGTATCCCTTTCTTAAAAACAACTGTGTAACCAATCCCTTTGCTCCAGAAGAAGGTTGAAGTTCTTGAGGAAGAATAACATTATTAACCTCTTTAAGCTTTGTAGAATAGGGAAATTTAACTCCAACAGCGGTGGTAAGTTCCCACTCTTTTTCGGCATTATTAAAAACATTCACTTTCGTTGAAAACACAGCCGATGTAAAACCCGAAGAATTTAGTTTATAAACGTAGTCTAAATTATACAACTGATATTTTTGTATAAAATATCCCGACTCTACTTCTAAAGTAACCTTTTCTATTAGCCCATAGCCAAAAATTATTCCCGTATAATCAAAACCAGCACCCTTAAGTAAGGTGTACTCTGTTTTGGTGCTTTTCTCAAAATATTGGTCTGAAAAACTATGCCTGTAAAAGTTAATTGCTCGAAACTTCCCCTTGTTTAGTATGCCAACATTTGCCGTCCCAGCAACCGGATTGCCAGGAGAACAACACTGAGAATACCCTACAGGCATAGAAAACAAAATGAACACTAAATACACTATTTGCTTCATTCTTCTACAATTATTGTGAGTGATTTTGTTTGAGAAGCACCATAAGCATCGTTAACCGTACATGAAATTTTATTTTCACGACTACAACAAGCCGAGCCAACAAATTTTATACTTGAGCCACTACCTATTAAAGTGCCACCCGTAGTTTCCCAATTATACACAATATCTTTACCCGTTACATTTGCCGTAATGGTTGCTTCCTCATCGCTAACTAAAGTGGTTTTGTTAGCTTCAAGCGAAGTAAAAACTAACTCTATTTTGTCATCTTCTGTTACAATTGTTTCTTTCTTTTTGCAAGAAAAAATTGAGACTTGAACGACAAAAATTAATAGTGTAATAACGTAAATGCGTTTCATATCATTTGATTTTAATTCTTTTTTTAAGTCCTGTAATTGGCAATTGATATAACCTTATCATCCACAAGTTCCGCCACCGCCTCCATCATCACCATGATCATGCTCATCACTTTCACCGTCCATAACATGAAAATTTTTAGTAAACGATTCTTTGTTTCCTGCTTGATCTTCCGCTTCAATTTTTACTACAAAATCTGCCATTGTGGTTGATATTTTTGTAATAATTGTTTTGTCGAGAATGATGTTTTTTTCATTTGTTAATTCAGTTATTGAAAGGTAAACAGAATCAGAAGTGGTATTAGTTACTGTAAGTTTTACCGATTTAAGCGCTTCGTTATCTTCAACATTGAAATTTATTTGAACAGTAATATTAAGAGGGATTAACGATTCGATTTCTTTTAGCCAAGTCAACGTTGGCTTTTCTTTATCGGTTAGGGTTGTGACTTCTTCTTTAGCACAAGAAGTCATTAGAATAGGTAGAAAAAATATTCCGCTAAATTTTACGATTTGATTTTTTAAACTTTTCATATGATTTGATTTTAGTTGTTTTTTGCGCCTTGCCCAATCCACTTTAATATTACTTCTTTTTCAAATTCAGGAATACTACCTGATGGTGGCATATAAGTAGGTTTGCCATTAAGATACCCCATAATAATACTGTTTTCTGGATCGGAAATATTTATATAGGGAGCTTTAGCTCCATCAGTCATTAGTTGATTATACGATTGACTATTTATTAACACTAGCTTACTGTGGTTTGAGCCATGGCAACTAGTACAATAAGAATCAAATATTGGTTGAACATCTATTTTAAATGATACCTGTAATGTGTCGTTCAAATCAACAATTTCTGTTGTATTGAATGGTCCTTCATCTTTTGCGCAACCTACTGCAAAAATTGATATAACAACTATTAAACTTAGTTTTTGTATCATAACTTAATTATTTAAAGTTCCTTGAGAAATCCATGTGTACACCGTGTCAATTTTACCCTGCGATAGTTTTTCTGCGTCTTTTGGCATAAGGGTATATGTTCCAATTAAATGAAGATATAAGCTGCTTGATTTTGGTAAAGAGCTATTTACATAAGGCGCAGAAAAACCATCTGTTAGTAATTGGTCGTAAGCTACTGGTGGTCTTAAGTCTAATTTTGGATGATTTGGGTTATGGCATCCATGAACACAGCTAGCCTTAAAAAGTGGTTTTATATCGTTATTAAACGATATGGTGTAGCTATATACAGTTGGCTCTGGAATAGTTTCACTATCTAGAATACTATCTAGGATACTATCTTGTATATCAGAGTTGGTATTGCTTGAAACTAGAGGGGCAAAAGGTCCCTCATCTTTAGCACATGATGAAATAAATATCAATAGCCCTAAAGAAAAGATGGTGATTAAATTTATAATTTTCATTTTAGTTGAGTTTTAGTTTTTTTTCCAAAAATTTCTTTTTAAGTTAAAGCCAATTAAAAAAGTTCCATCTGTCCATTTTTCTGAGCTTTCTGTATATATCTGTGATTCTAAAATTCTTTGCGAGTTGCTTATGAAAATCTGAAATATATGATTTGCCGTTCCAAATTCAACACCAAGTGAGATGGGATCTACAAAATTGTTTTTACGGTTGGTACTATTTAGTAGTCTGCCATATTCTAAAGTAAACGCAGAATTTAATCCGAGTTTATAGCGGATTCCTCCCGAAACAACTGCGTAAAAATTATCATGATAAGCTGGCACAAGATTTTTATATATAAAAACTGGCGTTACTTGAACCGAAAACTTATCATTAATTTTAGATGAAATAATAAACTGAGTATTATATGCAAGCCTATGATTTGGTTTGTATTTGAACGGTGTGGTCTCATCTTCAAAAACCGAACCAGCAGGTATATTTGGAAACTTATCTGTATTTATAGAAGCGCTTCCATAGTAAGCAACAGAAACAGGAATTCTGAAGTCATCCGTTTGCCTTATTAATAAATATTTCCATTCTAAATCATAAGTCTTTAAATAATTAGTTCTTCCTATTTTTAGATACATACGTTCATTTATAGCCCATCCAAAAGACAATCTCATTGCTGCTGGCAAGTCTAATCCGAGAAACTGATGAGTAAAAGAAGAGTCAATTCCAATAACACCAAATCTGTGCTGAACCTCAAATTGCCAAGAGCTAGGATAAAGCATAGTGGTTGTTTGGGTATTTATTAGTTGTGTGCTTGAAAATGCATCGTCTATATATTTTTTTTCATCTTGACCATGAATTATTATTGGCAGGCTAATTATTAAAACAATTAGTTGTAGCAGCACTTTTTCTATTTTGATGTAACGATTCATATATAAAACTATTTAAGCGTTTTGAGATAATTAACAATTTGCCATCTATTTTCTTCTTTAAGAGAATTTTTGTAGGCAGCCATTTCACCTCTCCCTTCACTAATTTTCCAAAATATTTCACCATCTGTTTGACTTTGAAAACTAGGACTACTAAAGTTGGTGGGTTTTATTTTTAAATTTCTTGCCGATGGACCATCTCCATTGCCTGATTTTCCGTGACATGACCAACATTGTTGTTCAAAGATTTTTTTTCCTGCTAAAGTTGTTTGGTCCGATTTTTCAATCGGATTTTTTAAACTTTTACTCTCCTCTGGAGCAACCCAAGGGCTATGTTGTATTTGACAAAACGAATAAATCATAAATACTGTAACCACAACTAACCCTATGAATACTTTCTTTTTCATAATAATTACGCTATTGTTTGTTTTAAAGAACTATATCTAATATTTGAAGTTGTAATATTCTTTTTCAAAATAACTCTAGTCAAGTATTGTTTAGCTGTGTAATCAATTCTACATTTTTCAATTTTGACTATTTACTATTAGATATATAACAACTCATTGTGTTATAGTCGTCTGAAAATATTATTTAAAAAAGACGTTTCTTAAAAGAAAAACGAATGGAAAAATTCCATCTTTTCTCTGTAAAAAAACAATGTTAGCCAAGAGCTGGCGGATGAAAAATATTCTTAGAGGCACATCTGCCTATAAAGTCTGAATATAAAAAGGATTGTTTGTTTTCTGTTTTATGAGCAATGATGCTTAACTCGTTCAGAGGCTCAATGTAAAGTTGGTATTGAGTAAACTCTTTATCGTGCTTTTGGGGTTGTTTATGCTCTTTTTGCTTTTCTTTTTCCAACTCTTTATTTAAGTGGCAACTTCCCTTACATGAGTTTTCTGTTTCATTTTTTTTCACGCAAAAGTTCTTTGCTATGTATTCTCTGTTAATCTCGAAATTTAAGTACACGAATGTTGTACTAAAATTCTGTAGAAGAACTCCGCATAAAATAGATATGGTAATTATAAATTTCATTACGTATTAGAATACAAAACAAAGTACGAAATAGAATTCTAAAATAATTATGACTTCTGTCATAAAAAAAAATATTCTTTTATAGCTTTTTAAAAATCCTTGCTTTTTGTGACGCGTAAAAAGCCCAATGCTGGTAGAATAACCCAAACCAACAGTGATAAAAGTGAGAAAAGTATTCCCTTAGATGTTCCAAAAAACTGATTAAATACAGCGCCCGTATAACCCATAAGAGCCGAAATGTCTAACTTTAAAAGTGTCATAACTCTTGATAAATCAATAGGATTGAGCATTGTAAGTGTAATGGCTGTATTTTCTAAGGGGTAATCATTGAAGGATACAAAAATTAATAGTACCAAACCATCGTAAACAACTGCTAATAAAAGCCAAATAAGAATGGCTATTCCAAAGCCTTTTATTTTGTCTTCATTCAAAATTGAAATATAAAAGGCAATAGAAACAAAAATAAAAGTTAATAAAACGCCACATAATAGTAGTACACTAAAGTCCCAGATGTTGTTTGATACAAATACACCATAAATAGCAAATGGTATAGCTATTCCGAACACAAAACTTGTAGCAAGGGATAAACTAAGCCCAAGATATTGTCCTAAAAAAACTTTTGACCGTTGTATGGGTTGACACAAAAGAAGGTCAATAAACTCTCTAGAGTTGTAATAATACATCACTCCAAACACGGTGCTTATAAGTGGTGTAATGGTAATAGTAATATTCATTAAACTTGCAACAGACTTTGGTAAATCTGACGAAAAATTTAATAATGCCAATGTGGAAAAGAAAAAAAACAGGAAGTATAAAATCATCCAACGGCTTCTAAATACATCAAAAAAACTATATTTTAAAATTTTTAACATTGATGGATTTTTTAATTTGTTTTGTTGTCTTTTTGTTCGTAGTTCTCTAACATTTTAGCAATGGCTCTTTCTAAATTTTTTTCTTGATATTTCGAAATCAATTCTTGGGGACTGCCATGATAAAATATTTTTCCATCCAATAAAAAAATAATATCATCAGCCAGTTCTTCAACTTCACTTAAAATATGCGTAGTAATAAGAACTGTTTTTAGTTTTCGCTTTTCATTTTTTACAAATTCTTTAAACCTAACGCATGAAATAGGATCAAGCCCAACAGTAGGTTCGTCAAAAATATAAATCTCTGGGTCGAACATTAAAGCCATTACCATATTTACTTTTTGGCGAGTGCCTCCAGACAAGCTTCTTAAAGGTTTGTTTAAAAATGATGAGAGTTTAAAAAGGGCGATTAGGTTATCGTAAGGAACTTTATGTTGTCTTAAATCTTGTACCATTGAGAATAATTCTGTAACGGTAAGATTTTCTGGAAACCTTGCTATTTGTGGCAAATAGCCAATATTACTTCGGTAGTTCCAATTGTTTTTTATGTTTACTCCATTTACAGAAATTTTACCTTTATTGGGTATAACCAACCCAAGAATGCATTTCATTAAGGTTGTTTTTCCCGAGCCATTAGGCCCGAGAATAGCGGTAGTTTTTCCTTTTTCAAGACTAACGCTAATTCCTTGCAAAACGGAAAGTTTGCCAAATGATTTTTCAATATTTTGAAGTTCTACCATTGATGTGGTTTCATGTTGGGTGTTTCGTCTTTGTATGATTCGGGAGTGATAACGGGGGTAATTTTTTCTGCCAAATTTAATAAATCAATAAATAAGCTTCTTAGCATCACAATAGACGAAGGTATTTGTTCAATCATATAAGAAAATAGAGTGATTGGACTATGAGGTACATCTCCAATGCCATCTTTATTTAAGTCATATCCATTATAATTACTCCAATAATTGTTTTCAAAATAATTATTATTTCGCGAAGAATTGGTAACCACTTCAAATGTATTTGAGATGAAGTTATTTTTTTCAATGGTATTGTTGTCGCAATTACCTAATATTTTAAGTGCCCATCCGTTTTGAGAAAATTCATTGTTCACTATTACATTTCTATTGCAGCCTTCTGCATAAATAGCCATAGTGTTTTTATTGAATAGATTTTTTTCAATATAACTATCTGAAATATCTTTTAATAAAATACCGTATGAAACGGGGCTCCAGTTGTCAATAAATTTATTGTAATACATTTTTATTTTCTTAGAATACATTATAGCCACTCCAGCGCCATTGTTTTTAAATAGGTTCTTAAAGTATTCGCAATTATGCGAAAACATAAAGTGCAACCCATAGCGAATTTGTTCTGTACAAGAATTATTTTTTATTAAACTATTTTCTACAAATTCAAAGTAAATGCCATCTCTGTGTCCTTTTACTTTGTTTCCATCTATAAGGGCATTTTTGCAATACCACAAATGAATGCCATTTCCAGAGGCAGATTCTTTTACAGAGTATGACGTTAGATTGTTGTGTTTTACTTGGCAGCTATCGGATTTAGAGATATAAATTCCATAGTAGGCATTATCTAAATTATTATTTTCTATGCTGCAATTGTTAGATTGTATTATTTTGATTGCCGCTAAATCTTCAATATAACTGATTTTAATATTCTTTAAATAAAATCCACGTATTGATACATTTCTTGTGTTTTGTACAGTAAAAATGCCGCTTTTAAGTTCTGCATCCACAATTGGATTATCTTCTCCTACAAGTTTTATGGATTTATCTATTAATAAATCTGTTTCTTTATAAATGCCTTTTTTTACAACTATCACATCTCCATTTTGCGATTGTGAAATAGCATTTTTAATAGTCTTTATAGCACAAGTTGAGCATACAGTAATGGTTTTTGAATAACCAATAACGTGAATAAATAATAATATAATAGTCGTTAGTGCACGAGAAGTCATACTTTACAAGTCAAACTCAAAGATAATAGATTCGCTTCTAATTACCGAGAATTCGTTTTGAAGCTTCTTCCCACGTTAAAACATCTCCCGTGTTTTTTTCTTGATATTCTTTTACAATTTTCTCATCAGCAAAGCCTGTAAGATTTGCTCCCATTGGACTTGGCATATTTTCGCTAATAATATAGTGGGCATTTTTAGCATCTATCAATTTCTCGGGTGAAGAATAATCAGTTATCAAAACGGAGTGCACATGCTGTTCTTCAACTTCACCATTTAGATAATGAATTAAGCACTCTATGGAGTCAAATTTATATGCCTTACCTTTTTTTGTAAGTAATTCGCTTCCGTATCTAGAATCTGAAATGGTCATTTTACATAATGCGCACTGATCTGACCCATAACTTATTGGTTTTGGTTCAACACTACATGAAAAAGATAAAAGGATAAACAATAAGAATGTGGCTGCATGCTTTTGGTTAAATAAATAATGTATTTTGTGTTCAATATTCTGCATGATTTGCTCACGTTTTTTCAAAAATATGTTCCACTCGAGTAAGATAAATAGAAATGCTAACACAGCTCCTCCCATTATTATAGAGCCTCCAATATGTGGATAAGAGTGTGCAACAAAATTTAAAAGTATTTTACTTCCAATAAGAGGTGGTTGATATGACATTCCTGGAACTTTTATTGCGGCACGTGGGTCTAAATTATGCCCATAATCATATTCCCATAAATAAAAATCATACAAGCCAACTAAACCAATTATTAAAAAGAATACAGCCCATGAAGTGAATAACCATCTTCTATTTACAAAAAAAGTAATTAATCCAATAAATGAAATGAGTCCAATAAAAATAGGCATTAACTTAAATTCAGTCATGGCTTCGGGATGGATGGTTTTCATTCCGATATAATGGTTTAAGTTATTTATCGTCTCTAAATCTCCCTTTATTTCACTAAGCCAAATTTGCATTCCAAGTCCCTCAGGATATTGTGGTGCTTCTAAATCTATATACCACATCGGGACAAAAAATGTAATAATTAATGCTAGCGAAATTATCAGCGTTACTATTCTAGTTGACTTTTTCATTTTGTTTACTTTTTAAAAACAGCACACACTTAATTAATGTGCGCTGTTTTTTTTGATTTATATTAACCCTTTTTAAAAACTATTCATTCAAACTCCACTTTAAAGGCGTGTTAGATCCTTTTGGAGATACTCTTGCGTAACCTTGCATTTCTTGATGTAAAGCAGAGCAAAAATCAGTACAATAGAATGGAAATACTCCTGATGATTTTGGTGTCCATTTCAAGGTGCGTGTTTCGCCTGGCATTATCAATAACTCAGAGTTTTCTGCTCCTTTAACTGCAAAACCATGAGGCACGTCCCAATCTTGTTCCAAGTTGGTTATGTGAAAATACACCTCATCTCCTACTTGTATTCCTTCGATGTTATCTGGTGCCGAGTGTGAACGTATCATAGTCATGTATACATGAACTACATTACCATTTCTTACTACTTTGGTTTCTGATTCATTTTTAACAGCATATGGATGTTTGTTGTCTTCCAATTTGAAAATTTTCAAACTGTTTTTCATTAAAACATCTGCTGCAATTGCTTGTGCATAATGAGGTTCTCCAATAGTTGGAAAATCGAGCAACATTTTCATTTTATCACCAGAAATATCAATTAATTGGGCAGATTGCGTTAACTCAGGGCCTGTTGGAAGATATCTGTCTTTGGTAATTTTGTTTAAGGCAATTACGTATTTTCCGTAAGGATTTTTGCTGTCTCCACCTGGAACGAGTAAGTGTCCTATAGAATAGTAGGTAGGCATTCTGTCAACAACTTCCCAAGTGCCCAATTTCCATTTTACAATTTCTGATGAAAGGAACATGGATGTATATGCGTAACCTTTATCATCAAACTCTGTGTGTAAAGGACCCAATCCTGGCTTTTCAACTTCTCCAGCAATTACCGATTCATATTTTAATACGGGAATTCCATTTATATCGCCTTCAAACTCTTTGCCTTCAATTGCTTTTACCATTTTCTCATAAGAAAAAACAGGAATCAGCGCTGCCAATTTTCCACTAGCAACAATATATTCTCCTGTAGGACTTACATCAACACCGTGCGGAGATTTTGGACAAGGCATAAAGTAAACTAATCCAGGGCAGTCTTTAGGATCAAGTATTTTTTGTGTGGTAATTTTTTTAGAAACAGCAGTATGTGTATGTTCGTCTAAGTGGTTATGATAATATAAAGAATTCATTTCTGTAGCTTTTCCTGCAGCGAGATATTCTTCGGCTTTTTTCCAATTTACTGCTAAAATGTAGTCTTTGTCGTTTTGGCTTGCGTTTGCCTCTTTCATAGTGTAAGAAGCCTCTGAGTTGTAGCAAGTAAAAAATGTCCAATCTCTTGAAACACCTTTTCCAGCTCTATTTTTATCAAAGTCGAATGGTGGAACCATAATTTGCGTAGCCAGCGACATCATTCCTGTTTCTTGGTCAACTTTTATTAGTGAAATTGCTCCTTGAAAATTTTCTTTGTAGGTGCTAATCGGAACATCTGTGTTTCCTTTTATCGGAATACTAAAGCGTGTACCTGCAACTATATATTCGGTATTTTCTGTAGGATACGGTGATGGGTGATTACCAGCACTGTTAGGGATTTCAATAATTTCTACAGTAGTAAATGTTTTTAAATCAATGCGCGCAATACGAGGAGTATTATTTTCATTGATAAACAGCCAACGACCATCTGCATTACCATCGGTTTTGGATAGAGCGGGATGATGCGCATCTCCCCAAGGAATAAACCCATGAGAGGTCATCAACATAGGTTTGGTTTCTTCGCTGTAACCATACCCGTTTTCGGCATTTTGAGAAAATACAGGAAGTACTTTAAGCAATCTACCTGATGGTAATCCATATACACCAACCTGACCGCTAAAGCCACCAGAAGTGAACATGTAAAAGTCATCATATTTTCCTGGTTCTACATAAACCTGGCTAGCAGCATCACTACCAACCACAGATTTTTTTTCTTTTTGTCCACAGCTAAACGTCATTCCGGTTAGCGCTATTGCCATGGTGATTTTTATAAAATATACTCTTTTCATTTTTTTGTTTTTTTGATTTGTTTATTTTGTTTCAATTACTTTTTATCGGGTGGTAACAATACTTTGTCTATTACATAAATAATTCCGTTTGAAGCCATAACAGAACCCAGTACATTAGCATCATTAACTTTTAGCTTGCCATCTACTTTAGAAATAGTAACGCTGTTGCTATTTGCCATACCTAATGTTTGCCCATCTTTAAAGTAATTTTCTTTATAAACTGGCACTGCTACGTGATACTCTAAAATATTTGAAAGAGCGCCTTTATTTTCTGGCTTTAATAAATTATCAACTGTACCCGCAGGAAGTGCTTCAAACGCTGCGTTGGTTGGAGCAAAAACGGTATAAGGTCCTGAACTAGCCATAACATCTACCAACCCTGCGGCTTGAAGTGCTGCAACTAATGTTGTGTGATCAGGTGATGAAACGGCTACTTTTACAACATCTTTTTCTGATGTCTCATCGCTCACGTTTGACTGACCTCCTTGTTGTTTGGTTTCTTGAACTGAAGTTGCTTCACTGGATTCGTTCTCTGTACTCGAATTACATCCTCCTATTGCTGTTAAAAGAAAGATGGCGAAAAAACCCTTAACAGAAAGTGTTTTAACTATTATTTTGCTTTTCATATTGATGTGGTTTTAAAATTTACTTGTTGTCATTGCTTCTAAAGTATTCCAATATTTTTCTAGCTTCATCTTCAGTAAGGCTTTGATTAGCCATAGGTGCCATATATTCTGCCAACAATTCTGAAGCAATTGGATCTTCCTTTGTCATACGTTCAGGATCTAAAATCATGTTCATGATCCATTCTGGAGTACGTCTTTCTGTTATACCGTCTAAAGCTGGCCCAACAGATCTTTTATCCATTTTATGACATGCAGAGCATTTGCCCTCGAACAGCGTTTTACCGCTTTCGGCTAAAGCAGGGTCAATGGCTTCAAGAGTTAAACTTGAAATTGGCCCAACCCCTTTGTTTTGCATTGGATCGGTTGGTACAGGTGTTGCTTCCTCAGTTTTTTCATTGCTTTGAGTGCTTGCTGATAAATCTGCCTCACTGTTACCACAAGAACCGAGTACTAACATCCCGAATGAACTTACTACTAAAATGACATTTTTCATACAATTATTTTTTGAGATTATTTTACTCTACAAAGATGTAAACAACCAAGAAAGACATGTATGAGTTGAATCAGAAAAAAAAATATTTTTTCGTATCTTTTAAGCTATGATTTTTATAAATAGTGCTTAAAGTGAGTATCTATTATGGTACGTATTTTCTGTTCATCCAGAAAAATTATTTGTTTGGCTTTAAGTTTAATTAGTTTTTCGTCTTTAAATTCTGATAAAATTTTTGAAACTTGTTCTTTTGTAGTTCCAGCATAATCGGCAATATCTTGTCTTGAAAGAAATATTTGTAAAACATTATTTTTATCTAATTCAAACGTATCTTTTAAATACAATAACGTATCTGCTATTTTTTCTCGAACATTCATCTGCGCTAAATTTCTTTCTCTAGTTTCTGATCGTGTTAATTCATCTGCAAAAAAATTCATCATTTTTATTGCTAAACTTAGGTTTTTTCTGATTAGATTCAGGTAGAATATCTTTGAAAAAGAACAAATGGTGGTTTCTTCTATAGCAACGGCAGAAACTGGGTAAGTAGTTGTGTTCAATGCTCTGTGCCCTAGTATCTCTCCTGTTTTTGAAAACCGAATTATTTTAGTTTTGTTATTAACTCCAGATTTGAAAACCTTTACAACTCCCGAAGTTATAAAGCGTATTTGCGAGATGGGCATTCCCTCATTAAAAATATACTGCTGTTTATTATAATGTTGTACCGTTTTACTTTCTTCAATCTCTTTGAGAACTTGCTCATCGTAAATATTTTTAATTATACAATTGGCAGCGCAATCCATACATTGTACTTCCTTTCTATTCATTCTACTTCTTGTTGTAAAATTTTTTATTGTTCTATTTTAGGTGCTCTATTTTACGCATTAACTCTGGCGCATTTTTATGCATCATCTTTTGAATAACGCTATGCATCCACGCTAAGCAAATGAATGATAAGATAAACATAAAAATCCAGCTCGAAGTCCATAAGCCTGTTATTTCTAGTAAATAGCCAAATAAAATTGGACCAAAAAATCCTCCTATTCCTCCTATTAAGCCAACCATACCACCAACCACACCTACTTGAGTTGGGAAGTATTCTGGTATATGTTTAAAAACAGCTGCCTTACCAATTCCCCAAATACTGCCTAAGATAATAGCTAGTATGGCAAAAATCCATACATTAGCTTGAAACATTATGTGAGTTTCTCCTTTAGCTAGTAATTGTTTTTTATCTACTTTTTGCCCAAGTTCTACAACGGGTGTTTGCCACATGCTTTTAATTGGTAAAATATGAAACTCATCTTTATCAAATTTTTTTGTCTTTGGGCGTTCCCTCTTTATTAAAGGATATCTTACTTCATCTACCGCAATTAACGTATCTGAAACATCTGTAACTATACCTCCATTTAAAGCCATTACCCCATTTCCAGGTGTTGAAATATCCATTTTTGGAACACTCATCATAAAACTAAAAACTACAGATGTTCCCAAAACCCAATACATTACTTTTCTAGCGCCCTATTTATCAGACATCCACCCTCCTAATGCACGAATTACACCAGACGGAAAGCTAAACATAGCCGCTAAAAATCCAGCAGTAACTAATGGGAGATAATATACGTTTACAAAATATGGAATTAGCCACTGAGAAAAGGACACAAACATACCGAATACTAATGCGTAATATAAACCAAAACGCCAAACTCTAATATTTTTAAGCGGTGTAAATAATTCACTGACTTTTTTCTCTGCAACAATTGGTTTTTTATTTTCAACAGAAACAAAAAATAGTAGTGCTGTGATTACTAAAATTGCAGCATAAATTTGTGGTAAAATTCTCCATTGCTCAATATCGGTTCCTCTGTTGGTTAGATTGTTTAATATTGTTGGAGCAAACATTGTGGTTAAGGCTGCTCCAGCATTTCCAGCACCAAATATTCCCATAGCAAGCCCTTGTTTGTTTTTTGGAAACCAATAAGAAGTAAATGCATTGCCAACAGCAAAAGACGCTCCAGTAATTCCAAATCCAAAGCTACATAAGGCGAAGCCTAAAAAACTATCAACCGTTGAAAGTAGAAACATCGGGATAGCTGATAACAACAGTAAAAGAGTTAATATTGGTCTTCCTCCAAATTTGTCGGTAAGTAGCCCAAACGGAAGTCTGAACGCTGCTCCAGTAAGTACTGGAATCCCCATAAGCCATCCTATTTTAATAGGGCTCCAATCAAAAACTTGGTTGTCTACTAAATAAGTTACTAAAACGCCATTTAGCATCCAGCAAGCAAAACAGATAGTAAATGTAAGTGTATTAGCAGTTAGAACTAAATATGCTTTCTTCTCAATTCTTTCTTCCATTAATAAAAATCTAAAATGAATGCGAAAATAATAGGGATAAGTTAATTTTCGAGTGGTTTTTCACTATTTTTATTTTTAGGCTAATTATGCCCAATTTTTTATTGTTTTTTCAAATTCAATTTTTCTTTCTTCACCCAATTCCATATCTATATCTTTAAATTTGAAATAAATGATATCCAATTGTTGTTCGTCCATTAAGTTTTCGGCAAGTACAAACAATTCATCATTTTCTGCAGCAATGTGGTCGAGCAAATCGCCAATATATTGCTTTAAAATTTTATACGAACGAGCATAATCACCTTCAGTAATTGATTCTAAAATTTCAGCTGCATATTCTCTAAAATCCTCATGGTGATTTTCAAACTCTTCTATTATTTCTTGCAACACAAAATCGGGGTGATCTTTTATTGCTGGAAACAATACATCTTCTTCTTTTCGGTGATGATATCCATCAGCGTATTCACGAAAAAATTCAACAAGTTTTTTTACTTTTTCAGCATATTCTTCGGGATTATTTTCCCAAGTATTTGCTAAATTTTCAATCACTTTTTCTGCTTTTACGATAATATCGTGTTCATCGTACATTACTTTAATGGGGTTGTTCATAATATTTAAATTTTGTTTAATGCGTTAGTCCTCCTTTGGATTATTTAGGATACTGAAGCTTCTCTCCAAATAAACACTAATCATGTCGCGTCTGTATTTACGAGAATACATATCGTTATCAACAGCTCTTGAGCCTTTAACAGCTTGATTGATTATTGCTGCTTTATCATCATTTACATTTCCTTCAACCACAACTGGTTTAGGGTCAACACCAGCTAAAGCAATTTTTAGTTTTCCGTTTTTATCTATTGCTACAGCAGACGTTAATGAAGTAAATTCTAAACTTTCTCGCTCTCTAAGTTTGAAGAATGCTGTTTTAAAACCTCGGTTAAGTGGCAATAAAATAGCGGTTACAATAGCTGTTTCGGATAAATTACGAGGCTTTACTCCATCGCCAGAATAGATATTCTCTAATAATTCTTGGTGTTTGCCTTTTTCGTCAATGTATTCAATTTCGGCATACATAGCAATAAGTGCAGGAGCAGTGTCAGAAACTAATTCCGAAAAACAAGCATTTTTTCCTTGAGTTGCTATACAAATATCACCATCGCATTTTAAACAATAACCAACAGCTTCTCTCCACCATTCTGATTGATTGTAGTATAGGCAACGATTTTCGCACAATACATTTCCTCCAATGGTAGCAGTTTTTCGAATCAATGGCGAACCTACCGAAAGTGCTGCTTCAATTAACATTGGAAATTCTGTTTTAATTTCTGAGCTGAATTTTAATTCTTCCAAAATTTCTAATGCACCAATGCGAAGAAAGTCTCCTTGTTTTTTAATTCCTTTTAATTCATCAATTTTAGAAATATCAATTAAACAACTCGATGTATCGTTTCCTTGGAATTTATTAACCATTACATCGGTTCCACCAGCTAAATATTTAAAGTTCCCTTTGTTGGCAATCGCTTGTTCAATGGCTTCTTGAACTGTTGTTGCGAGGATGTATTTTTTTTCTATTATCATAATATGGTTAAGATTTTTTTGACTGAGAACTGAGAACTGAAGACTGAGAACTTTTTTTCTTCATCTCCTTTAACACTTCCTCTGAAGTAATTGGTAAAGATGTTATTCGAACTCCAACAGCATCATAAATAGCATTTGCTATTGCTGGAATTACAGGATGTATTGCTCCTTCACCACATTCTTTTGCACCAAATGGCCCTTCTGGGTCGATGGTTTCAATAATGTTGGTATGAATTGGTGGAGTATCTTTGGTGGTTGGAATTTTGTAATCAACCAAGTTACTGTTTACCAATAGGCCATTATAATATTTCATTTGTTCGCTAAGTGCTTGTCCCATTCCCATGTGCCATGAGCCTTCCAACTGACCTTCAACTGCAAGTGGATTTAATGCTTTTCCAGCATCGTGAGCTCCCCAAATGTCTAATACTTTTACATGACCTGTTTCTAAATCAACCTTAACTTCAGTAATAACAGCTCCAAAACTATACGAAGGGCTTAAACCTGCTCCAGCACCTTTAAAATCGCCACCTAATTTTGGCGAATTGTAAGCTCCAGTGCTATTTAAAGCTCCTACTTTTCTGGTTGCATTTTCAATGGCTTCGGCCCAAGTTAAATTCAATTTACCATCGTTTGTAAAAACTTTTTCGTGTTCAAAATTTATTTCAGTTTTGTCGATGTTGTGTAGCGATGAAACAGCATTTAAAATTTGTTCTTTTAAGTTTTCAGCAGCCATTTTTGCAGCATTTCCAGCCATAAAAGTTACTCGGCTCGAATAACTTCCTAAATCTATAGGGGTTAGCGTGGTGTCTGCTGCAACAACAAAAATATTATCTAAACTCAGTCCTAAAACTTCGGCAACAATAATAGCCAACATGGTGTCGCTACCTTGTCCAATATCACTAGCTCCTGAAGTTACTAAAACTCGACCATCTAAATCTACTTTTAAATGCACTACCGATTGTGGATACTCATTCCAATGAATAGGCAAGGCACTTCCGCTGATAAAAAATCCACAGGCAACACCAATTCCGTGTCCTTCGGGTAATTTTCTAAATTTTTCTTTCCATTTAGAAAGTTCCATTACTTTTTGAAGCGATAAAGCACTTCCATTTGATGTTATTCGGTAATGACCAACAGTTAATGAATTTTCATCTAAAAAGTTTTTTAAACGCAACTCACAAGGGTCTATTTTAACTTCTTCGGCTAATCTATCTATAATAGTTTCAACGGCATAACGGGAGTTTACAGCACCATGTCCACGCATGGCTCCGCATTGTGGTTTGTTGGTATAAACCCTACGCGTTCTAAAACCGAAGTTATCGATTTTGTAAGGGGCTTGCAAAAGCACACCATTATAGTATGAAGTAACCACTCCAAAACTACCGTAAGCACCGCCATCAATAATAATATCGGCATCGAGTGCTTGAAACTTTCCGTCTTTACTAACGCCCATTTCCATGCTCAATTTTGTTGGATGACGACCGTGGTTGGACAGGAAAACTTCTTCTCTGTTAAAACGAACACGAACTGGTTTGCCTAAAACACGAGAAGCGTGAGAAATAATCATTTCATGTGGAAATGGATCAGATTTTCCACCAAATCCACCACCAACATAAGGTTTAATAACTCTAATCCGATTCATAGGAACTTCCATTACTTTTGCTAAAAAGCGATGCAAATAATGTGGTACTTGAGTTGCAGTAATAATGGTTAATCCGTTTTCATCCCACCAAGCAGTTGCAGCATGAGGCTCGGTAAAGCCATGATTTATTCCTTGAAAGTCGAAATGTTCTTTAATTTTAAAATCAGCTTGAGCTAAACCTTCTTGTTGATTTCCGAAACGTAATTCTGCTTTTTTATGAATGTTGTTGTTGAACTTAACGTGAGCATGAATTTTTTCGTTTTCACCAACATCTTCGCACGATTCCTCCATATCAAAAAATGGTTTTAATGGAGTATAATCAACTTTAATTTGTTCGCAAGCATATTGTGCAATGGCTTCGGTGTCGGCAATAACAGCAGCAACAATTTCACCGATGTAACGTGTTTTTTCAACAGCCATAGCGGTTTCGTCCTGCGAAATAGGTAAAACACCAAATTTTACTGGTAATTCTTTGCCGGTAACAATTAAACGAACACCTTTTATTGCTAGAGCTTTTGAAGTGTCTATGTTGTTAATTTTAGCGTGCGCGTGTGTACTTCGTAAAAATTTACAATAAAGAGCATTTTTTATTTTAATATCATCTGCATAATCGGCAGTTCCTTGTACTTTTTTTTCTGCTTCAATGTAAGGGCGACCTTGTCCGACCATTTTGAATTTTAAACTTTCCGAACGTTTTGAACTTTCGGAAAGTTGATTTTCGTTTACATACGACTCAACCGCTTCAATTATTTTTTTATATCCTGTACATCTGCAAAGGTTTCCTGATAAGGCTTCTTTAATTTCGTCAGTAGTTGGTTTTGGGTTTTCTTTCAAAAAATCGAGTGTAGTCATTATCATCCCGGGAGTGCAGTAGCCACATTGAATTGCTCCTTTTTCTACAAATTTTTCTTGAAGCGGATGCAATTTGTTGTGGTTGGCTATCCCTTCAATGGTGGTAATGACACTTCCATTCACTCTTAATGCTGGAGTAATACAACTTTGAACGGCTTTTTCATCAACAAAAACGGTACACGCTCCGCAACTGGCTTGCTCGCAGCCTAATTTAGTTCCTGTTACGTTTATTTTTTCACGTAAAACGTGAGCCAATGTTTCGTGTGGCTCAACTATTACGTTGTGCTGTTTACCATTAACCGTTATTGATAATACTTTCATTTATTTTAAGCTTTATTCTGTTTTCTATATCTTGTTCGTAGTGTGGTTTTGTATTTTTTACTTCAATAATTTTAACTAAAATGCTTATGGCGATTTCTTCCGGATTGTTGGCATTTGTATTGTATCCCATGGGCATATCTATTTTGCTTAAATCATCGGCATTAAACAGTTGAGTAGAAAGCAACATTTTTTTGGTTACTTCTACTTTTCTTTTACTACCAATCATACCTAAATAAGCAAACGATTTATTGAGGCAATATGCCAATATTTCTCTGTCTATTTGGTGGTCATGAGTCATGATAGCTATAAAAATGTTTTCACTAAAGGGCAAACTCGGTAGAATTTCATCATAACTAAACGGCAACTTATTTACCGTGGCATTGTTTATTTTATTTAACTCATCCATTCGGTCGTCAATCACATATACATCGAAGCTGAGTGTTGATGCATAATTTGACAATGCACGACCAACGTGGCCAGAACCAAAAATGTATAATTTATTTGAAGGTAAAACAGGTTCTATGTAAATATGAACAGTACCTCCGCAACACATACCGTGTTGTTGAAATAAGTTGTGTTGAAATAGTTTAGGCTCTTTCATTTTTAACACTTCTTTTGCATTGTCAATGACTTTTTTTTCAAGATTTCCTCCGCCTATGGTTCCGTGTATTTGACCGGATTCCATCACAAGCATTTTTGCTCCAGCATTTAAAGGCGTTGAACCACTTGTAGAAACAACAACGCATAGTGCCAAATTGATGCCTTTGGTTCTGTTTTCTTCCAGTATGTTATAAATTTTATCCAAAAAAATCTTTTACTTTTTCAAAATATATTTCTCGTAATCTTCTGTTGTATCAATGTCAGCCGTTATTAATTCATTGTCTACATCTACGCTTATTCTTTTAAATTCTTTTAAAGACTCTTTTAATACTGAATTGACAGGCATTTTTATTAAACCTTGTTTCACTTTATTATTCACCAACACTGGATGACCTCCTTTTTTATTAAAAATCGGATAAACAACCTCAGCCTTCTCTCTACTATCGTACAGTTTTTCTAAAACACTCGTTTCAATAAAAGGTGAATCGGCATTATGAATAAATGAAAACTCAGACTGTATCGTATGTTTAATTCCAAGTTGTACAGAATAAAATCTGCCTCTCTCAGGAAAATCATTTGTAATAAATATTGGTGAAATTTTATGCTTTTTGCTTAATCTTTTCAATTCTTTTAGGTGCGTTTTTTGTGTAACTACAATGATGTTTTCTATTCCAAAATTTGACAGTTGAATTATTATGTTTTCAAAAAATGTCAGTCCACTATCCATTAATAGAAAAAACTTACAACTTCCCATCCTTTGCGAATTACCCGCTGCAAGAATTATTGCATCCAAATCGTCTTTCATTAGTAAGCTATTTTTAATATTATTCCTCGTAAAAAATTATTTGTTATAGAAAAACGAAAGTTAAATCTCAGCATTTATAATTTCGTATAAAATGACCAACGTCATAAACAATAAAAATCAAAAAGCAAATTGAAAAAATCCACCGAATAGGACACCTATAAAAGGGTGAAGTTGGAAGAAACGGAACGAACATAAAAAACAAAAGTCCCTAATTTTCAAGGGACTTTCATTTGTTTACTCTCAAATACTTATAAACTTGCGGTGAGAGAGGGATTCGAACCCTCGGTACCAGTTTCCCAGTACGACAGTTTAGCAAACTATTGGTTTAAGCCTCTCACCCATCTCACCTATGAGGGTGCAAATATAGCATTGTTTTCTTTTTTAGTTTAACTTTTTCTTCATTTTTGGGTTGAATATTTATCTTTATCTTCGGGCATTCAAAAAAAAATAACATCATGTCAAAAGAAGTATATATCATTTCAGCCGTTCGTACGCCAATAGGCAGTTTCGGTGGAGCATTATCTAGCGTTTCAGCCACAAAATTAGGCGCAGCAGCCATTAAAGGAGCAATTCAAAAAGCAGGAATTTCTGCTAAAGATGTTAACGAAGTATTTATGGGCAACGTATTGCAAGCCAATTTAGGACAAGCACCTGCACGTCAAGCGGCTTTGTTTGCTGGTTTAAGCAATGAAGTGCCTTGTACTACTGTAAATAAAGTGTGCGCATCGGGCATGAAAGCCATTAGCTTGGCTGCTCAAAGTATTATTGCTGGAGATAATCACCTAGTGGTTGCTGGTGGAATGGAAAACATGAGTCAAGTACCCCACTACTACACCGCTCGTGAGGCAGTAAAATTAGGTGATGTAAAAATGATAGATGGCATGGTGAAAGATGGTTTAACAGATGTTTATAATCAAACCCACATGGGCGTTTGTGCTGAATTGTGCGCTACCGAAAAGAACATTTCGAGAGAAGAGCAAGATGCTTTTGCAATTGAATCATACAAGCGCTCGGCTGCTGCTTGGACTGCTGGAAAATTCAACAACGAAATTGTTCCTGTAGAAGTACCACAGCGCAAAGGCGACCCAATTATCGTTAAAGAAGATGAAGAATATAAAAATGTAATGTTAGATAAAATTCCATCGTTAAAACCAGTATTTAAAGCCGATGGAACGGTTACTGCTGCCAATGCATCTACACTTAATGATGGTGCTTCTGCGCTCATTTTAGCAAGCAAAGAAGCAGTAGAAAAATTGGGGTTAAAACCCATCGCTAAAATTGTATCGTATGCCGATGCCGCTCAAGCACCGGAATGGTTTACTACAGCGCCTTCGTTAGCTATTCCAAAAGCATTAGCTAAAGCTAATTTGAAAAAAGAAAACATTGATTATTGGGAGCTAAATCAAGCATTTTCTGTAGTTGGTTTGGCAAACATTAAAGAACTAGGGTTAGATGCTTCTAAAGTTGATGTAAATGGTGGTGCAGTAGCTCTAGGTCATCCGCTTGGAAACTCTGGTTCGCGCATTATTGTTACGTTGATAAACGTACTAAAACAAAATGGTGGTAAACTAGGTGCTGCGGCTATCTGTAATGGTGGTGGTGGTGCTTCCGCTATGGTAATAGAGGATATTAGTTAGATAAACTAATTTAAACTTTGCAGTGCTACAGGCAACGAAGTGCACCAACTTTCTACCGATATTGTAAATTCTGTAAAAGAAAAATTTGGCGTGGAATTAGAACGAGAGGTGAATATTTACTAATTTCAAAGAAAATTTTCAGATGAAAAAATTCTTTAGTTTGGTTTTAATTATAGCTAGTATTAAAAATCATGTTAGCGGACAGAGTGTTTTTGAAAACTACTCAAACGCTGTGATGGAAAGACAGTTCTATTACGAAGGTCATTTAACTGATGGGCTGCAACTTATCAACTCTATTAAAAAACAATCTTGGAGTGGGTCAGGAAAATTTAGTGGCCTATTAGAAAATTACAACCAGAAAAAAACGGCTCTAATAGAAGACGCTTCTTCTTTAAAAGAAGATTTAATTGTTGATTATACTACTATATCTAAACTTAGAAATATTGTTCACGAAAAAATATCAAAAAAAGCCGTATTTCCTAATGAATATTCTGTATTTATTGGGATTCTCGATAAGGCATATTATCGCTATGATACCATCCACCATAAAAATGTTATTACTATCAATAACCTACTCAAAAAATTAAAACAAGACCAACTAGATAGTAAAGACACTATAGATGGCATAGAGATTACGAAAAGTACTTTCATTGATTCAATTTTTAATCAATTTTTTGAATTATACAACGAATATTCTGAACGTAGAAATTTTTATCATTTTTATGAATATAACAAAGAGTTAGAAAAAAGTTTGAAGATACACTTTGGTGATACTGCATATTTAGATAGATATTTGGGCGAAGATAATTTTGTCATAATTAGAAATAAAAAATCAAAAAAAAATGGGGTTTTTCAAAATTCTGAAACAATCATCCCCCAAAAGTATGACTCAATTGTTGGCTTAAGCTACTCAGGCATATTTGCTTTATGGAATAAAGGAAAATGTTTACTGATTAATTGGAGTGAGCACGAAGAAAAAAGTGATGAAATGCAAATGAAGTATGATGATTATATTGTAATTAAAAAAGTTTATGATGAGGACTATTATGATCTTTCATACTTTGTTAAACTTAATAATAAATGGGCGAAGATAGATAATGAAACTCTAGAAGTAGTTTCGGAATATTTTAACACTATTGAAGAAATAACAGATTAACCCATCCCATCCAACTCCCCTTTCACAAACTCTACCAACTCTTTCACGTAGTTTTCTGAGAAGTTGAAACGAATACCTGCTGCTTGGTAAATGTTGGGTATGCTTTTGGTGTAGCCCAATTTTAGTGCTTGTTTGTAGCCCTCAATGCCTTGTTGTGGGTGTTCTTTGTAACGCTTCCACAAAGCAATGGCGCCTAGTTGTGCAAAGCCATACTCTATGTAATAAAAAGGTACTTCAAACAAATGCAGTTGGCGTTGCCACATGGCTTCATGGTTATTTTCGTAACCGTTCCAATCAACTATATCTCCTGCAAACTCTTTGCGGATGTGCATCCATTGTGCGGTGCGTTGTTCTGTTGTGTGGTTCGGGTTGGTGTAAATCCAATGCTGAAATTTATCAATGGTAGCTATCCAAGGCAATGCTTCTAACGTGCCTTTTAGTTGGTCTTTTTTAGCGCGTTTTAATTCTTGGTTATCGCTATAAAATTCATCCCACTTATCCATAGAAATTAATTCCATGCTCATGCTTGCCAACTCTGCTACTTCGCTTGGGCAACTTTTAAATGAGGTGACCTCTAAATCTTGCGTTAAAAAACTATGAATGGCATGTCCGCCCTCGTGTACCATGGTTACTAAATCGCGTTGCAAACCCACGGCATTCATAAAAATAAAGGGTACACCCGTTTCATAAAGCGGATAGTTGTAACCGCCTGGTGCTTTTCCATTTTTCGATTCCAAATCTAAGTGCCCCATTTGGTTCATAGTGCTTAAGCAGTCGCCAAAATAGTGGTCAATTTTATAAAATGCTGACGTGGTTTTTTCCAACAACTCTTTACCCGATGCAAATGGCTTTAGTGGTTCGCCTTCGGGCTCGGCACTGGTATCGTACGGACGCAATACCTCAACGGCTAATTTATCTTTTAACTCTTGTAAAAACACATTGCAAAGCGGCACCACTTGTTGGGCAATGGCTTGGTGAAATTTAGCGCAATCATCAACGGTATAATCAAATCGTCCGAGTGCTTCAAATTTATAATCTCTGTAATTTTCAAAACCAGCATTCACAGCAATTTTATGGCGCACGTGTATCAACTCAGAAAACAACTGATTGAGTTCTTCGGCATCCTTTAATCGTCTTGCAGAAATTAAATCGTACACTTCTTTGCGCTCGTTTCTATCTTTACTTTTTAGGTAGATAGATGCCTGTTGCATGGTTAGTTCTTTGCCTTTGTAGTGGATGGTTTGTGCCCCTGCAATAGCATTGTATTTTTGCGCCAATAGACGTTCTTCTGAAAAGAGCGGAATGTTTTCTTCACGATACAATTCAATATTTTTGGCAATAGAACGCAAGTAAATATCAAAGCCCTCAACCGTTATGTCATTCTTATATGGCGAGTGATGAATTTTCTCGTTAAGTGCTTGTTCGTACGGAGCTAATTTTGGTTGAATTTCGGTGATGAATTGCGTGTAGCTTTCTTCAAATTGCTTGTTGGCAGTGTCAACCGTCATACGGATGTAGCGCCAGCCGGCATCTTCAGAAACAACGGCTTCTACTTCGCTTACATCTAACACAAAATTCCAAAATTCTTTTTTAGAATTAATAGTTCGATTTTTCAATTCATCAAAAAAGGGAAGCAACGCTTCCCAATTTTTTATTTCTAAATCAAACGGTAAATAGCGTCTGGTTTTATGCTTCGCTTGTATTTTCTGTGGTTGCATTTTCTTCTGTTTTTGTTTCTTCAGAAGGAGTATCTTCTTTTTTAAAAATTCCTGCTTCAAGCAAACTATTGTACCATTGAACAAGTTTTTTCAAGTCAGAATTGTACACACGTTCTTTGTCATAATTTGGATAAACTTTTTCCATAAATGCTTTTAATTCTTCTGGTGAAGATTTATGGTCAATGGCTTTTTTTCCGTCTAAATTATCAAAAATGGAAGCAAAAACATCTTTTAATGAAACGTCTTCTTCTACTGTGTAAAAGCTTATGTCGCCCAATGAGCTAACCTTGTTTGATGAATGTGCAGGAAACTTTTTTCCGTCTTCCAAAGATTCCACAATTAACGTGTTTTTACTTTGTCCAACTACTTTGTAAAGACCCGACTTTCCGGAAATTGATATAATGCCTGTTAAATCCATTTTTATAATTTTGAACGCCAAATATAGTAGAAACTGTTTAAATTATATTGAGTTAATTTTTATAGAGCATCAAAAATCGAATGAATAACATAGTATATTTGAGTTTGGTTTAAACTTAAACAACATATTCGCAACCGATTCATTAGATACTCAATGGAAAATTATAAAAAATTATTTAGATGACAATAAAAGAAAGAAAAAACATCACTTGCGTACGCCTTTTGGTGGTGTAAAAAATTCTGGAGTGGGGCGCGAAGGCGGCTTCCATGCGCTTAACTTCTTCACCGAACCACAGAATGTGTGTATTGGGGTTTAATTAGCTAATATGATGATTAGATAATGTGATAATTTTTTTATTAAATTTGTTTATCTAAAAAAGAACTATGAAAGACATTCAAAAATATAACCAAAGATTACTTGCGATAATTGGCACTTTAATTTTAGCTACCATGGCTATAGTTTTGATTGTTATTGCTGTTGAATTTATTAGCGACCTTACTAGAAAGAAAACTCGAAGAACTGCTCAAGGAATTGTTATAAATCAAGACCAAATAGTTGATACAAATACTTTTTCTTTTTCGCAAGAAATAAGTATTTTAGAACCATATCAACTTGACTCAATTAAGCCCGTATTCATTGTTCCGATTGGTCAAAAAGACCAAAAAACTAAACGAATTGATTTGATTACGGCTGGTTTAAATTTTGAATCTATTGTTATTGATGACTACCATTATTCCAGTTTTTCTGGATTATACAATAACTTCGTTTTAATTGATTATACACGAAATATTCGTATCCCAATATTTAATTCAAAAATTGCTTTAACAGAGTGGGCTTACATGAAAATAGATTCTGCTCAGCTAATTTTGTTTAAGGGAACAGACAAAGACTTAAATAAAGATGGAAGACTAAACGATGATGATTTTCAAAGTCTTTATGTGTTTGATATTGCAACATTGAAAATAAAAGAATTTAGCTTTAAAAATCAAACCGTGATAGAATTTGAACCTTTAAGTAAAACCAATAAAATATACGTCCGTACTGGAAAAGATATAAATAACGATAATGAATTTGATTCTTACAAAGAACCAACAGACCTTTATTTTTATGATGTTTCGACAGGTGAAAGTGAAACTATGGTTCCAGAAAATGTAAAAAAGAAAATTCAAAAAATACTAAGCAAATAAATTGGAGTATTAATTCTAAAATTCTCACCTTATAACCATTCTTTTTTCACTTTTCACTATAAATTATTCACTAAAATGTAGTAATTTTGCTATCCAATTTTTAAGAAAGAAGTCATGATAATAGGCGTACCAAAAGAAATTAAAAACAACGAAAACCGCGTGGCGGCAACGCCTTCAGGCGTATCAGAATTAATAAAACACGGACATACCGTGTATGTTCAATCTACAGCAGGTGTAGGTAGTGGTTTTTCTGATGAGGAATACAAAAAAGCAGGTGCTACCATTCTTCCAACCATAGAAGAAACCTATGCTATTGCCGAAATGATAATGAAGGTAAAAGAGCCCATCGAATCGGAATACAAACTGATTAAAGAAGGTCAATTGCTGTTTACCTACTTCCACTTTGCCTCTTACGAACCATTAACACACGCCATGATTGCGAACAAATCGGTATGTTTGGCTTACGAAACCGTTGAAAAAGCAGACCGTTCGTTGCCTTTGTTAGTGCCCATGAGCGAAGTAGCAGGACGTATGGCTACGCAACAAGGTGCTAAATATTTAGAAAAACCATTGAAAGGTCGTGGTATTTTGTTAGGTGGCGTACCAGGTGTAAAACCTGCCAACGTATTGGTGTTAGGTGGTGGTATTGTGGGTACACAAGCCGCTAAAATGGCAGCTGGTTTGGGTGCTAACGTAACCATTATGGACATTAGCTTAAACAGATTAAGACAGTTGGACGACATCATGCCAGCCAACGTAACTACAGAATATTCTAGCGAATACAACATCCGTGCAGCCATTAAAACTGCCGATTTGATTGTTGGTGCTGTATTAATTCCTGGTGCAAAAGCGCCTCACTTAATTACTAAAGACATGCTAAAAGACATGCGCCCAGGTACAGTGGTGGTTGACGTTGCTGTTGACCAAGGTGGTTGCATTGAAACGTGTAAACCAACAACGCACGAAAACCCAACCTACATTATTGATGATGTGGTTCACTATTGCGTGGCAAACATGCCAGGTGCAGTGCCTTACACTTCTACCCTAGCACTTACCAATGCTACCCTTCCGTATGCTATTCAATTAGCGAATAAAGGTTGGAGAAAAGCATGTGCTGAAAACAAAGAATTGTTATTAGGACTAAATGTAGTGGATGGCAAAGTAGTTTACAAAGCCGTTTCTGAAGCGTTTAACTTACCTTATACTCCTGTTGAGGATGTAATGAATGTGGCGGTTTAGATCCTCCCCCTATTTTCCCCCTCCAGCGGGGGACACAAAAAAAAGCCATCTAAATTAGATGGCTTTTTTTGTGCGTCATCCTGAATTTATTTCAGGATCTATATAGTTTGGGATGCTGAAACAAGTTCAGCATGACATTGCTATTATTACTTCAAAAATTTCTCGATAACGCCATGTGATACGCCTGTGTTGCTAAACCCACCATCGTGGAAAAGGTTTTGCATGGTAACGTATTTGGTTAAGTCAGAGAACATGGTAATGCAGTAGTCTGCACATGATTCTGCGCTGGCATTTCCTAATGGGCTCATACTTTCTGAGAAGGCGATAAATTCATCAAACCCTTTTACACCGCTACCCGCAGTAGTTACCGTTGGCGATTGTGAAATGGTGTTTACACGCACTTTTTTCTTCACACCATAGTGGTATCCAAAGCTACGCGCAATAGATTCTAGCAAAGATTTGGCATCTGCCATGTCGTTGTAATCTGGGAACACACGCTGTGCGGCAATATAGGTTAAAGCCACTACACTACCCCAATCGTTGATGGCGTCTTGTTGCATGGCAACTTTTAGTGTTTTGTGTAATGAAATGGCCGACACATCCATTGACTTCATGTAAAAATCGTAGTTAGATTCAGTATAGTGAATGCCTTTGCGCACGTTGGGCGACATACCAATGGAGTGCAGTACAAAGTCAATTTTCCCGCCTAAAATTTCTTGAGATTTGGTAAACAAGTTGGTTATATCTTCTACCGAAGTAGCATCTGCAGGAATTACTTGGGCACCTGTTTTTTCTGCTAGTTTATTTATTTCACCCATACGCATGGCGATAGGCGCATTAGTCAACACAAATTTAGCACCTTCTTCATGGGCTCTTTCGGCTACTTTCCAAGCAATAGACATTTCGTTTAGTGCGCCAAATATTATTCCTTTTTTTCCTTTGAGTAAATTATTTCCCATTGCAATTTTTCTTATTAAGCTACAAATATAGCATAATGTGTTAACGTACTAACGTGCTAACGTGTTAAAGTTTTCTCACTACAACACGTCAGCACTCTAACACCATAACACGTTCGCACACTAACACGCTACACAAACTCCGCCAACTCTAACCATCTGTTCGATTTTGTTTCGATGGTGGCAATCACCTGTTCAATTTCTGCGCCTACTTTTAGCAATTCTTCGTGGTGTATATCGGATGAAGATAATTTTTCGGTAAGTGTAGATTTTTTTTGTTCTAAGTGTTCAATTTCTTTTTCTAATTGCTCAAATTCTACGCGCTCTTTGTAAGATAGTTTTGTTTTTTCTTTTTCTTTCTGAATTTGTTTTTCTTCGCGCTTTTCTTGGCGCTGTTGGGTAGATTTTTCTTTACGGTGAATGCGGTATTCTTCGTAATTACCAATAATATCGGTTACTTCACCTTCGCCCTCAAACACAAAGGTATGGTGCACCATTTTATTCATAAAATAGCGGTCGTGTGATACAACGAGTAAGCAGCCATCGTACATTTCTAAGTATTCTTCCAAAGCATTGATGGTGAAAATATCTAAGTCGTTGGTTGGCTCGTCTAAGATTAAAAAGTTGGGATTGTTCATTAAGATGGTGAGTAAATACAGGCGTCTTTTTTCGCCTCCACTCAACTTACGAATGAACTGATAATGCATGTCTCTTGGAAAGAGAAAACGCTCTAGCAACTGAGCAGCCGTAATGGTTTTTCCCTTTGCCATAGGAATAATTTCTGCTACATCTTTAATAACATCAATTACTTTTTTATTCTCATCAAACTTCATCCCTTCTTGCTTATAATGACCAAACACTACGGTTTCGCCTTGCACTACTTTGCCTTTATCAGGTTGTTCAATGCCTGTGATGATGTTTAAAAAGGTGGTTTTGCCTGTGCCATTTTCACCTACGATGCCTACTTTTTCTTTGTGTTTAAAGGTGTACGAAAAATCGTTGAGTATTTTTATATCGCCAAACTGTTTAGCAATGCGGTGCAGTTCAATAATCTTTGTGCCTAAGCGTTGGGAACGAATTTCTAAATCCAATTCACGTTCATCTAAGCGTTGCGAAGCCACATCTTTCACATCATAAAACGCATCAACACGTGCTTTGGCTTTGGTTCCACGTGCTTTAGGCTGACGTCTAACCCAATCTAATTCTTTGCGTAAGGTATTTTTAGCTTTATCAATGGTGGCTTGGTCAACTTCGTAACGATGGGCGCGCTTTTCTAAAAAATACTCGTATTTTCCTTTGTACCTAAACAAAGTATTCTGGTCTAATTCTATGATTTCGTTGCATACATTATCCAAAAAGTAACGGTCGTGCGTAACCATAAATAGCGTTACATTTTGCTTGGATAAATAATCTTCCAACCATTCAATCATGCCTATATCCAAGTGGTTGGTGGGCTCATCTAATATTAAAAAATCGGGTTGTTGAATGATGACTTCTGCCAAAGCAATGCGCTTTACTTGACCTCCCGAAAGAAATTTAATGGGCTGGGTAATGTCGCTCAACCTCAATTTTGATAGAACTTCTTGTATAAACACATCTTTTTCCCAAGCATTGAGTTCGTTCATTTTTTCAAATGCTTCGGAATGTAAGTTTGATTCAGGGTTTGATAGTGTATCGTTGTAGTGTTTTATGGTTTGAATGATTGCATCGTTGCTTCCGTAAATAATATCTCTTACCGTAGCATCGGGATTAAAATTATGTTCTTGGCTTAGAAAAGAAATGGTGATGTCTTTACGAAACGTAACATTGCCTGTTTCTGGGGTTTCTGTACCTGCTAAAATTTTTAAAAGGGTGGTTTTTCCAGAGCCATTTTTAGCAATAAAGGCAATTTTTTGACCTTTTTCTATACCAAAGGTTACGTCTTTGAATAAAGCGCGCTCACCGTAGGATTTGCTGATATTTTCTACCGAAAGATAGTTCATAAAAATGGAGCGCGAAGGTAGTTAAAATTAGGTGTATAGTTGATTTTTATTCGTAAAAACTTGTAAAACAGAAATTTTACCTTACCTTTGGCGAATTATTTATAAATTTTTTATTTAAAATGAAACAAGGTACAGTAAAATTCTTCAACAACTCCAAAGGATTTGGATTCATTGTTGACAACGAAACAGGAAGCGAAGTGTTTGTACACATCACTGGATTAATTGACAAAGTAAAAGACAACGACACCGTTAGCTTTGAGTTGAAAGAAGGAAAAAAAGGATTAAATGCAGTGAACGTTAAATTAGCTTAATTGTTAATCTAATAAACCGAATTTTTAGTCTGAAAAGAGCCTCCGATGTTTTCGGGGGCTTTTTTTGTTTTTACCATTCTTTAATAAGCCTATATTTACCGCTTATTTTTTAAGACTAAAGCAAAACTCATTTTTAATGAAAGCAGAAAAGGAAATTAGAGATTGGTACAATGACTTCTCAAAAAAACAAATTGAAATAAGTATTAATCTTAGGCATTACTCTATCGTTAACCATCTCATTGATGCTGGACTGAAAAAAAATCACTCGGTACTTGAAATTGGGTGTGGTATAGGTACGCTAACAAAGCTCATACATAAGTATCTAAAAACTGGAAAAATCTTTGCTACAGACATCAGCGATGAGTCTATCAATATAGCTAAATCAATATTTTCTAAAACGAGCAGCAACGTTGAATTCATAGTAACAAATATGGAGAATTTTAGCCACTCGAATAAATTTGACTTTATTGTGCTGCCCGATGTTTTAGAGCATATTCCTATTGAACAACACAGAAATTTATTTCAGGTTATTTCAAACCACATGCATGATAATTCCAAAATTTTAATTCATATTCCTCACCCAAAAGCGCTAGATTTTATTAGAAAATTTCAATCGGAAAAGCTTCAAATAATTGACCAATCAATTAGTGCAGAACAACTACTGAAAGACACCTATCATAATGGATTGACTTTGGTTAATTACACTTCTTACTCTCTTTATAACAAAGAAGCTGACTATGCGCTAATAATTCTGCAAAAAAACAGAGACTTATCAACCTTAACTCCATTTTCTAAACCAAAAATCATTTATAAAAAAGCGCTTTCGAGACTTCATTTTTGGCTAAAAATGTATCTATAATTCACTTCACTCAATAGGCGGATATTAAGTCAAAACAAATATTTTATTAACAATCGAAAAAATTAAAAAAAAATAACTTTTACTTTGCATATTGTTAAATAACTAAAGTATACTGTGATACATCCAAAAACAGAATTAAGGCACGTTAGTGACACCGTA
This sequence comes from Bacteroidia bacterium, assembly GCA_046569885.1. Classification (GTDB taxonomy): domain Bacteria; phylum Bacteroidota; class Bacteroidia; order Flavobacteriales_D; family Parvicellaceae; genus JBKHVV01. The sequence continues at coordinate 33,004 of JBKHVV010000007.1, forward strand.
GGATATGGTGTTTTTGCTACAGAATTCATTCCAGAAGGAACCATTGTGTATGTAAAAGATAGCTTAGAAATTGATGTTTCTGAGGAAGACTATCAAAGGCACTCAAAACCCATTCAAGACATTATTGAGAAATACTCATACATTGATGAGCGCGGCTATCGTATTATCAGTTGGGATTTTGCAAAGTATGTAAACCACTCGTGCAGTTGCAACACTATTAGCACGGGCTATGGCTTTGAAATTGCGATAAGAGACATTCAGATTGGAGAGCAAATAACCGATGAGTACGGTATTTTTAATCTTGACTACGAAATGCCTTGTGAATGTGGCTCACCAAGTTGCCGAAGAGCTATCAAGCCATCCGATTTTGAAACCTACCATAAACTGTGGGACGAAAAAATAACCCGATCCTTAGCTAAACTAAAAGATGTAGAACAACCTCTTTATAGCTTGATTGAGCGTAATTGTAAAAAAGAACTGGAAAGCTACTTGAATAGTAGAGGAAGATATCGATCTATTTACAATTTAAGATATAGAAAAGCCGTTACAGCTTAATTGAAATAAATTGGTGAAGAGAAAAATTACTCTTTGCACAAAAAAATAGATGGTATTACGAAAACGCCAAACCACTAAAATTATCAATCCAGATGATGTTGCTTTTGTAGGCACAAAGTATTCTGAAAAAATAGATATACAGCTGTTTGAATACAACAGCGAACATGTTCTTGAGTTGGTGTCTTTACAACCAGAAGAACTTCCAGAATTAAACCATCCTAATAAGTTTTATTGGCTAAACATTCATGGCATACACGACACAAATGCGGTGCGTCAAATTTGCAACAAGTACAACATTCATAGGTTAATTATTCGAGATGTTATAGACACTAATCAACGTCCAAAAATTCAGGAGTTTGATGACTGCATTTTTCTTTCTTTAAAATCAATTTTACCTTCAAGTACCTCCAAACTAAGTGTAGAACAAATTAGTTTTATTCTTACAGAAAATGCACTTATTACTTTTCAAGAAAAAAAGAGCGACCACTTTAAGCATGTTCGTGAGCGCTTAAGAAAAAAGATGGGTTTGGTGCGAAACAAACCAGCAGACTATTTAATGTTTTTATTGATTGAATCTATTATTCATAGCTATTATGAAAGTGTAGATAGTATTGAGGAGCATATCGACAATATGATGGACAATGTAAGTCAATGGAGTGCCGACACAACAACTATTCATGACATTGAAAGGTACCGCAAGGAATTGTTTAAATTGAATAAAATGCTTAAACCATTAAAAGAGGCTTTGAGCACTATTGAAAAATTAGACAACATACTTATAAAACCCGAACAGAGAAATTACTTTTTTGATTTAAAAGAACAAGCATTAGATTTAATTGAGTCTGTAGAATCTTTGAAGTACCGATTAGAAAGTGCTGTAAATTTATTCTTCTCTATGCAAGGGCATAAGATGAATCAGATTATGAAAACCTTAACGGTAGTTGCCACCATATTTATTCCACTTACGTTTATTGTGGGCGTATATGGTATGAATTTCGAAAATATGCCAGAACTAAAAATGAAATGGGGATATTTAACCGTGTGGATTGTAATGCTACTAAGTGTATTAGGAATGGTGCTTTATTTTAGATGGAAAAAGTGGGATTGAAGCCCATGTAGTAGTTAAACATTATCACTACAAATAAATAAACTATGCCCGAAAAGGTGGTTAATTAATTGAATAAAGTTTAAACAGTTTCTAAATCTTATTTTTTTACAAACGTTGCTTTGGTTAATTCTTGCTCGTTGCTTCTTACTACCACAAAATAAACACCCGATTCTAAATACGATAGATTAATTTGAGTTTTGTTTTTTTCAATTTTTGACGAAAAAACATTGCGTCCAATCACATCAGAAATTTGGACATCAATATCATCTAATAAAGTATCAAACTGGATATAAAGCTCATTGTTAAAAGGATTGGGATATAAAATAACTTTATTTGAATTTAGGTTTAATCCTAAAATAAAATCAAAAGCATCAGAAAATTTACTACAACCGTATTGATTAAATACTTCAACAACGTACTGTCCGCTTTCTGTTGCATTGTAGGTTTGAGAAGTTTCTCCTGTAATTTCAACACCATCTTTATACCATTGATAAGCATTGGCAGCGGTTGATGTAAGTATGTTTCCAAATTCGGAAATTGTTGGCTTAGAAATTATAGTAGCACTAACAGCTGCATGTGCATCAACTTTTCCGTAACCCCAAGCGTAGTTTGGCAGAGTTGCTCCTGTAAATTCATCGGAATAAGTGGTAGATGTTATTAAATCTTTAAATGCTTGAGGCGTCAACTCAGGGCAACTTTGGAGTAACAAAGCACCTACACCTGCAACCACAGGCGATGCCATTGAAGTACCTCCATTGCTAACGTGCCAACCACTAAGGTGTAATTGTGTGGGATTAGCTGTTCTTCTATTAATTACATCTGAAACTATTCCTGGAGACATCGTTATGTCACCAGTTGCAGCTATATCGGGCTTAATGTTTCCATTTCTTGTAGGACCTTTGCTGCTGTGTTGTTTTAGTTGTTTAGGATAATTAACAAAAGCACCTGCTGGTATTTGAGTATCTCCGTTGTAATCTATAAATCGGTCGGTATTTACATAATTTGCCACGGTAATGGTGTTTGGTGAGCAAGCCCAAGAGGTAACAATCGTTTGTAACGTATCGGGCATTACGTAGTATTGCATGTCAGGAAAATCACCAACAGTGGGTAATCCTGTCGAAACAATATCTGAAATACCCAAAAATGAATCTGCCCACAGATCATATCTGCCTGATGTTTGAGTAGTGGTTATAAGTCTATAATAATATTGAGAAGAGTCGGGTTCAGGCATATAAATTTCAATTTCATAACTTCCATTATCTTCGGTAACGTAATACTCTATATCTGCCAGTTTGTTTCCATCAACCACAATAGAATCAGGAGTCATTTTATCAACCATATCATCTAATATAAGGTTGTGAAATGCTGTTCTTCCTCTAAATTCAAAATTGGGAGAATTTTTGTCAGCACCAATTGCAAAATATACGTCATCAAACTCTGTTTTATATGCCCAAACATCAGCGTAACCAGCAACAATTCCTCCAAAAGCACTTGATGGGTTGATGGTAAACCACGTAAATGTGGTGTCAGAATTAACGTCATTTCTTAAATGATAGGCGCCTTTTGTGCCAGAATTACCAGCAGCGCAAACAAATAATCGTCCAGATTTTTCGGCAGTTAATTGATCTATCATCAAGGCTGCGGCATCTGTACCATCGTGCGAACCAAGATAACCACCAACACTGGCATTGATCACACATGGTTTTCCATGAGCATCGGCAATGCCAAAAATATAATCCACAGCATCTGCCACAGTCATAAACCAATTTGGTAGAGTAAAGTCGCTTTTAACCATCACTATATCTGCTTTGGGTGCTACGCCTTTGTTATAACCCGATGCGAGAGCATTGCCTGCAGCTGCTCCAGAAACAGTACTACCATGATGTGTTCCGTTTAAGTCATGAGTAGAAATGCCAGCATTAATTTCTACACTATCCCATTCTTGTCCATAACCGTACTTTAATGGAGTAAAGGTGGCATCGTATGGTTTTGATTGATCCCAAATAGCTAACACTCGTGTGCTACCATCTGGATTTTGAAAATCAGGATGCGTATAGTCTATGCCTGTATCAATAAAACCAACAACTACACCTTCACCATCGTAAGGCATATCTAATGGCGCTATGCCTAAATGTACTTCATCAACGCGGTTTCTCAAGCGCATGGTGTCGTTCAATTCTAACCCTTTTTCAATCGAAAATTCTAAAGGATAAATGTGTTTTGATTGCGCTATTTCAGGAATTTTATCTAACGGAATACGCACGGCAATTAAATCTCCTTTGGTATATTTTATTTTTGAACCTACTGACTCAAGCACATTTTTAGCTTCTGGCGATTTTGCCTTCACAATAAAATCAACCATGATTGGCTCTGCACTTTTTTTGGCCAACTCTACGTTGCTTTGATAGTAGCTTTTAAGGGCAGGGCGCAAATTTTTGACATCCTGAGCGTTTAAACTAAATGTAAAAACGTTAATTGCTAAAATCTGAAAGAAAATTTTGAATAGAAATGTTTTCATATTTATTGTTTGTTTCGTTAAACTCAAAAATAAAATGCTCCAAACCGTTGGTTATCCATAAATATTTAGATTTAAGAACATTATTATAACGTAAAATTTGGTCAAAGGTTGCTTGGGTTAGTTTTACATTGGGCGCTTTACACTCTAAAAGTAATAAAATTTCGGCAAAGTTGTTTTGACAAACTAAATCAAATCTAACATTCCTACCGCTTATGTTAAGTTGTTTTTCAATCTGAAGCCAACTTTCTGGCAAATGTTTGTCTTGTGTTAAAAACTCAACAGCATGCTGGCGAACCCATTCTTCGGGTGTCAGTGAGAAATAACCTTTTCGAAGTTTATCATAAATAAGCAATTTTTCACCCTCTTTTTTAACCTTAAATTGATATGTTGGAAAGTTGAGTTTCTGCATCTAAAACTATCGGCTATATTTGCCAAAGTTTAAAGTTGATGAATTTTAGCGAAATAATAGCATCCATCCAAAAAAAATCGTTTTCACCTGTTTATTTTCTACAGGGTGATGAACCTTTTTTTATTGACCAAATAAGCGATGCGATTGAAAAATTCGCGCTCGAAGAACACGAAAAAGATTTCAACCAGACCATACTTTATGGAAAAGATATAAAAGATGTTGACGAAATCATTGCTATTGCCAAAAAATATCCGATGATGGCCGAACGACAAGTAGTGATGGTGAAAGAAGCTCAAAATCTTAGTAAAACCATAGAAAAAATAGTGCCTTATATTGAAAACCCATTAAACACAACTGTTTTGGTGTTTTGCTACAAATACAACTCTCTTCGTGCAAACTCAAAGTTGTATAAATCTTTATCGAAATGGATAATTTTTAATTCTGACAAAATAAAAGATTACCAACTACCCCAGTGGATTGAAAAACAAGGAAAAGAAATGGCGCTAACTATTGCGCCAAAAGAGGCGATTTTGCTAAGCGATTTTTTAGGCAACGATTTAAGTAAAATTATTCAAGAACTTGAAAAACTAAAAATTTTACTGAAAGAATCTAACAACGTAACTTCCGAAATTATTGAGAAAAATATTGGCATAAGTAAAGAATACAACATGTTTGAACTTGGCAACGCGCTTTCGGTAAAAAATTATCAAAAAATTTCGATGATTGCCAACTATGCTGCTGCCAACTCAAAAACCTTTCCAATGGTTTTGGTTACCTCCTATTTATATGGATATTTTTCTAAAATAATGAAGCTTCATTTTGCCAAAAATAAAACCAACGATGCTGAATTGGCTAAAGAACTAAAACTACATCCTTTTGTGGTTAAAGAGTATAAAAAAGCGGCTGCTAATTATCCGCCAAAAACCATTTCTCGGATTATTAATGAGCTAAAAAATTACGATATAAAATCGAAAGGCGTTGGCATATCTACCATTGATGATGGCGAATTAATAAAAGAATTGCTCTTCAAAATTTCTCACTAAAAAAGTTAGCTTTCCTACAATGCCCATAATTTAAAAAAGATTAAATCGTTTGTATTTATATTAAATATTTACTTTTAACCTCGTAATTGCAAAAAGAAATATGTACAGAAAAATAGTTTTTTCGCTCGTTTTAGTTTTTTTAGGACTAACAGCATTCGCACAAACGGGAACAGTAAGAGGATTTGTTTATGATAAAAAAACTGGTGAACCGGTAATTTTTACATCTGTGCAACTAAAAGGCACCACCAACGGAGCAAATACCGATGTAAACGGATTTTATAGCATTACAAAAGTGCCTACTGGAGAATACACCATTTCTGTAATTAGCTACCAACACGAAACCTACGAGGCAACCATCACCGTATCTTCGGGTAGAATTTTAGAGCATCAAATCTATTTACTTGAAGGTGGAAAAACCTTAGAAAGCGTTGAAGTTACTGCCGAAAAACAAGAAGCTAAAACCGAAGTAAAAATCTCGGAAATTACCGTTACCAAAAAAGATATCAAATCTGTACCTGCCATTGGTGGTGAATCTGATATTGCTACTTATTTTCAAACCGTACCAGGTGTCGTTTCTACTGGCGACCAAGGCGGACAGCTATACGTACGTGGTGGTTCTCCCATTCAAAACAAGGTATTGTTAGATGGTATGACCATTTACAATCCTTTTCACTCTATTGGATTTTACTCTGTATTTGATACCGAAATTATTCGTAGTGCGGATATTTATACCGGTGGATTTAGTGCCGAATATGGTGGAAGAATTTCATCAGTGATGGACATTACCACTAAAGATGGAAACAAAGAAAATATGGCTGGACGAATTTCCGTAACACCTTTTGGCGCAAAAGGATTGTTAGAAGGACCTATAAAAAGAGCCAAAGAAGGAAAAACAAATACCATTTCTTATCTTTTATCAGCAAAAACTTCTTACCTCACACAATCATCTAAAATATTTTACCCTTACGCTGGTAGAGATAGTTTAGATACCAACGGTGATGGCTTTTTCGACAAAGACACGTTGATTGGTTTGCCGTTCAACTTTACGGATATTTATGGAAAAATAACTTTTGCAGGACCAACAGGAAGTAAATTTAATTTATTTGGTTTTAATTTTAACGACCGCGTAAGTTACCAAGGCATTTCTAACTTAGCGTGGAACTCATTTGGTGCGGGTTCTAATTTTATTTTGTTGCCTTCGGGTTCTCCTGTGTTAATTACAGGAAAATTGACCTACTCCAAGTATGTGTTAGCACTTCAAGAAAAAGATTTACCAGAAAGAAGGTCATCAATCGATGGCTTTAATCTTGGGTTTGATTTCAAATATTTTATCAAAGATGATGAAATTAAATACGGGATTGAACTGCTTGGTTTTACAACAGATTTTTTATTTAACAATGCTTCTGGCAGAACCATACAGCAAAAACAAAACACCACCGAATTTTCGGCTTATGTAGATTATAAATTGGTGCGCGGACTGTTGGTACTTGAACCAAGTTTCCGCTTACAATACTACGCTTCGTTAGGCAATGTTTCTCCCGAACCACGCTTAGGTGCAAAGTATAACGTAACCGAAAACTTTCGCGTAAAATTTGCAGGTGGATTTTACTCTCAAAACTTTATTGCTGCCAATTCAGACCGTGATGTGGTAAACTTGTTTTATGGTTTTCTTTCTGGACCTGACAACTTACAACAAACAATTACGGATGAAGAAGGTAATGAGCGCGACAGAACGCACTCACTTCAAAAATCAGAACATGCCATTGCTGGTTTTGAATTTGACCTAACTCGCAGACTATCGTTAAACGTAGAAGCTTACTACAAAAACTTTTCGCAGCTTACCAACATCAACCGCAACAAAATATTTGATGTTTCCGATTCTGACGCACCCGAATTATTAAAACTTGATTACATCATAGAAACTGGTGCTGCACGTGGTGTGGATGTGTTATTTAAATACAATTCTAAAAAATTGTATGTTTGGGCAGGTTATTCATTGGGTAAAGTTGACCGTTGGGATGGTTTCCAAACCTATTCGCCCGTGTTTGACAGACGCCACAACACAAACTTTGTAGTAACTTACGAGTTTGGAAAAGATTGGGAATTTGACGCTCGCTGGAACTTCGGCTCAGGTTTACCATTTACACCTCGCGCAGGATATTACCACAACATTACGTTTGATAATGGCATCAATACAGACATTACCACGGTTAACTCAAGCCAATTAGAAACCATTTTAGGTGATTTGAACTCAAGCCGACTACCAACCTACCACCGTTTGGATGTTACCATTAAAAAGAACATAGATTTTAAAAACTCCAAACTAGAAATTAATGTTGGCGCAACTAACGTTTACAATAGACAAAATATTTTCTATGTAATTCCCGAAAAGAACGAGTCAATTTACCAATTACCATTCTTACCAAGCTTTGGTATTGCTTGGAGTTTTTAGGGTTTCGTCATTACGAGTGAGTTTGTGAACGAAGTAATCTAAACAATTCTGTATATTTTATTTGTGAACCACTATAAACATTACAACTGTTGTTCTCTTTCATCCTCGTTACAAACGAGGACGATTCGTGGGTTGCTTAAGTTGTCATGAACATTAATTAAAATGGACATGTCTTATATCTCCAAGACCAGAAAATTTGACCTTCATAATAATATGCCCATCCATGTCCACAACCATCTGTACTTTCTGGTATTTTTCTATAGCCGTGAGTGATTAATGTAACTCTTTCTTTGGTTTGATTGTCAATTATGTTCAACTTTCCTTTTTCTATTAATTTACCTATTGTTTTTTTTGATGAAAAGCGATAAAAATTACCATTCTTAATAGCTATATCATGCGGAATAGTATCTAAAGCCATAGAGTTTATTGAATCATAGTCATTTTTAGTAATTTCAGATTTAAATTTCTTACCACATTGATAATTGATAAAATCATCATGTGAAAAATACAAAGTAACAAACACACTTTTTATTTCAATCACTTTATCCTTTATCAAATATTCGTTTTGATGATATACTATAATTGACTTCTCCTCTCCATAACCTCCTCTATATTTTGAAGTTGATAAGCAACAGCTAAGTATAAATACTATTAATATGTATATTAAATATCTCATAGTAATACCGCAAACAATTGTTATCTGTCTATCGATAAGCACGAAGTTAATAGAAAAAGAGAGAAAATTAAAATATAATTGCCTAGACTACTTCTTCGATGTCGCAAGATTGCTTCACTAAATGCTTTGTTGGGTTCGCAAGAAACGAATAAAAAACTCAACGAGTTCTCGTAATTAAATTCAACGATTTAAATCCACATTCTTTCGACTATCAACTTAAAGCTTCAGACAAAAAAATTGCGTAAGTTTGTACGTTTATTTCCCTAAGAGGTATCAATGAGTTCGATATACGATAAATATGAAGCCGTAATAGGTTTAGAAGTACACGCACAGTTGCTTACTAAAAGCAAAGCGTATTCCAATGATAAAAATGAGTATGGCTCTGCGCCCAATAGCAATATAAGTGTTATTAGCTTAGGCCACCCTGGTACCTTGCCTGTGCTCAACAAAGCAGCGGTTGATTATGCCATAAAATTGGGCTTGGCATGCAATAGCGAAATTACTAGAGATATGATTTTTGCACGCAAAAATTATTTCTATCCCGATCTTCCAAAGGGCTATCAAATTACGCAAGATAAAACGCCTATTTGCACTGGTGGACACATCACCATAAAATTAGAAAATGGCGAAGAAAAACACATTCGCCTAACGCGCATTCACATGGAAGAAGATGCCGGAAAAAGCATCCACGACCAAGACCCTTTTAACACGCTGGTAGATTTAAACCGTGCGGGCGTTCCGTTGGTAGAGATTGTATCAGAGCCCGATATTAAAACCGCAACAGAAGCATACAGTTACTTAACCGAGGTGCGTAAATTGGTGCGTTACCTTGATATTTGCGATGGCAACATGGAAGAAGGTAGTTTGCGATGCGATGCCAACATTTCGGTAATGCTAAAGGGTTCTAAAACCTATGGTAAACGCGTAGAAGTAAAAAACATGAACTCTATTCGTAACGTACAACGTGCCATCGAATTTGAAATAAAACGCTTGATTGAAATTACAGAAGCTGGTGAAAATGTTGTACAAGAAACACGCTCGTTTGATGCGCCAACGGGCACTACCATTTCTATGCGTAGCAAAGAAGATGCCCACGATTATCGTTATTTTCCTGAACCAGATTTACAACCTCTAAAAGTTTCGCAAGAACACATCGAAAAGGTAAAAACACAAATGCCTCCATTACCTAACGAACTGTTTAAAAAATACGTGAGCGAACTAAAACTTTCTGATTACGATGCGGGCATTCTTACCGACCAAAAAGCCATTGCCTTGTATTTTGAGGAGTTGATAAAACACACTAAAAATACCAAAGCGGCTGCCAACTGGGTAATGAGTAGCATAAAAGGATACCTCAACCAAAATGCTTTAGAAATTGAAGGGTTTAGCGTAAGTCCAAAACAAATTGCCGCGCTCATCAATTTGGTAGATGATGGCAAAGTAAGTCACTCGGTAGCTTCGCAAAATATTTTTCCTATTTTGGTAGAACATCCAGAAAAAGACCCACTAAAAATTGCCGAAGAAAACAACTTAATTCAAGAGTCCGACTCATCGGCTATTGAGCAAATTGTAAGAGAAGTTTTAGCAAAATACCCCGATAAAGTAGCCGAATATCATTCTGGAAAAATAGGTTTGGTGGGGTTATTCATGGGTGAAGTAATGAAATTATCAAAGGGTAAAGCCGACCCTAAATCGGCCAATAAAATTGTACAAAAAATATTAGAAGAACATGCGTAAACTAATTTATTTATTGGCTGTTTCAAGCATAGTTTTTTCATCGTGTGATGATAACAATGACACATCGCCCAATGTTACTATTAATGGCTTAGTTGAAAACGGAACGGAAACAGTGTATCTCAATAAGTTTAACGATTCGATTGGTAGATACATTGCTGTTGATAGTGCAGCCATTAGCGAAGAAAAAAAATATACATTCACAACTCATGTAGATAGCACCGCATTTTTAATTTTAACTCACAAAGATTCTGATAAAGTGATTGAACTTATCGTTACAAAAGATGAAGAAATATCTCTTGAATACGATTTGAACGAATTACCAAAACTTAAGAAAATTGACGGCTCAGAAGATTCTAAAATAGACGCAGAAGCAGCATTAATCATTCGCGATTTTGAACAACTAAAACAAAAGGCTACTAATGAACTCAACGCATTGGGCTACACAGATACGTTAGGAAGAAAAAATGTTATTGAAAAATTTGAAGAAACACGTGCGGAATTTAATCAAAGAAAAAACACCTTCTTCAATGAAAACCCTAATTCTCTTGGTTTGTACGTGTTTTTACCTTACCTAAACTACGAAGAAGAATTGCATCTCATTCAGAAAATAGAAGCAAATTTTGCAGAAAAACTAAAAGGAACTTCGTGGCACAATTATGTAAAACGCGCTAAAGACCAAGCCGAAAGCTATATTGCACAAAAAGAGCGTTTCGAGCGTGAACAAAA
>JBKHVV010000008.1:0-38641 GCA_046569885.1 Bacteroidia bacterium
TAGATTGCTAAGCGATTTTGATAAAAATAGTTCTGCAGAAGAGAATTTACAACTTCTAAACGATGCTTTTTACCGTCCTGAAGAAGTAAACGATAATGTAAAAGCAACATGGTTGAGTTGGTTGGAAAAATATGCACAACGCTTAAACGTAGAAAACGTTTCTGATACTGAAAGAAAACAGAAAATGAATAGCACCAACCCGAAATATGTATTGCGCAATTACATGGCGCAATTGGCTATTGACAAAGCCGATGAAGGTGACTATTCTTTACTACATGAATTGGAAAACTTGCTAAAAAAACCTTACGATGAGCAACCAGACATGCACCATTGGTTTGTCAAACGCCCCGATTGGGCAAAGAACAAAATTGGTTGCAGCCAATTGTCGTGTAGTTCTTAGGTAACGTTTTCGGGCTTGGCGATGTGGCGGATTAGATGCACTAACCTGTCTAACGTACGCTGTTTATTAAACCTAAGGTTTCTGCTTCGCTTGCAGAAGTATCTATTTTTTCTTCTGTCTTTTCTTTAGAAGTGTTCTCCGATTTTTTTCGATTGTATCCTCCACCTTTTTTTCTGGAAGATTTTCTTTTTTTCTTCCATAATTAAAGAGGTATATTGGGTAATAATACTTTTAAAGCGAAAGTGTGTATTTATCCAGTACTTTCACCCCTTTTTATTTCCCCTCAATGGGAAAAATTACAATCTTCTCAAACAGCGCTACCGCCTCAATGTGAGCAGTGTGTGGAAATTGGTCAACCAACGAGAGTTTTTTAAGTTCGTAACCAAAGCTTGTGAGTGTTTGAATGTCTCTTGCTTGTGTAGAAGGATTGCACGAAACATAGACCATACGTTTGGCACCAGTAGTAAAACCTTGGATAAATTTTTCAACATTTTTAAAAAGTTATCTACAATTATGCTTATTGTTTGCCAAACAATAATAGATTTGACCAAACTTTATACCGCTACAAATATGAAAATAATTTTATCGCTTTGCTTTTCTTTAACACTTAGTTTTAATATTTTTTCTCAAGGCAGCAGCCAAACACCAAAGTCATTTCCTGAAGAATGGCTTAAGTATGAGTACTACGAACACCAACTATTTTTTGCACACAATTCGTTAGAGTTTTTTAAAAATGAAGTGGCTTCTGCACAAAGCGATTGTTTTGTGAGAATTTATGACCTAAAAACTAAGGCAAGCAGTTGGCAACAAATTAAGGGTATGAATGCCGATGGTTTTACCTACGATGTTCAAGAGAAAAAAGGCATCGTTCAAAAAACTATTTTGTTCGGAGACATTACCGATTGGAAATTTTCTAAAAATGGTGTTGATTATGGCTATTTTTCAAAACAACAAATCATTTCGTTTGATAGTCCTGACACAAATTATAAGGATATGTTAAGCACCATTATGACCAATTTTTATGATTGGAAATTTACTCAAGGAACACAAGGTTTGGGCATAAGTAATGCGCCTATTCAGAAACCTACTTTTGAGTTGGTGTACGATATTGAGAACTACGAAATATCTAAATCGAAAGGCTTAGAAGTAAAAACGGAAGTGCACCATTTTCCTCAATTTCCTGGTGGCATTTATTGGATGCACAAATACATCAACAGTAAAATTGACTTTAAAAAGTACGAGAACTTAGACTTAGAGCCCATATATGTACGCTTTACCGTTGCCACAGATGGCAGCCTAAAAGACATCGCCATTGTAAGAGGAGAAATAAACCCTGCTATGGATGAAATAGTAGCCAAAATGGTACACGACATGCCGCGCTGGATACCTGCTATTAAAGACTACAAAGCCGTTGAGTCGGTGTGTTATCTTCCAGTATATTTTAATTATTAGAACTATGTTACAGTAGTTGAAGGCTGAAGGTCGAAAAGTTGAAAGTTTAAGGTCTTTTCTCTTTCTTCTGAATTCTTCATTCACTATTCATTTGTTCAAGTATTCTTTTCCTGTTTCATTAGGTTTTTCACGTTGTTAATAATTTTCACAAAAAAAAACTTGCCAAAAAATTTGTTTATGTCATTAGCTTAGCTTAGCTTAGCTTAGCAAAAAACTTAATTAAACCCCTGTTAATCATGAACAAACACCTTTTAGCCCTTTCTTTGGGCGTGTTGTTAGCCATAGGTTCTAACGCACAAAATGGAAATTCAGGTCCCAACAATCCACAAGCCGTAATACCTTGGAAAAGCAACGGAAACGAAGCCGCATCCGAACACTTTATAGGCACCACCAACCCTACAGACTTGGTATTTAAAGCCAATAGTTTGGAAGGCATACGTCTTTTAACAGATGGCAACATAAAATTAGAGCAGTTAAAATTACAACCAGGTGAAAATACCCTTGACCTGCCACGATTAATGGTGCTGAAAGACGATGGAACTATTAGACTAGTTCAAGGAGAAGAACTGTTAAAATTAATCACCCTGGATGTGCCCGTTAAATTAGACTGTGACCCTGCAAATACAGGAAATCTTAGCTACTCAACCATATGGAAACCCAAAGCAGGAAACCCCGCACAACTGTATGCTTACTCTCAATGCGGACCTGTAAATGTTGGAATAAATACTAATAATCCACAATATGCACTACATGTTAATGGGCAATCATTATTTAACGGCAATTCAACATTTACAAGAACGGTAACAATAAGCAGCCCTTTTCAATCAACACTGCCAATGTTGGTGCTCAAAAACAACCAAGATGAAGAAATTTATAAGGTTTATAACAATGGTAAAGTATGGGCAACAGAAGTCAACGTAAGAGCAAAAGAAAACTTTCCGCATCCTGATTATGTGTTTGAAAAAGATTATAAGCTGATGCCTATTTCGGAATTGGAAAAGTATATTATTAAATAAACATTTACCCAATATACCCAGCGCAAAAGAAGTAAAAGCAAACGGATATGATTTAGGAGAAATGAATCGCTTACTTTTAGAAAAAGTAGAAGAATTAACACTTTATATTATTGAGCTTGAAAAAAAGATAAGCATTATAGAAGACAAGTTAAGCAAATAAAATGAAAACTATTTATGCCACAGTTATAACCTTATTTTTAACCCTAACAAGTTATGCGCAAACCTATGAATTTGCTCCTGTTGGTGCAATATGGCGCTATATTGCAGAAGACGTTGATATTAACGGGAACACTACAAGGTACGTATTTACTGTTCAGGTAATAAAAGACACAATTATAGAGGGAAAATTGTCAAAAAAACTAAACGATGGAAGGCGTTTATATCAAAATTCTAACGACAGTATTTTTATCTATGTTGATGGACAGGGATTTAAGTTGTTATACGACCTTGCTAAAAATACAGGAGAGACATTTATAAGTGAATATTGTGGAGAGGCAGAGGTTTCTGTTGAGTCTGTATCTTCAATGAATATTAATGGAGGCGATAGAAAAGTACAAGAATATTACGCAAACTCTTTAGGTTGCCCATTTTATGGAGATGTTGTTGAAGGGATAGGTTATTTAGATGGATATTTAATACCTTCTGGAGACTTTATGACAACCTATTGGCTTCAGTGTTATGAAGATCCTTTCATTGGTTCATTTTCTTTTAATGGCGATGCCTGTGGCGTGCTAAATGTAGAAGAAGAAACTAATGTGTTTTCTGTTTTTCCAACGCTGTTTGATGATTATATAATTTTAGAATCGTCTTATTTAACAAGTAATGCAAAAATAATCCTTTTTAACTCTATTGGAGAGTGCGTGTATGTATCGGACTGTAATAAAAAAATAGATACGAGCAAAATTCCAAAAGGATTGTATATGCTTAATATACGTGATGAAAAAACCAACGATATTTTGTTTAAACAAAAACTGATTAAACCATGAAAAAACTAACAGTTGTTTTTTTATTTTTCTCTTTTTCAATATATGGACAAATACCAGAGTCATTGCTTGAATCATGCAGTATGGAGGAAGAAAATAAGAAACTACAACAGAAATAACAATGAAAACAATGTTAACATATATAATGCTTTATGCAACACTATTCTTTAGTGTGGGGTGCATAAAAAAAACAGATGATTGTGGTTGGAGAAGAGTAACAAAAAAAGTGAAGAACCAAAAAGGAATGGTTATTCAAGAAGCAGATTCTTACTATATTTCTGCAAACGATGCAGGGTTACTTCAAGTTTGTAATTCCTTTCCAAACGAATTTAAAAAAGACTCACTGATGGTAATTTATAGCGGACGATATTTACACAGGACCACTGACCCAAGAGTTAGATACTTAGCAGAACTATTCTTTTTAGACGAAATAGAAATTTATTAGTTGTTAATTCTTTATAAGAATTCTGTTGGAGTTGAAATTTTGGGAGAGACGGGCGGAGCTATAAATTTACTATATTCAAGAAATTTTGTAATCAAAGAGAATCTCAAGGGAGATTTACAGTTCACCCTTATACCTACTTTTTTTTACAGGAATCAATTTGAGCGCTGGAGCCACGAAATATTTTAAAAAACATTCTTTTAGAATAGGTTTAGGATATGGAACAGGGTTAATTCCGTCACTATTTATTCAAACAAAAGAATTAAGTCGCGAGGTAGAAAGTTATGTGTCTGGCTCTAAGCTAAGCGCATTAAACTTTAGTGCGATTTCATTATCAACTCACCAACCTTGGCAATCATGGTAGAGGCAATCACTATGTAAAGCTGGGGTTAGGCTATAAATTATCTGATAAGAAGTAAATATAAAACTCTCATCCATTTTTAATTTTTCATTCCTCATTATTTATTATTTCCTGCCGTTCACCCAAAAAAACCGACCGTTTCCTAAATTTTTCGTTAAAAAACGTTAAAACCTGCAACCATAGCTTATGTTTCAGCGTTAAATATTCTTGACGAAGAATGTTAGAAAAAAGAACAAAGATAAAAGACCTTGAACTTTCAACATTTAACTTTAAACTTCAAACCCACACATCAATGACACATTTCTACTTAGGTTAAAGCACAACAAAAAAAACAGAGCTGCAACCGAATGCACGGCAATAGTGCTGCGCATAACTTTAAAAAAGTAGAAATCATGTCTCGATTAACTTATGGACAAAAGCTCGCGTTTGCAGAAACTGTAGCGGAGCTATTAGCACAAAACCAAGACGCCTTTAGTAGAGCAGGTTTAGAAACTGCTGACCGATTGGCGGGTTTGCAAAACAAAAACCAAACAGCAACGGCTGCTGATGCAGCACAAGAAAAACTGAAAGCCGATTTGGTAAAGGCAACCCAAGAAGCTGTTGCCGCTTTAAACGACAGCTATTTGTTTGCCTCCAGCACCTTAGACGCTATGGTGGGCGTATTGGGTAAAGACACTCCGTTAGCGAAACGACTTCGCAAACTAAGAGAACAAATGACCCAAGCCACTACACGCGGTAAGCGCGATGAAAACCAACCAGATACCTAGTATTCCTTGCGGTGGTGCTTCCATCCCCAAAGGGATGGGCAATATCCCATGAGAGATAACACTTATCCCTTGTGGGATTTTTGTTTTCCCCAAGGGGATATCGATGCGCCCTAATGGTAAATGTTTCATCCCCTAAGGGAAGTCGTTTATTCTTAAGGGGTCGAAGACCCTCCCCTAAGAGAAATCCTCGCGCCCCAATAAGAAATTGTTCTTCCCTTGTGGGATATAGTCGCGCCCTAAGGGGATAAACATGCTTATTGATTTACTCAGAAATCACCCCTGAACCCATTAACTCATTACCTGCGTACCAAGCGGCAAATTGTCCAGGCGTAATGCCACGCTGAAGGGTAGCGAACGCAATATACAGTCCGTTTTCTTTTTGATGAAGCGTAGCTTTTTGCAATGCTTGTCGGTAGCGAATACGTACGTCAAACTCTTTGCTTTCGTTCACAGTTAATTGTTCATCATCTCTAAGCCAATGTATATCCTCATTTTTGATGAAAAGAGCTTTTCTGTAAAGTCCTTTGTGTTCTTCACTTTGCCCAACGTAAATGATGTTTTCGTTAACATCGGTAGCAATGACAAACAAAGGTTCGGGTGTGCCACCTACGTGCAAACCTTTGCGCTGACCAATGGTAAAGTAATGTGCCCCTTGATGTTCGCCCACTTTTTTGCCATCTGATGTTTTGTAAACAAAAGGAGCGGCTTGTTCTTCTAAACTATTTTTAGGAACAGTGTATGCTTCAAAATCATTAGGAATTTCAATAATGTCGCCTTGTTTAGGTTTTAATTGTTGTTGTAAAAAATCGGGCAAACTTATTTTACCCACAAAACATAAGCCCTGCGAATCTTTTTTCTCGGCAGTAGCCAAACCTTGTTCTTTCGCTATTTGTCGAACTTCCGCTTTTTGTAAATGACCAATTGGAAACAGCGCTTTGCTCAACTGTTCTTGATTGAGTTGACACAAAAAATAACTTTGGTCTTTGTTATTATCTGCGCCTGCCAACAAACGGTGAATACGTTTACCATCTTTTTCTATCGTATCTTTTTGGCAATAATGACCAGTAGCCACATAATCGGCACCCAAGTCCATAGCGGCTTTTAGAAACACATCAAACTTAATTTCTCTGTTGCACAACACATCCGGATTGGGTGTTCGTCCTGCTTCGTATTCGGCAAACATATAATCAACAATGCGTTGCTTGTATTCCTCGCTTAAGTCTAATACTTGAAAAGGAATGTTCAGTTTTTCGGCAACCGAAAGTGCATCGTTGCTATCTTCAATCCAGGGGCATTCATCATGCAGCGTAACACTTTCATCGTGCCAATTGCGCATAAACACACCAATCACCTCATATCCTTGCTCCTTAAGTAAATATGCGGCAACACTTGAATCTACACCACCTGAAAGACCTACTACTACGCGTTTCATTGTGCAAATTTACACATCATTTTTTGTGAACACGTATTAATGTTTACTTTTACCGAAATCAGTTTAAAGTTGAAGGTGAGAAGTTGAAAGTTGTTTTGAAAGGACTTTTTAACTTTCAACCTTTAACTTTCAATCTTCAACCAAAGTTGGAATTTATAGGAAACATACGTAAAATGGGCGTTCAGTTGAGCGATGAAGTGTTGTATTCATTGCCTTTGTACGATGTGTTAGAAGCAAAACACACTATTCCGTTTACGGAGTTGGTAGGTCAACCGATTAAGATTTCGTTTGGAGGAGAAATTCATTGTGTGGTAACAGGAAAACGCATTAATAAAACCTTTGGAGAAGGCATGAGTTATGATGCGTATCTAAAATCTCCGTTGGCTGTTGAAAGTATTATTCGCCCTGAGTTGAGCAGAATTCACGAAGGCATTGCTTTGCGTGATGAAGAATGGGAGAGAGCCCATCACTTGCAACCGCATACTGTGTATTTATCATTGACATCTGATGTGAAAGTAGGCGTAACCAGAGATACGCAAATTCCTACCCGATGGATTGACCAAGGTGCTACGCAAGCCATTCGCTTGGCACAAGTGCCTTACAGACAATTAGCAGGCTTGATAGAAGTGTATTTGAAAGACCATTTTCCTGATAAAACCAATTGGCGAAACATGCTCAAACACGAGGAAAATACTTCGTTGTTTGGTTTATTAGAGCGAAAACAAGAAGCCATTGATAAATTGCCGCCAGAGTTAAAATTCTACGCTTCTTTGAATGATGAAGTCACCAACATCAATTATCCGGTTATAAAATATCCCAATAAAATAAAGAGTTTGAAGTTAGATACCACACCTGTTATAGAGCAAAAATTGGTAGGCATAAAAGGGCAGTATCTTATTTTTGATGATGACTCTGTTTTCAATGTTCGGGCGCATACGGCTTACAAAGTTAAGGTGGAGTTTTAAACTTTTTCACCTAAACCTACCGATTTTGCTATAAAATCTTAAATTTGTATCCTCTTCCATCAAATAGCATTTATGGCAAAACTGGAAATAATAGAAAATCCTTCTGAATTGGGTGCGGGCACACGTGGTGCAAGTTTAGGCATTGGTGCGCTTAAAGTAGCAGCATTTAATGCCAAAAGCGATTTTTTCAAAAAATACGCTTCTACAAAAATTACCGATTACAATTATATTTTACATTCTGATATAAAAACACCCAAAGCCAAGCGTATTGATGGTATTGTAAAGGTGTATAACGAAGTTGCCGAAGCGGTTTCAAAGTCTATTCAGCATAATAAATTTCCGCTAGTGTTAGCGGGCGACCATTCTAGCGCAGGCGGAACGATTACAGGTGTGAAATTATCCAATCCTGATGCGCGCGTGGGTGTGGTTTGGATAGACGCACATGCCGATTTACATACGCCTTACACTACGCCTTCGGGCAACATTCATGGTATGCCTTTGGCAACAGCTTTAGGAATTGACAACAAAGAAAATAAGCAAAATCAACCTACCGAAGAAGGTATAAAGTTTTGGAAGAAATTAAAAACTGTTGGTAAAATTACACCTAAAATTCAACCCAAAGATTTGGTGTATGTTGCCCTTCGTGATTTTGAATCTCCCGAAGAAAATTTTATTCGTGAGAACAAAATTACTGTTCATTCGGTAAGAGATGTACGCAAATTGGGCGCGGAAGAAATTGCTAAAAAAATTCAAAAACAATTAACCAAATGCGATGTCATTTACATTTCGTTTGATGTAGATAGTTTGGACTGCGACTTGGTTTCGTACGGAACAGGAACACCTGCAGAAGATGGTTTGACAGAACAAGAGGCAAGCCAGCTTATCAATTTGTTGTTGTTAGATAAAAAAGTATGCTGTTTGGAAGTGGTAGAAATAAATCCGTGTTTGGATAACAAGCAAAACCGCATGGCAGAAACAGCATTCAGAATTATTGAAAAGGCGGCAGCCATTATTACAAAACGTTAAATGCTCAATATTTACTCATCTATACAACAAGCCGTAGTTGCTTGTATTGCTCAATCGTTCCATCAAGAAGTTTCTTTAGAGCAGGTTACTTTACAACCCACTAAAAAAGATTTTGAGGGCGATGTTACCGTGGTGGTGTTTCCGTTTGTGAAATCGTTAAAAAAATCCCCGCAAGAAATCACTACTGCGTTGGGCGATTATTTGGTAAACCACATTAACAAAATAACTGCTTACAATGCCGTTGGCGGTTTTTTAAACCTAAGCATTGCTGATAGTTATTGGTTGAATCATTTCAACACCGCACTCAATGCAACGAAATTTGGTTTTGCAAAAGAAAACTCTTCTAAGCAAACCTACATTGTAGAATACTCTTCACCCAACACGAATAAACCTTTACACTTAGGACATTGCCGAAATATTTTTTTGGGTTACTCTGTAAGTGAAATTCTAAAAGCCAGCGGACATCAGGTTATCAAAACGCAAATCATCAACGACCGTGGCATACATATTTGTAAAAGTATGTTGGCATGGCAAAAATTTGGTAATGGTGAAACACCTGTTAATGCTGGACTAAAAGGCGATAAGTTGGTTGGGAAGTACTATGTGAGGTTTGATAAAGAATACAAAAAGCAAATTGATGAACTAGTTTCAAAAGGTGTTGATGCTGAACAAGCAAAAAAAGATGCACCAATAATTCAAGAAGCCCAAGAAATGTTGGTGAAATGGGAGCAAGGCGATGAAGAAGTGGTAGCCCTTTGGAAAAAAATGAACGGCTGGGTGTACGATGGTTTTGACAAAACCTACCAACGTATGGGTGTAGATTTTGATGAGTTGTATTACGAGTCAGAAACGTATTTAAAGGGCAAAGAAGTTGTACAAGAAGGTTTACAAAAAGAAGTTTTTTATAAAAAAGATAATGCTGTTTGGGTTGATTTAACCAATGAAGGTCTAGATGAAAAGCTATTGTTGAGAGCAGACGGTACTTCGGTGTACATTACGCAAGACATTGGCACCGCCATTTTGCGTTACGAAAAACACCCCAATGTTACGGGCATGATTTACACCGTAGGCAACGAACAAGATTATCATTTTGATGTGCTTTTTAAAGTACTAAAAAAGTTGGGGTATAGCTGGGCAGAAAATTGTTATCACCTTTCTTACGGTATGGTTGATTTGCCCACAGGACGTATGAAATCTCGCGAAGGAACGGTAGTAGATGCGGATGATTTGATGAACGAAGTAGTGGAATCGGCAAAACAAAGCACCCAAGAACGCGGACACATTGAAGGCATGAACGAAGCACAAAAAAATGACTTGTACGAAACGATTGGTTTGGGTGGCTTGAGATATTTCTTGCTAAAAATTGAACCGAAAAAACGCATGCAATTCAACCCTGAAGAATCTATTGATTTGAACGGAAACACCGCGCCTTTCATTCAATACGGCTATGCGCGCATTCAATCCATTTTACGAAAAGTAGAAGTGCCGAAAAGTATAAAACAGGATGTTGCAGTTTCGTCTTTAGAAAAAGAATTGGTAAAATTGTTATTAAGCTATCCGCAAGAATTAACCAATGCTGCCAAGGAATACAGCCCTGCGGTGTTGTGCAATTTCAATTACGAATTAATCAAATTATACAATTCGTTTTATCAATCGCATCCCATTTTAGGTGAAGAAAACGAAGCATTGAAAGAATTTAGAATTGCGTTGAGCTTTGCCGTTGCAGAGTTGACGAAAAACAATATGAAATTATTAGGCATCAACGTTCCTGAAAAAATGTAGCATGAGCAAAAAAGTAAAAATCATCATCGTAGTGGTTGCGCTAAGTGTTTTAGGGGCAATCAGCTATTTTTTTCAAGATGGTTTGATTTTGAAATCAGTTCGAAATTATGCTAAATCCATTTCTTCAAGTCCGCAAGAAATTGAAATCTTAGTCAAGAAAAAAGATTTTAAAAAGATTGAAGAAATAAGAGAAAAATCTATCGAAAAAGGACACATCATCAACGAAGACAGTAGTTACGTAGATGGTAAATTGGTTTACAATGGCGATACTTTGAAAATAGAATTGCGCCTCAAAGGTCACATGCTCGACCATGTGAAAGGTGAAAAATGGTCGTACAGAATAAAAGTGAAAAAAGGGAAAACCTTTTTAGGCATGAAGCGCTTCACGCTTCAACATCCCGGAACGCGCAACTATGCTTACGAATGGCTCTATCACAAGTTGATGGCGCATCAAGGAATTATTTCTCTTAACTATGATTTTATCAAAGTAAATTTTAACGGAGACAACTTAGGAATTTATGCCGTAGAAGAACATTTTGCACAAGAATTGGCAGAAAGAAACAATCGCCCAAATGGACCATTTATGCGTTTTAATCCTGAGAATTATTGGGAAGGACGCTATACCCGAGATATTTTAAAAATGCGCTTTCATGAAGAATATTCATCATACATTTCATCATTTCCCGAATTTTACGATAGGAAAAATACCCGAAACGATTCTACTCTGCTAAACGCTTACTTAAAAGCACAAAATTTGTTAGAGCAATTTAAACGCAATGAACTAAAAACATCAGAAGTTTTTGATGTTGAGTTAATGGCGAAATTTCATGCGGTAATTGACTTAATTGGTGGACACCATAGTCTAGATTGGAGCGATGTGAAGTATTATTTTAATCCTGAAACGAATAAAATTGAGCCCGTTGCTTACGAAAGTGTAAGTGCTTTTGAAACGAAAAAACTGTGTGGTTCTTTTCAATTTTTCACACTAGAAAAAGAGGCGTTGCCAGTGTTTCACCAACAACTATTTTCAGACACAACATTTTTTAAAGCATATATCCAAGAGGTTGAAAGGATTTCAGATGAAAGTTATCTTAAAGTATTTTTAAAAATTTACGAAGAACAGCTTAATGAAAAATTAAGCGTGTTGTATTCAGAATTTCCGTACAAAGATTTTACGACCGATATTTACTTCAAAAATCAAAAAATCATCAAAAAAATGCTGGCAGAGCCAAAGCCATTCAATGCATTTTTACAGCGCTATGATACGACAAACAATACAATTACTGTGGCTTTAGGAAGTGTAAGTGCGTTTCCCTACAAGGTAGTTTCTATCTCTTGCGGAAGCGAAATAGTTTCAATTCCATCTCTGATTATTGAATGTAAACAAGTCCAAGCACACGTTAATTACAATGAATATGCATTTACTGCTACCAAAGCATTTTTAGACAAAATCAAAAGTGAAAAATTGCTAAAAATGCAAGTGCAAATTTTAGGTTCAAGCGAAACTAAATCTGTCGAAATAGCTGATTATCCTTATGCTTACAAACCAAAGGAAAAAGAGATAGAAAATGAATAAATATTTTTTTTTCATAGCGTTTTTCTTTTCTTCTTTACTGGGATTTTCGCAGCAATCGCCATTCAATAAATTATCTGTTCAAATTCAAGATTCTTCTAATTTTTCTTTTGTAGTAAGCGGACATTTTTATGGTTCATCAAGTAACAGAAGTGGATTTCCAGCTTCTACCTTGTTGGCTAATTTAGACACGTTAAATTCATCGAATGCAGCGTTCATAGTTTGCTTGGGCGATTTATTTATGGATGTGAAAAACGACATTCCTAATTACAAAAAATCTCTGTTTTCAAAACTTTCAAAGCCTCTGTTTAATGTGGTTGGTAATCATGATTTATCAGCTAATGTCTATCAAGAAAATTTTGGAAAAACTCATTTTTCATTTTCAACTGGAGAAAACACATTTGTTTTTTTAGATACTGAAAAAGATAACGGTGACATCAAAAACGAGCAATTTGATTTGCTGAAAAACGCTGTCGAAAGCCATGCCAAAAATGTATTTATTTTTTCTCATCGTACCGTTTGGGCAGAAGAAAATAAAACACTTTCAGAGTTGTTTAAAGATAACACACGTTCCCGATTCGGGAATAATTTTCAGAAAGAAATTCTACCGCTTTTAGAGACTTCAAGAGCACACGTTTATTGGTTTTCTGGTTCTATGGGCGGTGGTGCAAAAGCATCGTTTTTTTATCATCCCAAGTCAGAAAAAATTACCTACATTACTACTGCCATTCGCGATTTGCCAAGAGATGCTGTTCTAAATGTAAATATTCAGAATGGTGATGTTTTTTTCAACACACAAAGTCTAACAGAAAATGAAGTTTTAGTGTTAAAAGAGTATAATTTAGACTATTGGAAAACGACAAAAATACAAGAGATAAATTATCGCTTATTTCCAATATATATTAAGCAACTATTGTTTCATAAATTCTTTTGGATTGGCTTATTAATTGGGCTTTTGATTATGTTTTTATTTGTACGTTTCAAAAAATCGTAATTATTGGAGTCAAAAAAAAACATAGTATTTCTGTACACCGAATTGGCAGAGTATTTTATTTCTTGTGTTGCTAAAGCATCTACAAATACTCGATTAAACATATTGGTTATTCATTGGCCGATAAATAAAGAAGCACCATTTAGTTTTTCTTTTCCCGAAAATGTTCAATTTATAGATAAATCTAAAATTTCTAGACAAGTACTTTTCGATACAATAGTAAATTTTAATCCTCAAACTATTATTTCAAGTGGCTGGATAGATAAAGATTATTTGAAAATTTGTAGTTTGTATTTTCATAAATGCACAACGGTGCTGGCTTTAGATAATTCATGGAATGGGTCATTAAAGCAGAAGTTGTTGATTTTTTTTAGTCCACTTTTCCTAAAAAAGACATTTAAAAAAGTTTGGGCACCTGGTACCTCTCAAAAAAAATATGCTGAGAAATTAAGTTTTAAAAAAGAAAATATTTTTGAGAATTTTTATGCTCCAGACATCTCTTTTTATCAGTCGTTTTCTCAAAAAAACACGATTCCTCACGTGTTTTTGTATGTTGGAAGGTATGTAAAACATAAAGGAATTTTTGAACTTTGGAATGCTTTTATCGAATTGAAAAAAGAATATCCCAATAGTTGGGAATTGTATTGTGTGGGCACAGGAGAAGAATTTGAAAATAAACTTGAACACGAAGACATCAAACATTTTGGGTTCATTCAGCCAAAAAATTTAGGAGAAATTTTAACCAACTCAGGAGTGTATATTTTGCCAAGCACCTTTGAACCTTGGGGAGTTGTTGTCCATGAAATGGCAGCAGCTGGTTTTCCTTTATTATTGAGTGATGCTGTAGGTTCTAAAGAAATATTTTTGTCTCAAGATAATGGTTTTGAGTTTAAGCCTGCTTCAAAAGATGCGATAAAAGAAGCTATGAAGAAAATAATTCAAACCTCAGATGAAGACTTATTAAAAATGTCTCAAAAAAGTGTGGAATATTCCAAAAAAATAACCCAAGAAATGTGGGTAGATACATTGGTGAAACTATAATATGTGTGGTATTTCGGGCATATATGGTTTTTCTAATCAAACGCAGCGCGAGCAGTGGGTTAAAGACATCACTAACAAACTCAAACATCGCGGACCAGATAACCAATCTGTGTATTCTGACGAGGAAATTTCTCTAGGTCATGCACGTTTGTCAATCATAGATTTGGCAAGTGTTTCAAATCAGCCCATGCATAGCGATGATAAACGCTATACCATTGTTTTTAATGGCGAAATTTACAACTATGAAGAACTAAAAAATTTATTACCTGATTACAATTATTCAACCAATTCTGATACCGAAGTATTATTAGCGGCATACAAAAAATGGGGCAAAAACATGTTGCATCAACTCAATGGCATGTTTGCCTTTGCTATTTGGGACAAGCAACAAAAAGAATTGTTCATCGCTCGCGATAGAATGGGAGTAAAGCCTTTGTACTATTTTGCAAATGATAAAGGCTTAGTATTTTCTTCGGAAATTTCATCCATTTTAGATTTACCTTTTATTGATAAAAAGCTCAATTTATCTGCGCTTTCAGAATATTTTAGATATTTCACGGTAAACGCTCCAAACACGCTTATTAAAGAAGTGAAAATGTTGCCATCAGGTTCGTATTTGGTGTTAAATCAAAACGAATTCTACACCAAAAAATATTGGGACGAGCGCACAAATTATACTGGCAGAGGTTATTCCATGAATGAAAATGAAGTTCATTCAGAAATCAATCGTTTGTTTCATGAATCCATAAAACGTAGATTAATTGCCGATGTACCTTTTGGTGCATTTTTATCTGGAGGTATTGATTCTTCTTTGGTTGTAGCTACCATGAGTGAATATTCGTCTAATGTGAAAACCTTTAATGTTTCGTTTGAAGAAAAAGAATTTAGCGAAGCAAAATATGCCAACATTATTGCCGATAAATTTTCAACCAATCATACAGAAATTAAACTAACGCCTAACGATTTTTTACAATCCATTCCTGTTGCGCTTCAAGCGCAAGATTTTCCGAGTTTAGATGGTTTCAATAGCTATTTAGTGTCAAAAGTTACCAAACAATCGGGTGTAACGATGGCACTTTCGGGTTTGGGTGGTGATGAGTTATTTGCAGGTTATGATGTGTTTAAGCAGTTGAATTATTTAAAAAATAATCAATGGATAAGCAGCTTTCCGAGCACTTTGCGAATATTACCCGCGTATTTATATAAAACTCTAAAACCATCCGTTGCCTCACGAAAATTGTACGATGCGTTGCGCCAAGATTATTTAGACATTGAGCATTTATACCCCTTCTCTCGTCAGATTTTTTTAGAAAACGAGTTGAAAGATTTATTAACGATTGAACCAGCTTCAAATACCACATTTCAATTTTTGAAAGGAACGATAGGATTTGGTTCTGAAGGCTACAACATGCCTTTTTTATCCAAAATTTCTTATGCGGAATTTAACACGTATATGCAAAATGTTTTATTGCGCGACACCGATGTAATGAGCATGGCACATGCATTAGAAGTGCGTGTGCCATTTTTAGATTATCACTTGGTAGAGTTTGTTTTGGGCGTTTCAGACAATTTAAAAAATCCAACCTCGCCCAAAAAATTATTGATCAATTCTTTCAAAAATGTATTGCCAGATGAAGTGGTAAATCGCAAAAAAATGGGCTTTGTTTTCCCATGGGAAATGTGGTTGAAGAATGAGTTGAAAGATTTAACCATTTCTAATTTAGAAAATCTAAAAAAGCGAGATTTTATCAATGCTAAGGAGGTTGATATAATTTGGAATAACTTTGTAAATGGAAGAACAAATTGGTCGCGCATTTGGGGTTTAGTAGTACTTGAAAATTGGCTAAATAAGAATAATATTGAGTGCTAAACGAAAAATAGTAATCACTACCGATTGGTATTATCCAGGCTTTAAAGCGGGTGGACCAATTCGCTCTGTGGTTAATTTAATCAGAGCCATTGAAAATGATTTTGACATTTACGTTTACGCTTCCGATAGAGATTTAGGTGAATCAGAAAGCTACCCTTCTGTAAGAGCAAATGAATGGAATGTGGTTTCCAATCATAAAGTATTTTATTCTAACAAATATTCTCTCGATAAAATCTTAAAAGAAATTGCGCCAGATGTATTGTACATCAATGGAATTTACTCTAAAAATTATTCTGTAAAGCCTTTGCTAACGGCAAAAAAACAAAAGTTTCAAGGGAAAATTATTATTTCTCCAAGGGGCATGTTGAGTGAAGGTGCTTTGAAAATTAAAACACTCAAAAAGAAGACATTTTTAACGTGGACGAAGACTGCAAAACTTTATAAAAATGTTTTGTGGCATGTTACGTCAACTCAAGAAGAACAAGACTTACAGAAGCGTGTTTCAAAAAAGGTAGATTACCGCTTTATCAATAACATTTCCATTTTACCAAGTGTAAAAAAACAGAATAATGAAGTTTCGGATGTGCTTAAGTTAGTTTCTGTTTCCAGAATATCTTCCATAAAAAATTTAGATTTTATCATTGAAATTTTGTTGGCAAATGAGTTTAAAAAGGCTATTCATTTAGATATATTTGGCAATATTGAAAACGAACATTATTACAAACAATGCTTGTCATTAATCAATAAATATCCTAAAAGCAGAAATAAAGTTTCGTTCAAAGGTGAGTTCAACCCTAACGAGTTAGACACCATTTTACTCTGCTATAATTTGGGCATTTTTCCTACCAAGAATGAAAACTTTGGACATGCCATTGTAGAGTGTTTATCAGTTGGATTGCCCGTGATAATTAGCGACAAAACACCTTGGCAAAATTTAGAAAAATACCGTTGTGGTTTTGTGTTGCCGTTAAAAAAACAACTTTGGCTAAATCAACTTCGTGAACTTTGTGAGCAATCGGATAACACGTTTACAGACATGAGTAAAAATGCCGCCAACTATTTTTCAGAGCACATTTACTCAGAAGAGGACAAGAAAAAATACGTATCTTTATTTTTAGAATGACAACACGCTTAGATACTTTTAATAATAGTTGGTACCAACCAGGAAGCAAATTAAAAATTACTTTGTGGTATGTTTGCAATGCCCTATTTTTAAGATGTTCGTTGCAGCCGTTTAGTTTTGTGAAAATATTTTTTCTTCGACTATTTGGTGCGAAAATAGGAGAGGGTGTGGTTATTAAACCATCTATAAATGTTAAATATCCTTGGAAACTAACCATTGGAAATTACGTTTGGATTGGTGAAAATGTGTGGATAGATAATTTAGACGAAGTAGTGATTGGCAATCATGTCTGTATTTCACAAGGTGCGTTATTACTCTGCGGAAACCACAACTACAAAAAATCAACGTTTGATTTGCTTATCGGAAAAATTATTTTGGAAGATGGTGTTTGGATTGGCGCACAAGCAGTGGTTTGCGGAGGTATTACGTGTGCTTCTCATTCTATGTTGAGCGTATCTTCGGTTACGGCAAAAAATCTCGAAGCATATTCTATTTATAGAGGCAATCCTGCTGAAAAAGTTGGTGCGAGAACAATCTCATGATTAAAATTTCTATAATAACCGTTTGCTATAACAGTGCAAAAACGATTGAAGACACCATACAATCTGTTTTATCTCAAGACTATCAAAACATAGAATACATTATTGTTGATGGTGCATCAAAAGACGATACACTTCAAATCGTTAAAAAATACAAAGACAAAATTTCACACATTATTTCAGAACTCGACAAAGGCATTTACGATGCGATGAATAAAGGCATTGCTCTTGCAACAGGCGATGTCATTGGCATTTTAAATTCGGATGATGTGTTGGCAGATAGTACGATTTTATCAAGCATTGCTAACGCATTTAATGACAAAACCATTGACGCTACGTATGGTAATTTGGTGTATGTGCAGACAGACAACCTGAATAAAATAACGCGCACTTGGAAAAGTAAACCCTACAAAGAAGGTGATTTTTTAAAAGGTTGGATGCCTCCACATCCTACATTTTATGCTAAAAAAAGTTGCTATGGTAAGCTTGGGACTTATAATTTACAACTTACATCGGCAGCAGACTATGAATTAATGTTGCGCTTTATTCATAAGCATAAAATTAATATTGCTTACATACCAAAAACATTAGTGAAAATGCGTGTTGGAGGTAAGAGTAACATCACACTAAAGAATAGACTTAAAGCCAACCAAGAAGACCGCCAGGCTTGGAAAATAAACGAACTAAAACCTCATTTTTACACTTTGTTCTTTAAACCACTTTCTAAGTTGGGGCAATTCTTTGCTTAGTTTTATGACCCTAAAAAATCATTTGCACAACCCGATGGATTTGGTATTTTTGCACACTCAAAATGATTAAAAAAAGAATGGCACATTTTCATACACTTAAAGTAAAAGATATACGAAAAGAAACTGCAGACTGTGTTTCGGTAGCGTTTGAAATTCCTGAGAATCTAAAGAAAGATTTTGCCTACAAAGCAGGGCAATATTTGACATTAAAATTCAAGGTCAATGGAGAAGAAGTAAGACGTTCATATTCGTTAAGTAGTTCGCCTGAAGCTGATAGCGATTTTCGCATTGCGGTAAAAAAAGTGGAAAACGGAAAAATGTCTAACTACTTAAACAATGTGTTAAAAATTGGCGATTCTATCGAGAGCATGCCTCCACAAGGAAATTTTACGTTAAAAGATGTTGCACCAAAGCACTATGTTGGCTTTGCTGTAGGTAGCGGTATTACACCAGTTATTTCTATTTTGAAAACGGCAATGGCGCTAAATAATGGCAGTACGTTTACGTTGTTTTATGGTAATAAATCTGCTGCAGACACCATTTTTAAAGCGGAATTGGATGCTTTAAATAATAAGTACGAAAACTTGCAAGTGGTGTATATTTTTAGTAGAGAAAATCAAGCAGAAGCATTGCTAAATGGCAGATTGAATAATGAAAAATGTTCAGCGCTCATTAATACATATTGCAATGATACATTAGCTAAAGAATACTATTTATGTGGTCCAGAAGACATGATTGTGAGCGTTTCTGAAAGCTTAAAAAATCAAGGTGTTTCTAAAAATGCTATCCATTTTGAATTGTTTACAACACCTGTAACTATGGCAGGCAATGCTAAAAGTCAATCGGAGGCATTTACTGGGAAATCACAAGTAACGGTTATTATAGACGACCGCCCATATAGTTTTGAGTTGTCTTCTAGCGGTAAAAATATTTTAGATGCTTCTATGGATGCAGGTGCTGATGCGCCATTTTCGTGCAAAGGAGCAGTTTGTTGCACATGCAAAGCCAAAATAGTAGAAGGCAAAGCGATTATGGACATGAATTACGCTCTTTCTGATTCGGAAGTAGAAGAAGGATTTATCCTTACTTGCCAATCACATCCTGCATCAGAAAAATTGGTTGTCAACTTTGACGCTATTTAGTCGTTTCTTGATTGAAAATCTAGCGGTAGTAAACACATCATTTTTCTTTCCGCCTCTGTGCCAAGCGTGTTGCTGACCAGGTTGAGAATAATAGCTCGCTACTTCTCCAGAATGTTCTTTAATTAAATCAGGATTCACATACAAGTCGTGACCAGTATCATCTAAATAGTCGGTAAATGTTTGATGATAGGTTAATGCAAATCCAAATGAAAATCCACTAAATGTTCCTTTAGAAATTTCTTTTGTTTCGGCACCTATTTGATAAAGAATGGCGGTTGTCCATTTTGAATACGGACTAAAATCATAGGTCGGAACTTTTTGCCCTGCGGTGCCTAATGGTTGTAATTCTGTATTTGTGCCATCTGCAGCTTTGGGATTGAAATGAACCAATGAAAACCCGAGAGAAAGCGAAGGATAAACGAAATATTTTTTCTTGTAGCTGAACACTTCAAACATGTTGAAATTGTTTAATACCGCGATTTCGAAAACAGGTGTGTTAAACCTTACATTTCTAATGCGCTTGCCCTCAACTTTGGCATATTCATCGCTGCCATGAAGTTTGCTTAAAGTTAAGTCCGCACTTAAACTGTAGAACGATTTGAATCGGGTTTCAAAAGTACCAGAAGCTACAAAACGCGTACCTTCTATGTTCATGTCTATCATAGCACCCGATTTTTGCCCACCTATATCGGTAAATGAATTGGATGCTCCTAATCGAGCACCAGCAAGGTATTCATACTTTTGAGAAAATGCTCCAAAGCATAATCCTAGAGCAAACGAAAGTGAGAGTAAAGTTTTCATACTAATTTTTTTTAGATACCTATTACCAAATTTATAACAAAAAAAATGATTTTGCAACAAGACGAAGAAATAATTGAAGAAGTTGCTTAGTGCGATTAACCAAAAAAATAAATGAGAATGGAATATCTGATTAACCTACCTATTAGGCTAAATAAGGCTACGGGCATAATTTTCGCTTTGAAAAATCCTAAAGCAATTTCTAATGTTTCTCCAAGAATGGGCAACCAAACAAAAAAGCCGAAATAAGCGCCATATTTTTTTACATATTTTTCAAATTTTACAATTTTTTCATGCTTTACTCTAAACCATTTTTCTATCCATTCTATTTTTCCCAATCGAGCGATAAAAAAAGTGGTCATGCCACCCATCCAATTGCCCAATGTAGCTGCAACTAAACATAGTATGGGGTCATAATCAAGTAGCAAGTAGCCCACAACTACTGCCTCAGAACTAAGCGGAAATATAGTTGCAGAAGCAAAGCATTGAAGAAAAAGTAAAATGTATGGAAGCATTCTCTACAAATATAATTAACCACACGTACAATACATAATATATATGTGTTTTTCGCAAAAAATTAAATACTTTTACCTTTACAACATGATTTTTGTAACAGGCGCAACAGGTTTGGTGGGTTCTCATCTCTTAATTGAGTTGAGTAAAACGCATCCTGAAATAAAGGCGCTTAAAAGAAAGTTATCTAATGTAGAAGGAGTAAAACAACTCTTTCGCTACTACTTTAACAACGATTGGCAAAGCCATTTTAATAAAATTACATGGGTAGAAGGCGATGTGTCTGACGTTAATTTTTTGGTAGAGTGTTTTCAAAATATTCACCATGTTTACCATACTGCTGCTGTGGTATCTTTTCATAAAAAAGATTACGATAGCATGTACACCATCAATGTGGTTGGGACAGAAAATGTAGTGAATGCTTCTTTAGAAGCGGGCGTAAAAAAACTGTGCCATATAAGCTCTACTGCTGCCATTGGGCGAACAAAAAGCAATGATGTAATAACAGAGAAAACCGAATGGAAAACTTCACCCGAAAATTCTTATTATGCCGTAACGAAGTACGCTTCTGAACTACAAGTTTGGCGTGGTATTGAAGAAGGACTAGATGCGGTTATCATCAACCCATCAATTATTTTAGGGCCAGGAGATTTTAGTAAAAGCAGCGGCACCATTTTTCAGCGTGGGGCCAAAGGCATGAAGTATTATACCAACGGTAGCAATGCTTTTGTAGATGTGCGCGATGTGGCTAATGTAGCCATTCATCTGTGCAACAGTGAAATTTCTGCACAGCGTTATTTGTGCTTTTCAGGAAATGTATCTTACAGAGAAATATTTGATAACATACAACGCCAATTTGGACATGCTAAAGCCACAAAACTAGCGACATCACTGCACACTTCTCTTGCGTGGCGCGTTGCCAAAGTACTGAGTTGGTTTGGCATAAAATCGTTTATTACCAAAGAAAATGCACGCAGCAGCCAAAAGAAAAATATCTATTCTAACGAAAAACTACTCAACACTATACCGTATAAATTTTATAGTGTAGATGAGGCGATTGATAATGTGCTAAAATTTTATAGCTCTAATAAAATTTAAAAAATTCCCTTGTTTCCTCAACATCTCTTACCTTTGCAAGGTTAATGTGTGTGTAACACACAAAAATAAACGCATGAAAATTGAACCATCAAAACTAAACAAGACAGAAGCCGTAGGTGATAACCACGTGGGTACTTCAACCGATACGCCTTTGCGTGCGGATGCTTTTGAGTTAAGTCAAGAACAAAAAATTGAGCGCATTGCCGAAAATTTCGCTGAAATAATGCATACCCTTGGGCTCGATTTAAAAGACGATAGCTTATCAGGAACTCCATTGCGAGTGGCTAAAATGTACGTGCAAGAAATTTTCGGAGGACTGCTTCCAGAAAACGAACCAGAAGTGTCTTTGTTTGAAAATGTGTACAACTACAAAGACATGTTGGTAGAGAAAAACATTGAACTATATTCTACCTGCGAACATCACTTTGTACCCATTGTAGGCGTGGCACACGTGGCGTATTTTTCTGCCAATAACAAAGTAATTGGTCTGTCAAAAATTAATCGCATTGTGCAGCATTTTGCCAAACGTCCGCAAGTACAAGAGCGTCTTACCGTACAAATTGTAAAAAAACTCCAAGCAGTTTTACAAACCGAAGACGTTGCATGTGTCATTGATGCCAAACACCTGTGCGTAAGCTCAAGAGGTGTTAAAGACTCCAAAAGCACTACCATTACTGGCGTTTATAAAGGAAAATTCAACGACCCAGCGGTAAAAGAAGAATTTTTACGCCACGTAAATTTAGATACGAAGATTGATTTTTAGTTAGTGAAAAATTGAAACTAGAATTTTAGAAGGTTAGCATTTTAGAATTATAAAACTTAAAGATCTTTGACTTTACGACCTTCGACCTTATGACCTTAAAAACTTAACAATGCAAAAACTGTTTATCTACAATACACTTAAAGCTGACAAGGAAGAATTTCAACCTTTAAAGCCGCCTCATGTGGGTATGTATGTGTGTGGACCAACTGTTTATAGTCATGTGCATTTAGGCAATTGCCGTACCTTTATTTCCTTTGATATGATTTACCGCTACCTTACGTTTTTAGGGTATAAGGTAAGATATGTGCGCAACATTACCGATGCTGGTCACCTTACCGATGATGGCTCAGCTGATAACGATAGATTTGTTAAGCAATCGCGCTTAGAGCAATTAGAACCTATGGAGTTGGTGCAAAAGTACACCGTGTATTTTCACCACATCATGGCGCAGTTTAATAACCTTCCGCCAACGATAGAGCCCACCGCAACAGGACATATTGTAGAGCAAATTGAAATGACGCAACAACTCATTGCAAAAGGGTTGGCGTATGAGGTAAATGATTCGGTATATTTTGATGTGAAAAAATATAACGAAAGTGAACACTACGGAGAACTTTCAGGAAGAAACATAGAAGAACTGTTAGAAGGCACCCGCGATTTAGACGGACAAAATGAGAAGCGCGATCAGCGTGATTTTGCACTTTGGAAAAGAGCGTCTTCTGCACACATCATGCGCTGGAACTCGCCTTGGGGTGAAGGTTTTCCAGGTTGGCACATTGAATGTTCGGTGATGAGTAGTAAATATTTGGGAGAACAATTCGACATTCACGGTGGTGGTATGGATTTAAAATTTCCGCACCACGAATGCGAGATAGCACAATGCAAAGGAGCGCATGAAAAAGCACCCGTTAAGTATTGGATGCACGCCAACATGCTTACCTTAAATGGTAAACGCATGAGTAAGTCTACAGGCAATACGCTACTGCCTGATGAGTTATTTTCAGGAAGTAACAAACTTTTAGATAAGCCGTATTCACCAATGGTGGTACGCTTTTTCATGATGCAAGCGCATTATCGCAGCGTGTTAGATTTTAGTAGCGAAGCGCTTAGTGCTGCAGAAAAAGGATATAAGCGTTTGATGAATGCCATCAAAGAACTAAACGCAATCGAGCATAAAGAAACTTCACTAAACGAACAAGAAGATAAAGACGTTTTGGCATTGTGTGATGAGTGTTACACACACATGAACGATGACTTTAACACACCACGCACCATTGCTTCCTTATTTGAACTGGTTACGAAAATTAATCATTATACGCACACCAAATCGTTTGGTGTTTTAAGTACATCTACGTTTGAAAAGTTAAAACACACCATGAATGGTTTTGTGTTTGAGGTGTTAGGTTTAAGAGTGGAAGAAACACAGAACAGCGAAAAACTAGATGGAGTACTGCAGATGCTTGTTTCTATGCGTCAGCAAGCGAAAGCAGATAAAAACTTTGCCCTTTCTGACCAAATCCGCGACCAACTATCGGAATTAGGCATCAATCTTAAAGATGGCAAAGACGGCACTACGTATAGTGTGGATTAGTTGTCTTAAACCCTTTCCCTGAGCGAAGCTGAAGGGTTCAACTTTCAACCTTTAACTTTCAACCATATATTCTACATTACTATATTTGTTGAACAAACAGAAAATAACATGAGCGATATCGTAGAAAAAATAAAGAAACTTACAGAAAATACCCTAATAAGCAATTTAGGAATTGAAATAACCTCTATTGAAGAAGGAAAAATAATCGGTACAATGCCTGTAGATGCCAGAACAGTTCAGTCTTACGGTATTTTGCACGGAGGAGCCAGCGCTGCTTTTGCAGAAACACTAGGAAGTATAGGAAGCAATGTTTTACTGTTTGGCTCAAGTAAAATTCCTGTAGGCTTACAGCTAAACGCCAATTTCATAAAATCTGTTTCAAGTGGAGTTGTTACAGGCGTAGCAGAACTGCTACACAAAGGACGCACCACGCATATTTGGAACATTACCATTACTGGTGAAAAAAACGAACTGATATGCGTTTCTCGTTTAACTGTGATTGTAAAAGACCAAAATGGATAAATTTCAACTAGATTCATCTACGGCTTTTGCGCTTTTTAGACTGCCAAATTCTAACGAAGCTAAACTCATTATTCAACCTAAAAATATACCTCTAAAACGCATACCCATTTCTGAAATTGATAAGCACCACGGCTTCGTTGTTTCGGAGTTTTTATCGGGTGGTTTTTGTTATTTGTTAGAAGGAAATAAAAATTCAATAAATAATTTAAGTAAAATAATATTTAATGCTGATTTACAAGAATTAAAAGAAAATGTAAATAACTCAAAAGAAGATTATTTAATCAAAGTAAATCACTACATAAATAGCTTTAAAGAGAACTTCAAAAAAGCCATTTTTTCGAGAAACAAAAAGGCAAATTTGCCCACCGGTTTTTCTATCATAAACGCCTTCGATTTTCTCTGTAAAAAACACCCTAATGCCTTGGTGTATGTTCACCATTCCAAAGAGTTTGGATTATGGATGGGCGCTACGCCCGAAGTTTTAATTCAACAACAAAGCGAAGTGTTCACTACCATGTCGTTGGCAGGTACTCAGCCATTTTCAGAGAATATAATTTGGACAGACAAAGAGCGCGAAGAGCAGCAATTAGTAACCGATTATATTGAGCAAATACTTGTTTCTCAAAATATTTTCTTTTCAAAATCACCAACAGACATTGTAAAAGCAGGCAATGTAGCCCATCTTAAAACCTTGTTTACTCTACAAAAAGGGTTTGATTTAGGTGCCTTAATTGCTCAATTACACCCTACGCCTGCCGTTTGCGGTTTGCCAAAAGATGAAGCCCTTGAGTTAATCAACAAAACGGAAAATTACAAACGCAGTTTGTATACCGGTTTTATTGGCGAAATAGGAGAGAGCATCAACCTTTACGTGAACTTGCGGTGCATGCAGTTGTTTAAAAACAAAGCCCTCATTTATGTGGGTGGTGGCATTACTCAGCACTCTAACCCTGAAAAAGAGTGGGCAGAAACCGAACTAAAGTCGCAAACAATGATGGAGGTGTTGGATTTTTAGTTTATTAGTACATTGGGATGAATAATTGATATCCCATTTTTTTCACTTCTATCAAAAAATTCAATTCGATTAATTTTTCTTTACTAATTTACCATCATCCTCAAAACCTACAATGGTTACAGCTTTATTGATAAAACCGCTATGTGGGTGCTTACGCTCAAAATCAAAATTAATGTGCATGCCTTTGTGTTTCATTTTAGGATATGCTTGTCCGTAACTTTTGCCCGACATCGAAAAAATATAGGTATGATACAACATCGTTTCGTAAGCCGCCAATGTGTAGCGATTAGGATCGTAGTTGTATTGTTTTCTGAACTCTAATTGAAAGCGTTTTATATCATCACTGTTATAATCTACATAGCTTGATGTGCTAAAGATGGTATTGAATTTAATGAGGTAATTCAAATCAATGTTGTTGAACGACAACCAATCTTCTAAACCAACTACAACTATTTCGTAAGATTTATAAGTATTGATGGTGCCATTTAACTTAGTCATAAAATCGGAAACATAACGCAAATCTTTAGATGGAACAACTACAAAGTTGGGCTTGTCAGCTACAAATTTTGATGTCAAATTATCTAAGCTACCAATCATGGTTGCCATCTTGGCGCTGTCATTATTTGCTTCTTTAAAGCTTTTTTGAAATGTTTTATACAAAGCAACATCTACAGGGTTTTGAGTATTTCGCATAGCAATTACGTTGGCATCTTTATGTCTTGTTGCTAAATATTCGCCCAAATAAGCTACTTGAGTTTCGGAGGTAGGCAAACTATTCACGATGTTTTGATTTCCTGCTAAAATATCATCACGC
The DNA here is from genome assembly GCA_046569885.1 of Bacteroidia bacterium. Taxonomy (GTDB): domain Bacteria; phylum Bacteroidota; class Bacteroidia; order Flavobacteriales_D; family Parvicellaceae; genus JBKHVV01. Next base: position 26,769 of record JBKHVV010000008.1, read on the forward strand.
TGCGGAACTACATTTATAACCAATATTCGTTTATCTATAGCATAGCGTAACACAGGAGTTAACTCATGTTCAAAGAAAGGAGCATAGATAATGTCCATATCTAAAAATTCAAGTTTTTGAAGAATTTTAGAAACTGTAACACTATCTCGTTTGGTGTCGTACACATAAACATTGGTACTTACGCCTAATTTCTTTAAAGAATCTATCGCCATTTGCACTCCATGAATGTAGTTTAAAGCGCGCTCTGTGGGCGGATACACTTCACAATCGGCACTAGGACATTTAGCTTTTTCACGTTTGTAATCATCAAACATAAATGGTGCAAATACGGCAATGTTGATGGCACCTTTAATTGGGCTATTGGTGCTAAATTCCGTTTCTACTTGAGGATTTTCTAAAGCTTCCACAGCAATAGATTTTTTTCGAGGCAAGGCAATGGTAAGCTGTTGACCTTTTTTAAGACCGTTGCTTAAGTCGTTGTGCTTAGCTAAGGTCTCTTCTGTGATGTTATATTTTTTGGTGATGGCGTAAACTGTTTCACCCTTTTCTACTTTATGAATTATCAAACTATCGTTGGCAGAAGCCGTTGGATGTTCTGGTAATTTTTCAATTGGCGTCACTTCATCCGATGGTTTTTCAGAAATGAGTTTTTTAGGAATTTTTACATTAGCATTTAGTGGTAAATATTGCTCATAATCGGGGTTGTGTTTTATCAAATCTTTCACAGGAACACCATACAAACGTGAAATGGAATACATCGTTTCTCCTTGTTGCGATGAGTGTATTACATAATCTGTTGAAGGTAGTGTTGCATCGTTGGTAGTTTGTTTTGCAGCAGGTATCTTCAACGTTTGCCCTACCGATAAACCTTTTTCCACTTCAGGATTGGCATCCGTAAGCTCTTGTAACGACACGTTAAATTTTTTGGAAATAGAATACAAAGTATTTCCTTGCTCTACAGGATATAGATAATAATCTTTTCCGTTGATAGTTTCTTTTTTCAATCCTTCGGTTTGAGCATAGATTGAAAAAGAAAGCGCCACTAAAATTATCACAAGTACGTTTTTCATCTTAAAAAATAGTTATTTGTTATCAGTTATTAGTTATTAGTTAAAAGTTCATAAAGTCAAAGGTCTGTAAGGTCATTTTCAAATTGGCTCATCTTCAAATTATCATTGTTACATTGCTTAATTTGCACATCGGCACATTAATTTACTCCCATTCTATAGTTGCAGGTGGCTTAGAGCTTATATCGTAAGTTACCCTGTTAATTCCTTTTACTTTATTAATAATATCGTTAGATACTTTTGCTAAAAACTCATACGGCAAATAGCACCAATCTGCCGTCATACCATCAGTAGAAGTTACCGCACGTAAAGCTACGGCATTTTCGTACGTGCGCTCATCTCCCATTACACCCACCGACTGCACTGGTAATAAAATAGCACCTGCTTGCCACACATCTTTATATAATCCAGATGTTTTTAGTCCGTTGATAAAAATAGCATCTACCTCTTGCAAGATAGAAACTTTTTCGGGAGTAACATCACCCAAAATACGAATACCCAAACCAGGTCCAGGGAATGGATGACGGTTTAAAATAGTCTTATCTAAACCTATTTCTTTTCCTACTCTGCGTACTTCATCTTTAAATAAAGTGCGCAAAGGTTCTACTACTTTTAGGTTCATATAATCGGGCAAACCACCTACATTGTGATGAGATTTTATGGTAGCAGAAGGTCCTTTTACCGAAACCGATTCAATAACATCAGGATAAATAGTACCCTGCGCCAACCATTTTGCATCTTTTATCATTTTAGATTCCTCATCGAATACTTCGACAAAGACCTTGCCAATTATTTTTCGTTTTGACTCTGGGTCTTTTTCTCCTTTTAGTGCTGTATAGAATTTTTCTTTCGCATCAACACCTTTTACATTCAATCCCATGTGTTGGTAGCTGTCGAGCACTTCTTGAAATTCGTTTTTACGAAGTAAACCATTATCTACAAAAATACAATGTAGATTTTTTTCGATGGCTTTGTGCAACAACATAGCCGCCACAGATGAATCTACACCACCCGAAAGACCGAGAATTACCTTGTCGTTGCCTAATTTTTCTTTGAGTTCTTCCACCATAGTTTCTACAAACGAAGCAGGAGTCCAATTTTGTTGGCAACCACAAATATCTACAACAAAATTCTTTAATAAAGTCAATCCTTCTGTGGAGTGATATACTTCTGGATGAAATTGGATACCGTAAGTTTGCTCACCTTTGATGTGATAACCAGCATTTACAACATCGTGCGTACTACAAATAACTTCATAATTATCGGGTATTTTGGCAATGGTATCTCCATGACTCATCCACACTTGTGAGTGTTGATTCATCCCTTTTGTAAGAGCATTGTCAATATTAACAAACGATAAATTGGCACGACCATATTCGCGAGTATTACTCGGCATTACTTCACCACCATAAAAATGCGATAAAAACTGTGCTCCATAGCAAACGCCCAATAAAGGAAATTTGCCTTTATAGGATGTTAAGTCTGGTTTGGGTGCATTGGCATCTCGCACAGAAAATGGGCTACCTGAAAGAATAACGCCTTTTACGGTATGTTCTAATTTAGGGATATGATTGTAAGGATGAATTTCGCAATAGACGTTAAGTTCACGCACTTTACGAGCAATAAGTTGAGTGTATTGAGAACCAAAATCGAGGATGAGTATCATTTCGTGCATGTGCAAATTTACAACACAGCAATGAGTTGACAGGAATTTATTTTTGGAAATTGATAATTGGGAAAAAGGCACATGGATAATTTGTTAATTATTTGTTAATATAAAAAATCCATTTTATACCTTAGCGGTATCAATTTGTGAAATAAAACGTAATTATTAACTTACAAAAGCACATATTGTTTTCGCTTTTCTAGTATTAATTTCCCCATTTATTTCTTACACACAAAGCAGTCCCCCCACGATTGTTACACAAGAGGTCTTGGAGTATTCTTATGACCCTTTTGGAAACAGAGTACTAAGAAAAGTAATTACTATCGTACTTCGTCCAGCAGATTCTACAACAAATAATTTTGGAATTCCAAGAAAGGTGGTGAAGGAATAGATAACTTGGGTTTTGAACACTTCAGGTCTTGTTTTCTAACGGTAGGAGAGTGCGAAAAAAAGACTTGAAAAATATCTTTTTTATTTTGATTGGTACAAAGCTCCTTCGTCATTCACGTCTGCCACAAGTTAGTGTAACGAGGATATAATTTCGTTGAACACCTAGAAAATTATCTGTTTAGTAGCGCAGTAGATTTTGCGGATAAAAAAGGAATGGTTAATATTGTGTATGAAAATGGGTAACATCTCAAATATTCTCCCTAATCCTCGTTACAAACGAGGACGAGTTGGGAGAAATAAGGAAAAGACATGAGAAAAATCATCACACTAAAAAAAATTCGAAAGCAAGTTTTTAATTGCTTTTTACTATTTTGTTTTTCTTCCACAAACTTAGGTCATGTACCACATTTGGTGTTGATAATTTAAAGAATTGGTTTTCAAAGTCCAGCCCTTTCAAAGGATCGTAATCGTCAAGAGCTTCATGTTGCTTCAGCAATTGTTGTACCAAAGCAATCAGCTTTTCTGGATTTCTGGGTATTTCTACCCTGATGTTTTTTCTCATCACCTTGCGTTTCAGCGCATCAAAAATCACAAAAAATATTAAAATGCCTGTAAAAACAAGCACTTTCTACGTCAAGAGTTGAACTTTCGACTCCAAAAGTTGAAGTTTTTTATTTCAAAGCATTCACCTCAAACCCTTGTTTTCTGTAAAGTTCTATGAGTCCTGCTTCACCAATAAGGTGGGCGGCACCAACTACAATAAGGGTAGTTTGCTTTTCTACAAGTGGTAATGAACGTTCGAGCATACGGTGATTGCGTTTTATGATTAATGCATCGTTTAATTTGTCGCTGTGCATTTTAATAGAATGTTCTTCTGAAAATGTAAAATTGTTGACCATTTCATCCAATCCTTTTAAGTCTTGATGGATGTAGTATTCTATGAGTTTTTGCGTGTCGTTTTCGCTACTATTTTCTAACATGTATTTTATAGTAAGGTAAAGCATTTCGGCTTGAACTCGATACGAAACTACCGAAAAAGCACTCATCTGTTCGTGGGCTTTTTCCAAACCTTCTATCCGTTTGTTATTTTCTTTGGCTCTTTTAAAAATGCTTTCATCTAAAGAAGTGCCTGTTGTATTTAAACCTTGTGTTTGCAACATGGTAGCAATGTAGATGGGTTGAAAGCGTTCAATGTAAGTGAGTTCTTGTCCTAAGCTGTCTTTAAAGTAGTTTTTTACGAAGGTGTATTTATCGGCAGGCATTATTTTTTTCAGCGTAAGTGCACTATCCATCATAATAAAGTTCATCAATTCGAACGGATTAATGGAATCAAAATGTAGTTCTAGAGCTACAATTTCTGCTTTGTCGAATACTCTGTTGAAGTGCTTATTGACGTTAAACACACGTTGGTCGCTAATGTGAATAGAGCCAAATAGGTAAGAAGTATCTTTGCTGCCTGGCTTGTTAATACTCCACAGTAGGCTGTTTTCTTGAGCGTTTAAATGTAAAGTTAAACACAGAACGAGTATGCTTAAGAGTTGTTTGTTCATTTTAGTTGAAAGTCAAAAGTCTATAAAGTCGAAGGTCTGTAAGGTCAAAAGTTATAGGTTATTAGTTCGGTGGTTCATTGTGAATTTAGAAAAATCTGCAATCTTAATTCTTAATTGGATTAAGGTCTTTTCTCTTTATTCTAACTTCTAAAATTATTAATTTCTTATAAAGATTTCATTCGTTTCACTAAGATACGATTTCTATCATATAAAATGATGCCATCTTTTTCTAATTGACTTAAAACGGTGGTAACCGATTGGCGCGTTGTGGCGGTTAACTTAGCAATGTCTTCGTGTTTTAGTTTTAGATTTACTTCAATTTCATCACCGGTTATCAGTTTTCTGCCGTGTTCATTTGCCATTTCTCGTATAAACGATTTAATGCGTTCTTCGGTGTTTTTAAAGTAAAGCGATTCCAATCGTTTTTGAATTTTTGCGCTTCGAATGGCAATTAACTTAGCTAAAGAAAAAGCCAATTCTGCGTTTTTTTGTGCATACGAAATGAAGTCTTTTGTTGAAATAATGTAAACTTCTGTTGTTGTAATTGCTTCTGCAATTTCTTCCGATTTTCCTTGATTGCTAATACTAAGTTCTCCAAAGATATCTCCGCTGGTGTAAATAGAAAGTATAAGCTCTTTGCCTTTGTTAGAAAGTTTAGAAACTTTTACTTTTCCAGATTTTACCACATAAATTTTGTTGCTTTCATCTTCTGGAAAGAACAAAATTTCACTTTTTTTAAATTCTTTAACGGAACATTTATTCAATAAAGATTCAGTCTCGTTATGAGGTAAATGTTGAAAAAGTTCAACATTTTTTTGAAACCATATTTTATTGTCTTCTCTCACGCTGCTTTAGTTGATTTAAAATACATACGAAAAGCAACTCATTGAAGTTTTGCGTAGTAGAAACAAGCAAAAAAGATAATTGTTCATAGATATTAATTGCAGCAAAGCTGAAGCAAAATCATACAGATATAGGCGCCAAAGGTGCCTATGGCATAGCCCAATACAGCCGTAAGAACCGCCACCGAAGCCAACGATGGATGAAAAGCAGATGCTACAACTGGCGCAGAGGCTGCTCCACCTACGTTTGACATACTTCCGATAGCTAAAAAGAAATAAGGTGCTTTTATAATTTTAGCCACAATAACAAGTATTAAGAAGTGTATTGTTAACCACATGAAACCGACAACGAAAAGATATTTTAGCGCTTCCCAATTTTTAAAAATTTCTAAAAAATTCATTTCCATACCAATGGTAGCTATTAAAAAGTACAAGAAAATACTCCCAAATTTAGAAGCACCAATACCTTCAAATTTTTTGGCTTTGGTAAATGATAAGGCTACTCCAAAAATAGTTGCAAAAGAAACCAACCAAAAGAAGCTACTGCCAAGAGATGTAAGATATTGCCAAAAGGAGTTTTTATCATTCGCTAACTTTTCTGTGATGTGTGATTCAATACCTGGCGAAATTATATCTGAGAAGTAGTGTGATAAACCTACAAAAGCAAAAACTACGGCAAACATAATCATTAACGATGTTGTAGTAGGTATTCGTTTCATGCTTATTTGGTAGGTCTGTATTTTGTCTTTTAAAGATTCAATTGACGAAGCATCTGCTTTAAAGAATTTATTGATTTTATCTTTTTTAGAAATGGAATAAAGTAGAAACGCCATATAAATATTGGCGCATACCACATCAATAATTGCCATTACAGAAAAAAGTTGTGTGCTGGTTCCTGAAATTTCTTTCATGGCAGTCATGTTGGCGCCACCACCAATCCAACTACCAGCAATGGTAGAAAGACCTCTCCATGTGTCACCCATTTCATTGTTAGAAAGTATTTCAGGAGCAAAAAATGATACAGTATATAAAGCAATTGGTCCACCAATAATGATACCAAAAGTACCGCTAAAAAACATGATTAATGCCTTTGGACCAAGCTTAAAAATACCCTTTAAATAAGTGCTAATACATAGTAGTATAATACTTGCAGGAAGTATGTATCTAGAAGCAACAAAATATAGCTTTGAAGAATGCCCCGAGATAATATCAAATGTATTTAAAATAGCAGGTATAAAGTAGCAAAGCAGAAGGGAAGGAATTATTTTGTAAAATTTTTCGAATGATTTTAGGCTTTCAGTATAGAATACCAAGCCAAGAATAGCCATAAGAATACCCAGTACAACGGCATCATTTGTTATCAAAGGCTGCACATCAGACAGCAAAATTGTAAGCATTTATTACGCTTTTTTCGGTTTTAAACTTCCTTCGTAAATAATAAAGTTAACAAATTCGCATTCCAGTTTGGAGTTCAATAATAGGTATTTTTTTGTATACTTCATACCAATTTTCTTTAAAGAATTTTTGCTCGAAGATATTATCCAAGCATAATAACCTGTAAAACAATGTTTTAGTTTAGAGCCAATTTTGCCATAAAATTCTTCAACATGGTCAATTTTCATCCTCACATCGTATGGTGGGTTAGTAATTATTGTTCCTTGAGCAAATGGCTTTTCAATTTCAAAGAAATTTTTGGTTCGAATTTTAATTCCATGGTTCATTCCTCTAAATAGCTCCAAATTTTTGGAAGCAATTGTTGTGGATTCACGTTCCATATCATAACCCAAAATTTCGGTAGGATTATCTCTAATTTCTTTGTTGAATTTTTCTTTTACTTCGTCCCACAAATTTTTATCAAAGTCTTTCCATTTTTCAAATCCAAACGTTCTGAAATAGCCAGCGGGTATGCGCATGGCAATCATAGCAGCTTCGGTTAAAATGGTTCCTGAGCCACAAAATGGGTCAAGCAGTGGAGTAGTGCCATTCCATTCGGATAAAAGAATCATGCCTGCGGCTAAATTTTCTTTTATAGATGCTTCACCATGTTCGCGCTTGTAGCCACGTTTAAACAACGAGTCGCCAGAAGTATTTAAAGAGATGTTACATTGATTGTTTGAAATATGTACGTTTATTATAAAATCTGGCTGATGACGCTCTACGTTTGGGCGTTTTTCAAATAATTTCATAAACCTGTCTGCAATGGCATCTTTTACGCGCAGTGCTGCAAACTGCGTATGATTTACCAAAGGCGAATTAATAGCATGCTCAATGGAAAAAGTTTTTTTAACGTCAAAAATATCTTCCCAAGCTATGGCTTTGCATTTGTGATATAAATCGTCAATGCTGTTTATGTAAAAAGAATGAATGGGTTTTAGAATAGAAACGGCTGTTCGCAAATTGTAGTTAAGCACATAAACATCGTGCATGTTACCTTTTAGCGTAAATCCTCTATTTATTTTATTCAGCGGCTTATCGGTTAGATTTTTTATTTCTTTTTCAAGAACATCTTCTAAACCTTTGCTTGTTTTTACAACTATTTCAAACTCGTTCACCTAATCTAATTTTTTAGTGTTTTCTTCTTCATCTACAATTTCATAGTCGTCAAAATCATCTTTCGGAGTTTGATTGTTTTGCTTTGGCGCAAATAAAGAAAGCGTTGCTGCCACTGCTTTTGAAATCATGTTTATCACAAAGAAAATGGCAATGATTCCAAATATGACTTTCAACAAAAAAGTATCATAAATATCGTAAATGTTGTAGTAAAACCATTTGTTTACAGAGTTGTAAGCCAAAGGATGATAAATAATACTTGCAGCGAAAGCAGCCAAAGCCAGAATAACCGTCCATTTTGGAAGTGTGTTGTCAAATTTCAAACTTCCACCTTGAATATTAACTGAAAAACGAAGGTTTACCTTGTACGTTTTTTCCATTACGTAGGCATAAATAATACTTGCACCAACAATGTTTAGTAAAGTGATTCCAAAATTTGAGGAATTATTTTGTGAAATGTATTCTAACGTTTGCAATGCAATAATAGAAGAGAGCAACACAATGCCACTTATTTGTACAATAGTATTTACTAGTTTAAAATTTTTGCCATCGGCAAATAGCAATTTTATAAGCCATCCGATAAAAAACCAAATGAGGTTAAAAATGGTAATGATAATTCCGTAAAAATAAATGAGTTTTAAAATGGTCATCTGTTTAGTAAACTTTTTCGCCTGCTACAAAGGTAGCAATTACACGCGTTTTAAGAATGTGTTTTTGTTCTACCTTTTCCAAATCTTGATTGATAATTACAAAATCGGCATTTTTTCCAATTTCTAAAGTGCCTTTTTCATTTTCTTCAAAATTGGCAACCGCAGGCCAAATGGTTATTCCATAAAGGGCTTCGCGTCTGCTCAAAGCATTTTCTAATTGAAAACCTTCTTCTGGTTTTCCTGACTTATCCTTGCGGGCAACAGCGGCATAATAGGTTTCAATAGGTGAAATATTTTCGATGGGAAAATCTGTTCCAAGCGCAGCCATTCCGTTTAAATCGTAGAGCATTTTGTAGGCGTAGCCATACTTCAATCGTTGGCGACCAACTCTAAACATTGCCCAGCGCATATCAGATGTAGCGTGCGTTGGCTGAACAGATGGAATGATGTTAAAATTTTTAAAGTAATGAAAATCGTTTGAGTCAACAATTTGTGCGTGTTCTATGCGCCAACGTTGGTCGTTGTGTTCGCCTAAAACTTTTGCATAAGTGTTCAAAATAACTCTGTTTGCCGAATCGCCAATGCAATGGGTGTTCATCTGAAAGCCTTTGTCATAGAGCTTTTGCGCTTTTTCTTCAAAATATTGTAGAGAATTAAATAACGTACCATAAGTCACAGAATCCACATCAGAATAGGGTTTTAACAAACATGCTCCTCTTGAACCTAATGCGCCATCGCTATAAAATTTAAACGAACGCACATTCATTCTGTCGGTTTTTATTGGACCTTTAGCAACAAAATGTTCAAAGTTTTCTTCTGTATCTGAAAGCATGATGTACACACGCATTTTTAGAGTTTTGTTTTTGTGCAATGAATCAATCAAGTAAACATCTTCTTTGTCTAAGCCAGCATCATCAACAGTTGTAAGTCCATATTTAAAGCACTCTTGTTGCGCAATCATGAGCGCTTCTGTTTTTTCCTTTAAAGTTGGTTTTGGTAAAATGTTATCGATAAAGTTCATGGCGTTATCAATAAGCAAACCCGTTAATTGTCCATTTTCAACTGCCATTTGTCCGCCTTGCACTTCTATTTTTTTAGTGAGTTGAGAAATCTCTAAAGCTTTTGAATTGGCTAAGGCAGCATGCCCGTCAATACGTTTTATATAAACAGGAATACTCGGAAATGCTGAATCTAATTGATGTTTGGTAGGCATGGCTTTATTTTCCCATCGTGTTTGGTCCCAACCTCTACCCAATAGCCATGTCTTTTCAGGGTATTTTTCTTGATGTTTTTTCAACACATCAATTACTTCTAAAAATGAGTTGCATTCATTCAATCGGGCTTGTTGCTGCACTAATCCATAATTTAAAAAATGACAATGCGCATCAATAAAACCTGGATAAACATGTTGTCTTTGTGCATCAACTATTTCATCAGCTCGGTACTTGTTGAGGATTTGTCGTTCGGGACCAAGTTCAACAATTTTTCCATCTTGAATTGCCATTGCTTCAAAAACATCATCGCTACTTGAAAGTGAGTGAATGATAGCATTGTGAACGATTAAATCTACTTTTTCTCCTTTTATACATGAAAACGAAAGGATGGCAATAAAAAAGAAACTAAATGTGTTTTTTAAACGGAACATATTTTTTGATTTTTTCTAAATCTAAAAAGATTAAACAAATAATTAAAATGAGAGGTAGAATTGGTGCTTTGTAGCGTACAATAGCGCCCAAAACAGGTGTTGTTACGCCAATTAGTAAAATAATAATGAGGCAAAAAACACTTAAGAAATAGAGCAATTCTTTTTCTTGTTTTGAAAATGATTTTTTACGAAAAATAATAGAAATTGTAATTAAAAAAAGGATAAAAACATTCTCGAAAGAAGCCAATAAAAACATTGGATTTAACGATTCAAAAGGCAATGGGCGAAACATCACATTCCAAAAAGCAACAGGCAACACACTTAAAATTCCTAAGAATGATTTTTCTGAACGTGGAAGGTAGATTAAACTTCCTGCATTTTCAGCCGTTGCATGATTTAAAAAGTCGTGTTGTTTTTGAACAATCCAATTAATAAATTTGAAATTTTCAAGAGAAATATCTAAGATTAATAAGAAAAGAAAAACAATACTTCCGAAGCTTAAATATTTCAAAGTAGTATTTTTTATCGGAATAAGTGCAAACAAAATCAATGGGAGAAGTGCTACCGCAAAATAAGGTTTAATGAAAAATGTAAGAATGGTAAACGTTAAAGTTAGTACTGCGTATTTATTTTTTTTCTCGTACAGATATTTAATAAAATAGCCCAAAGCGTAAAACATTAAGAAGGCGATTAGTGTTTCTTTCAATGGTGCTGAAGTCCATAATAAAAATGATGGAATGAGAAATATTAGCAAACAAAGTATGGGATTTAGTTTTAAATAGTTCACACATTGGTTGTATAAAAATACGCAACCTAAAAATGCCAAAAAGCAAAATATAAACGCATGAACGTGGTAATTTCCGAAAGAAATGAGATGCAGAGTTATATGTAATTTAATGATAACTTGATTGGTGTTTATCAAATTAAAACCATCTATAAACCATCCTATCGTGGGTTTTCCGATTTCTGGAGGAATTTTTGAGTGAATAAAAACATCCCAAATTGCACTGGTGTTGTCTTTTAGGTAATTATAAATTAACGTAGAATCATCAAAGTACTTAAAAATATCAGCATCTTTTCTAACAGTATAGTATTTGGTGTAAAGCAAATAAACGCCAATGCTTACAAAGAATTTAATTGCAAGAAATCCTTCGAATGAGAATTTTGGGAGTGAATTTTTTTGATGTATTTTTAACCTTACTGATAAAAAAATCAGCAGCGATATATATAATAATGGAAAAATTATGTCCATAATCACCAAAGATAATAAATATGTATAAACAAAAAATCCCTGAAATTTCAGGGATTTTCTAAACTATTAATTAGTCAATTAGTAGCCAAAACCGATTGAAAGCCCTGTTTTAAAATTAAAAAATGGAGAGTCAGGAACATCAACAGTTCCACCAAATAAACCAGAAGTATTGAAGTATCTTTTGGTTGAAATTTTCACACTTTCTTTTTCAAATTCTAAATCTAAATCACTAGTAGAGCCAAAAACAGTATAGGTGTTTGA
>JBKHVV010000009.1:0-33349 GCA_046569885.1 Bacteroidia bacterium
ATTACCAAAAGAAACAGATTTAATTCATGATAATATTGAAGGGTGTATTTTTGATTATTGTAAAAGACATTTTGACACTCTGAAATTTCATAATAAACCAGTACTATCAAATTATTCAAAGAGCAAACTTGACAACAAAAACAAACCAACCAATTACATAAATATTATTGAAAATGAAATTGTCAGATTAAAAAGGACACTCAGAGAATCAATAGAACTAATAGCGAAAAATAATCCCGCTATGACCACAGCAATTTCCCTAATTGTGGGCTTTATTTTAGGTTTGTTGTCAATCTTAATACAATAAGACTACCCTTGCTGGCGCGAGTTTAACTTTGCGTAGCATTGTGTAACTTGTGCTAACTAAGAAACAAGCTGCTTTCTCAACAATGTTTGCTTACGATTAGGACCTACCGAAACAATAGAAATAGGGCAATTAAGCTCTTTTTCTAAATACTCGATGTAGTGATTTAATTCATTAGGCATATCGTCTAAAGAAGTGCATTGTGTTAAATCGGTTTTCCACCCTTTCAAGTCTTTATAAATCGGTTTTAACGAAGGGTCTTCTACATCATACGGTAAGTAGTCAATCACTTTTCCTTGATATTCGTAGTGTGTGCACACTTTTATCGTATCAAAAATGCTTAACACGTCTGCTTTCATCATAGCGAGTTGTGTAGCTCCGTTTATCATGATGGCGTACTTCAATGCTGGTAAATCTAACCATCCGCAACGTCTCGGACGACCTGTGGTAGCGCCAAATTCGTTGCCTTCTTTGCGGATTAATTCGCCAACTTCGTTATCTAATTCAGTAGGAAAAGGACCGCTACCCACGCGAGTGCAATAAGCTTTAAAAATGCCAATCACTTCGCCAATTCTGTTGGGTGCAACGCCCAATCCTGTGCAGGTTCCGGCAGTAATGGTATTAGAAGAGGTTACAAAAGGATAGGTTCCAAAATCAATGTCCAACAATGTACCTTGAGCACCTTCTGCTAAGATACGTTTGCCATTTTTCAAGGCATTGTTGATGTAATGTTCGCTTTCTACAATTTCTAATTGTTTGATGGCTTCGATGCCTTCAAACCAAGCGGGCTCAAATTCTGATAAGTTGTATTCAAAATTATAATGACTTAAAATGCTTTTGTGTTTTTCAACCAAAGCATCGTATTTTGCTTTGAAATTTGAGGTAAAAATATCGCCAATGCGCAAACCATTGCGTCCTGTTTTGTCCATATAGGTAGGACCAATTCCTTTAAGTGTAGAGCCAATTTTCGCTTTGCCTTTTGCGTGCTCAGAAGCAGCATCAATCAAGCGATGTGTGGGTAGTATTAAGTGTGCACGTTTGGATATGATGAGCTTTGATTTAACATCAACGCCTAATTTTATCAACGCATCCATTTCTTTTTTGAAAATAACAGGGTCAATCACCACGCCATTGCCTACAAGGTTGGCAACATTATCTCTAAAAATACCAGACGGAATGGTATGTAGCACGTGTTTGATGCCTTCAAATTCTAAGGTATGTCCAGCATTTGGACCACCTTGAAAACGACCAATAACATCGTAGTTTGGGGTAAGAACATCGACAATTTTTCCTTTGCCTTCATCTCCCCACTGAAGACCCAATAGTACATCTACCTTCATCACGCGCTAATGTTTTCAGAGAGTTTACTAATCGCTTCTTCTTCGCTTGCGGTAATGGTAAATACCGAATTAAGTTTGGTGATGAGCAACAGTTGCTCTATCTTTTTAGACACACAGCAGATTACGGCATCGCCACCATTATTGCGAGCTTTTGTGAGGATAGATACAAACATATTTATACCCGAACTGTTCATGTATTCCAATTCAGAAAGGTTAAGAATAACGTGATTAGTACCTTTTTCTATTAGAATAGCCACTTGCTCATTTACTTGTTTAGGAGCATCAATGTCCATCATGCGTCCTTTCAGAGCTATAATGGCAAGCTTATTGTTTTCATTTATTTTAAAGGAGAAACTCATGGTTTATTTTTTCTTTTTCTTTGCATAGAAGTATAATGAGTGGTGCATAATATCTACACTAAACATATCTTCTAAAGTTGATTTTATATTTTGTATGCGCGGGTCGCAAAATTCTATTACTTCGCCATTATCAATGATGATGTGGTCGTGTTGTTTAAAAGCATGCGACTTTTCAAAATGAGCAATATTCTTGCCAAATTGGTGCTTGCGCACTAAGTTGCACGACAAGAGTAAATCAATGGTGTTGTAGAGCGTGGCTCGACTAACGCGATACTTTTTGTTTTTCATTCTAAGATACAACGCTTCGATATCGAAATGGCCATCATAATCATAAATTTCATTAAGTATAGCGTAGCGTTCGGGTGTTTTTCTATGCCCGTTTTCTTCTAAGAACTTATTAAAAATCTCTGTAACCTTCTCTTTGGTTGAAGAACTTACTATCATTGTTAAAATACTTAAGCCCCAAAGTTAATATTTTTATTGGCGGTAGAAATAAATAAAGGGTGCAATTTTTGCACCCTTTATTAACAGTTTTTGAATAATGATTCTATCTATCCGATAATTAATGATGCACACCACCTTCGCCATGAACGTGGCCGTGGTCTAATTCATCTCTGGTGGCTTCTCTAATTTTTAGCACACTTCCTTTAAAGTAAAGATTTTGTCCTGCTAAAGGATGGTTCATATCAACCGTTACGGTTGCTTGTCCAATCGTTACAATTTTTGCAGGATGCACATATCCGTTTTGGTCTTGTAGGTTTATCATTCGTCCAGCAACGATGTCTGGCGCAAGCATTCCATTGTCCATAAACATGTCTTTGGCAAGCTCCATGATGGCTTCTTGATTGTGCTCACCATAGGCATTTTCGGCTTTTATACCGAATGAAAAACTATCACCAATAGCCAATTTTACAACGTTATCTTCAAATTCAGGAATCATTTGCCCAATACCCGAAATAAAGGTAAGTGGCTCTTTACCTGCGGTTGATTCTATCATCTCTCCATCGGCAGCATCTTTATATAAAGTGTATTCTACCGAAAATACTTTGTTTGTTGCGTTACTCATCGTTTTTTTTTATTGATTAATAGGGTGCAAAACTACAATATATTGCAAAAGACACAAAATAACGAACTGAAATTTGAGGCATATTTTTTTCGTAAAAATTTGTAAACAATAAAAAATGTGTATATTTGCAGTCCTGAAAAATTAAGAATTAAAGAACAATGGCAAATCATAAGTCGGCACTTAAAAGAATTAGACAAGCAGCAGCAAAACGCATGCGCAACAGGTATTATCACAGAACTACACGTAATGTGGTAAGAGATTTGAGAGATTCAAAAAGCAAAAAAGAAGCCTCAGAAATGTTGCCTAAAGTAGTGGCTATGTTGGATAAGTTAGCTAAGAAAAATGTTATTCACAAGAATAAAGCAGCAAACCTTAAATCGAGCTTGATGAAGCACGTAAATGCGTTGGCGAAATAATTTATAAAAAACTTTTTTACGAGCCTCTTCCAAAAGAAGGGGCTTTTTTTTTACAAAGAATTACTAAAGGTTGATTATATTGTTGTTCAAAACAAGGTATAATTGGCTTACATACGAGACGATTCGGGGCTAGTTAAGACAGTGGACTTGCAACAAAAAATAGGACAAAAATTATAAGACCTATGCTGCATTATTTATTTTATTAAACATTTGTTCCATTTCTATTGGGGTTTTGTAACCTAAAGCAGAGTGTAATCTTTTTCAGTTATACTAGACTTCCGTGTATTCAAATATCGCTGTTTTTGCTTGTTCAAAGGTTTTGTAATGTTGATGATAAACAAGTTCTGCTTTTAAGATTTTAAAAAAACTTTCAGCTACTGCGTTATCCCAACAATTTCCTTTCCTGCTCATGCTTTGAATCACTAAACAGTTGTTCTTGATAGATTTTCTAAATTCTTTGGAAGCATATTGCACGCCTCTGTCAGAATGAAAAATCAATGGTTGTGTTATGGTTCTTCTTGACCGCCTTCGCAAGTTAATCGAGACATAATAATTGAAAAAATAAACCAAGCTAAAAACTTCTCCCCTCAAAGGGGAGACATAGAGGGGTCAAAAATGCTACAATACCGAGAGGAAGAGTTTTGGTTTTTTTGGGTGAACGGCAAGAAACAATAAATAATGAGCCATGATAAATTAAAAATGGAGGATAGTTTTGTATATTTGGGAAAGGAAAAAACAAAAACTTCCTATATAAATAAGTTGGTGGCAATAAGCGCAAAGACAAAAGAGACCAATTAAAAAAAGAAAACAATAAAGCAATTTACTTTTTTTTCTTCTTCTTTTCAGACTTCTCTACGGGTTTGGTGTGCTCCTTAAAGAAATAGCGCAAATCTAACGTGAAATATGTGCCTCTTAAATTATGAATAAAACGAATGTTTTGAGAACCGTCATCGTAGCGCACACTAGATTCTGTAATGGTATGAAAGGGTAAATGAAACGAAGAACCTAAGTAGAAAAAACCCTTTTCTTCGGTGCGGTACTCAAACCCAACATTGCTGATAAGTGCCATGTCTGCCCATCGCGTTTTAGCAGAGAAATGACGTATCAATTCATTCTCTCCGTTCGACTCGACACTGGACGCGAAAAAATTTACCGATAAACCCGAAGCACCGTTCATGTAGATGTTCTCGAACAAACGTACATAAAACAATAGCTGCACGGGTATTTCATAACTCACAAAACCAAAGTTTGATTTATCAATTTGCCCACCCGTTAAGGTATCTAACGAAATATTAAAATTTCTGCGTACATGATTAATACCAAATTCCATGGCTATGGTGTTGGTAAAACCTCTTCGAACAACCATACCAAAGCTGTGTCCTAAGCGCGAACTAAACGTAGTGGAATAACCTTCGCTACCTATGGTGCTTGGTGGGTTAAAATACTTAAACGGCACCATCGGTTTGAATTGAACACCATAACTCAATAGTCCTTCTTGAGCTTGGCTTAAAAGACCAATCAATAGGAAGGCTACAACCGCTATTTTCTTAATAAAATTCAACTATACGTTAACTGTTTTTTTGCTTATTTATTATCACTTTTGAAGCTATTTCATTCATAAATTATCTCATCATCACATTATCTCATCATCACATTATCTCATCATCACATTATCTCATCATCACATTATCTCATCATCACATTATCTCATTAATTTATCTACCTTTAAAATAACCAATAATTGATAGCGCTATAACTACTATTCCAAACACAACAATAAAAATTCTTCCGTATTTGTTAGGTATTAGTTTTTGTCTGAACTTACCAATGGCTATGTTATTCAGCTTGTGTACCAATTCTAAATCTTTCTTTTTTATTCCGAATAAGTACATGGGTTCACCTGCTCTTTCGGCTTCATCTTGTTCAGCCCAAACGTTGTTTTCTTTCAGTAAACTTGCGAAATAGTCTGCTTGTTCTTTCTTGTAGAAGAAAAATACTTTGTAATACGGATTGGTTGGATGATCTTTATAATTAGCCACCCTAAGCATGCCTTCATCTAATCCCGAGCCGTAAGTCATTCTTGAAAAAATTCTGTAACATATTCAATGGGTTTTCGCTGACCTTTAGGCCACTCATTAGCAGGATAGCCCACATATAAAAACCCCAAACACAAGCCATTTTCAAGGTTTAAAAATTCACGCACTTCTTGTGTATTAATTAACCCAGGTGTTGCCCAAAATACTCCTAAGCCATACGCTGTTGCTGTAAGCATAAGGTTCTCAACTGCGGCAGCAGTAGCCATTATTTCATCCAATTCAGTAATACGTCCTTTCGGGTCGCGCTCCATACACACCACAATAACCACAGATGATTTAAGCGGACGATGTTTTAACTTCTCAAACTTCTTCTCGTTAAACTTCTCTCCTTGATTTTTTTCTTTGTACAACTCAGATAAGAAATCAGATAAGCGAACGCGCGCATCATTCATAAATACTTTAAAGCGCCAAGGCTGCGTTAAACCATGAGACGGTGCCCAAACAGCATTGTTCAACAGTTTCTCTACTATTTCCTTGTGTACCTTTCTTTCTGAGAAAAACTCAGGATAAATAGTACGTCTGTTTTTTATGATTTCTGTTATCTCGCTTAAATTATACTTCATTTGTTTGCCATTAAAGCAGTGCAAAGTTAGTTTTTTACAAAAACAATAAACCATAATTGTTGCTGAGTTTAAAATTTAGGCATTAACTTTGCAAGCTTATTTAACAGTCATGGAGCTTTTAGAACAAATACAAGAAGAAACCCTAACGCTTACCAAAACCAAAGTTGAAGCGAAGTACGCCATTGTGCTTTACAACGATGACGTGAACACCTTTGAACATGTCATTAACATGCTTGTAAAATACTGTAAACATGATGCTGTACAAGCAGAACAATGTGCGTTTATCGTTCATTATAATGGAAAATGCTCGGTGAAAAATGGTTCGGTTAAAGAGCTAAAACCCATTTGTGAGGCTTTACTCGAAAAATATTTAACTGCTCAAATTGAATTAATTTAAAAAAAATCAACATAAAAAACAATGAGAAACTTCATAAAACCAATTGCTGTCTTTTTAATCGGAATATTTATTGCTTCGTGCGTTACACGTGTGCCTGTTTCTAACAGAAAACAAGTATTAGCAGCAGATGAATTGATGTTGATAGACCAAGCCAAATTACAGTACGATGAGTTTTTAACAACGGTAAAAGTACTTCCTCAAGACGATGAGCGCGCACAAATGGTAACCAGAATAAGTACCAAAATTAAAGATGCGTCTATTACCTATTTAGCCAAGAAAAATCAATCGTACAGAATTGATGGCTTTAAGTGGGAATTTAATACCGTTGTAGATAGTATGATAAATGCTTGGTGTATGCCTGGTGGCTTGGTGGTAGTTTACACTGGTATTATGGATTTAGCTGCCGATGAAGAAGAATTAGCGGTTGTCATTGGTCATGAAATTGCACATGCCATTGCGCGCCATGGAAATGAACGCATAACTACACAATATGGACAAGAATTGGGTGGTGTTTTAGCCGGAGGAAGAAGCGAAGTATTTAAAACCATTTATGGTGTTGGCAGCACGTTGGGTGTTTTAGCCTACTCACGCAAACACGAATCTGAAGCGGATATGATTGGATTAGTATTTATGAAAATGGCAGGTTACGACCCTTACAAAGCGATTACGTTTTGGGAAAAAATGGCAGCCAATGGTGGTCATGTTCCTGAGATATTAAGCACACACCCAAGCGATGCTACAAGAATTGAAGACATCAAAGCATTTCTAAAAGAAATAGATAAATACATAGAATAAAAGTTTTTATATTTGCGCCTTAATTGGCCTCGTGGCGCAATTGAATAGCGCGTCAGATTACGGCTCTGAAGGTTGAAGGTTTGAATCCTTCCGAGGTCACAAAACAGAGTGAGAGTGAAGAGCGAAAGCGATTAACTCCACTCTGTTTTTTTATGCTCATTTTCATACTAATTTGTTTTAGTACCCTAAATTTTAGAATACATAACACACTTTGCTGTACAATCTTTTAACTAAATCGGTTTAAATATATCATTTTATTATTCATGTATAATATATTGATAATCATGTTGATAACTTAATAAAAAGTTGCGTTTTTGGGCTTGGATTTGACTAATTTTGGATTAACTTTGCAGCCGAAAACGTAAAACGCTAGTAATTAAAAACACATGAAAAAAGTAATCTCTATATTGATTTTATTGACCTTTACCGCATTTTGTTTTGCCAACAAAAGCACTAATAACGACCCAAACCCGAAAGAGGCTAACCTAATTGCCAAAGCTAAAACGGCTTTAAAAGACCAATGTCCAACAGCTAAAGGAAATCTTTCTGCTTGTGTAAAAACGGTTTCTATGTGCTATGCCGATAACTATGTAACAGAAGTTACGTTTTACAAATCGGAAAACAATTGTGCCACAATGGTAGCGAAAGTAACCATTGATTGCAACAAAGAAATTATCTCGGTTAACTGCAATTAACAATATCTTAATTAATCTGCTACAATAATTAAGGTTTAGGAAAAAACCACCGATGAGCCTGCGCTCTAGGTGGTTTTTTGTTTATAGCAAAATGTTAATCATTTAAAGAGAATAGCTTCTGATTAAGGTATCGTTTCTATACACTTTTACATCAGTATCTCCACTACTTGAGCGCCAAAAAAATTCACCATGTTTTAGCCACTTACCATTTCTATCTTGTTTAAACTCCTCACTTTTTTTCAATCCCCCAGAGAAGAATCTACGATATGTAACTGTTTTTGTTGAATCAATTGGATAGTATTTTATTTTTCCAATAGTTGCATATTTCACATCTTGAAAAAGACTTGGTAAAACAAATACAATAAAAAGAAAAAACCAAGTTGGAGCTGGCGTACAGAAAACTATTGCGATATAATCTTTTTTGTTTAATTCCTTTGTTTTGGTGAAGAAAAGTAAAAGTCCTAAAATTGCTCCTCCAATTATCCAAAATATTACCGCGATAAACATAACACCTAGTGTGATACTTTCATCCGTTTTAGCCTTATAAAACAAATAAACAGTATATGCAGAGTAAAGAACAGCAAGAATTAAAAACCTTTTTTTCATTAAAACCTAGCTTTACAATTTATACGAAAATAAAAATAATTCCTATATCTATTTTATTTTTTTACCTTTGCGCTTCGGAATGGCACCGATAGTTATACTCAACACAAACGAATTTGAAATTACCATCAACCGTTTAGCCATTCAACTTATCGAAAATCATGATGATTTCTCCAACTCAGTACTTATAGGACTTCAGCCACGTGGTGTTTACTTAGCACAACGCATTCAGAAAGTTTTAAAGCAACGTCATAACATTGATGCTATTTGTGGTGGTTTGGACATTACCTTTTATCGTGATGATTTTAGAAGAACCGATAAAACTATCGTTCCAAGCATTACCGACATTGATTTTGAAATAGAAAATAAAAACGTAATTCTTATTGACGATGTGCTTTACTCTGGACGAACCGTGAGGGCAGGTTTAGATGCCATGTTATCGTTTGGGCGACCTAAACAAGTAGAATTGCTTTGTTTGATAGACAGACGCTTTAGCCGTCACTTACCCATACAAGCCGATTATGTTGGCAAGCAAGTAGATTCTATATCATCCGAGCGTGTACAAGTAAGTTGGAAAGAACTAGAAGGAAACGATGAAGTAACCCTTTTTACACCGAAAGACCATGCATAAAAACCTATCTGTAGAGCATTTGTTGGGAATAAAAGACCTCACCAAACAAGACATCGAAATCATTTTCGAAACCGCAGATCAGTTTAAAAAAGTTCTCAATCGTTCCATTAAAAAAGTACCTTCACTACGCGACATTACCGTTGCCAATATTTTCTTTGAAAACTCAACACGCACACGCCTTTCATTTGAATTAGCCGAAAAACGACTTTCGGCAGATGTGGTAAATTTTTCAGCATCTTCATCAAGTGTAAAAA
The DNA here is from genome assembly GCA_046569885.1 of Bacteroidia bacterium. Taxonomy (GTDB): domain Bacteria; phylum Bacteroidota; class Bacteroidia; order Flavobacteriales_D; family Parvicellaceae; genus JBKHVV01. The sequence goes on from JBKHVV010000009.1 coordinate 9,520, forward strand.
AAGGCGAAACTTTAGTAGATACAGTAAACAACATTTTATCTATGAAAGTTGATATGGTGGTGATGCGTCATTCAAGCCCTGGTGCAGCGCACTTTTTAGCAAAACATATCAAAGCAAAAATCATTAATGCCGGTGATGGCACACACGAACATCCTACTCAAGCACTTTTAGATTCTTACTCTATAAGAGAAAAATTAGGTGAAGTTGCAGGGAAAAAAGTGGTAATTGTGGGTGATATTTTACATTCACGAGTAGCGTTGTCAAATATATTTGCCCTACAAAAACAAGGCGCAGAAGTAATGGTGTGCGGACCAACCACGTTGATGCCAAAATATATTTCTGAATTAGGCGTAAAAGTAGAACATAATTTACGAAAAGCCCTTGAATGGTGTGATGTAGCCAACATGTTGCGTGTACAACTAGAACGCCAAGACATTAAATATTTTCCATCACTTAGAGAGTATTCCATGCTGTTTGGTTTGGATAAAAAACTATTGGATTCTCTAAATAATGAAATCGTTATAATGCACCCTGGTCCAATAAACAGAGGCGTGGAAATAACCTCTGATGTTGCCGATTCAGAACATTCTATTATTCTTAACCAAGTAGAAAATGGTGTCGCCATTCGTATGGCGGTGTTGTACCTTTTGGCGACTAAAATTGAAAGATAATTTCTTTCGTTTCCAAATTATTTTTACATTTGGAAAAACAACAACAATCAATAACCATGAATTTTGATATTTCAAAAGCAGATACGCATACGATAATAAAAATCAATGTGGAAAAACTCGATTCTCAACACGCACCTGAGTTAAAGTCTCATATTTTAATGGCAAATAAGTCTGGTGAAACGAAATTGATTATTGACTTAGCTCCTACAAAATATTGCGATTCATCTGGTTTAAGTGCTTTATTAGTAGCCAATCGTTTGTGTAGAGATGGTGGCGGAATGTTGGTGATAAGCGGTTTGCAAGAGCCCGTAATGAAATTGGTAACCATCTCTCAATTACATAATGTGCTTAACATTTCTCCGTCAATTTCTGAAGCAGAAGAACTTATTGCGGCAGGCGATAGTGAGGAATAACCAACGTGAAGTTTGAAGTAACCATACTTGGCTCTGGTAGTGCCACACCTACCTTAGAGCGCAATCCAACTTCTCAATACATTTATCTAAACGAACGCCATTTTTTAATTGATTGTGGCGAAGGCACACAAATGCAATTGCGAAAAAACAAAATTCGTTTTCAACGCATCAGCCATATTTTTATTTCTCATCTTCATGGCGACCACTATTTAGGATTGGTTGGATTGATTTCATCGTTTCATTTGTTAGGTCGAAAAAATGAATTACATGTGTTTGGCCCAGCGCCATTAAAAGATCTAATTTTTGCTCATCTTAAAGCATCAAAAACTTATTTGAAATATCCTTTATTCATAAAAGAAATCGACACAAAGATATCGGCTGTTTTATATCAAGATAAGGTAGTAAACGTTTCTTGTTTCCCTTTAAAACATCGCATCCCTTGTGTTGGATACAGAATTGATGAAATGGAACGCGAACCAAACATAAAAAAGGAAGCCATTGAACAATACAATTTGGGCGTTGAGCAAATAAAATTAGCCAAAGAAGGGAAAGATATTCAACTTGAAAATGGCGAACTAATTTCAAATAAACGTTTAACAACAGAACCACCGAAACCTCGTTCTTACTCGTTTTGCTCTGATACGATGTTTGCTCCAGAAATTATTCCGTTTATAAAAAATTCTACGGCTTTGTATCATGAAGCAACGTTTTTAAATAGCATGAAACAACGCGCCAAAGAAACATTCCATTCAACCGCAAAACAAGCAGGAGAAATTGCAAAACTAGCCAACGTAGAGCAATTGTATTTAGGTCATTTTTCTGCTAGATATAAGGAAACGGAATCGTTTTTAGAGGAAGCCAAAGAAGAATTTCCTAATGTATTTATTGTTCATGATGATATGCAATTTCAGATTGTTTAAAACATTTTCAAAAAAATGATGGTTTTCATTTTGAGAAACACTTCGGAATATTACTTTTGTTATTTAGAATCAATCTACATAAAATGGACAATATAAAACTCATCATAGCCGACAGCAACGATTTAATTCGTGTAGGTTTGCGCTCCATTTTATCGTTAAACATTGAAATTTCTATTGTTGGCGAAGCAAAATCATCCAAAGAATTATGCGAGCAAGTAAAAAACTTTAAACCCAACATCGTACTGATTGACTACACGTCAAAAGATTTTGAGATTGACGTTATTCCAAAAATTTTACAGAAATACAAAGACATTCGTTTTGCCGCCATAACGCACGAGCAAAGTGCTGCAACTATTATAAATGCGCTACGTTCTGGTGTTGTAAGCCATGTCAAAAAAGATTGTTCTTTAGATGAAATTGTTGATTGCGTAAAAGAAACTGTAAACGGGAAAAAGTTTTTTTGTGGTAAAATTTTAGAACGCATTCGAGAAGAAGATATTAATATAGAAAATATAGAGTTTGAAGAACTTTCCTGCGACCCTATTTCTTTATCCGAAAGAGAAATTGAAATAATAACGCTTATTGCCGAAGGTGAAACCAATACTCAAATTGCTGACAAATTATTTTTGAGTACACATACCGTAAACACACATCGTAAAAACATTATGAAAAAATTGGGCGTAAACAACACCGCGGGTATTGTTCTGTATGCCGTAAAAACGGAATTGGTAAGCCCAAATAAATTTTTGTTCTCGTCAAATATAGAAGCTTAGACAACATGAAGTATTTCCAAAAATCTTTTACCCAATTTTTTATTGATTTAGCACCGAACAACAACAAAGAATGGTTTGATGTTAACCGTAAACGCTACGAAATAGACGTTAAAAAGCCATTTGAAATTTTTATTTCTGATTTGCTAGACCGCGCCAAAGAAGTTGATAATGCTATTACCATATCTCACAAAGAAGCCATTTTTAGAATAAATAAAGATGTTCGATTTTCTAAAGATAAAGAACCCTACAAATTAAATCGCTCTGCAATAGTTTCTCCAATTGGCACAAAGGATAAATCCATTCCTGGTTTGTATTTAGAAATTACTCCCGAAGAAGTAGGTATTTACGGTGGGTTGTATATGCCCGATAAACATCAGCTACAGCGCGTAAGAGAAGAAATTACGACTAATTTAAGTCAGTTTGAAAAACTCATTAACGATAACGATTTTGTAGAAACCTTTGGAACCATTCAAGGAGAAAAAAATGTGCGCCTACCTAAAGAATTTCAAGAAGCAGCGAAGCAACAACCACTTATTGCTAACAAGCAATTTTACTACTATACAACGTTGCCTGTAGATATTATTTACTCAGAAAATTTTCTAGATATCGTAATGGCGCATTACACTATTGCAAAGCCACTGTGCGATTTTTTTATGAAGCCGGTTAAGGGGTAAGTTTATTGAGCTAATCAATCACCGTAAACGAACCATGTAGAATTTGGTCTTCGTTGTTCTCGTCTTTGTAGATAATTTTATAGACATAAACACCTGTAGAAACGGGCATTTCTTCAAAGTAACCATTCCAACCTTCTAAAGGTTCGTTGGTTTTGAAAAGCGTTTGTCCCCAACGATTATAAATAATAAATTCATAACTACGATTAATGACGTAGGTAAAGCGTGGACGAAAATCTCCAGAAACACCATCAATAATAAAACCTGTGGGCACATAAATGGTAGGAATGTCTTCAATACAAAACACATTAGAGTAAGATTCTTCCTTAAACCCGTAAGGATTGAGCGTGTCTTCAACTGCTTTCACTTTGTAGCAAATAGTTTTGAGAGATTGAGACAACACTTTTTTTAGCGAGTCTTGGGTAGAAAGTGAGGCATTGTTTAAGGTCTTAACAGATTCAAATTCCCCGCCATTGACACTTCTTAACAACACATAATTTTCGATAGAAGAAAAATATCTATCGTAAGCATTCCAATTAAAATTTGGTAGCGAATCAAAATCATCATAACTACCAGATAAATGAATGGTTGTAGCAATGTTTGAGGTGTATCTTACTAAATTGCAAACATCTTTCAATACAAAATAATACTGATAGCTTTGGTTGTTGACGTTTACATCTTCGTCAAGATAAGTAAAAATGTTTGATGAAACGGCTTGCTCATGAATAGACTCGAAGGTTAAGCCATCATTTTCGGATTTAAAAATTTCTATGGTGTTGTTGCTGATGATGCGCTCTGTGTGGAGTTTTAGCTCCACGGTTTCATCATCTAAAACAGTGGCATAAGCTACATAGTTTTCTTGAGAAGCAGGCTCTAATTGTAGGTTTAAACAATACTGACTTGAATTAGAAAACTCACCATTAGGCAACTGTGCACGTATTTGATAGCAAACTAATTGCTCGGGAATTACATTTTTAAATAAATAGCTGTTGGTGCCTTTCGCTACGGTAGCATGATAGGTAAATCCTGTACCTGTATCTACCAAAATTTCGTAAGCGGTGGCAATTTCAACAATACTTGCTGGAATAATTTGGAGGTTTGACGTTTGCCCTGTGATAAAAGGATTCCATTCTAAGTTGATGGAAAGACTACATTTATCGGGTGTTCCGTCAATAAACACGGTGCTGAAAAAATCTAATCCTTGATTAAATCCACAACTATCAACGGCAATAATTTTATAGCTTTGAAAAGCTACTGCCGCGCTTTGTGTGCCCACATTAAAATCTGTGTAAGTAGCGTTGCTTTTACCAACTATTACATCTATTTGCTCAAATAAATTTGAAGCAGGATTGAGTTTTAAAATTTTATATTCGATTACATCTGGATCTGGAGATTCTATCCAAGTAAGGGTGGTGAAACCTGTAGTAGGGTCAACGTCTAAATCAAATAAATTGACTTCTGAAGGTGCTAACAAATCTCTAAACGTATTTGAATCAACATTAGAAAAACTTTCGCAAGAAGAGGAATATTTATAGGAAACGCAATAGCTGATGGTGGTGTCTGAACAAATTCCAAATATTTCATCAAGATATGATGTTTGAGAAATATCAATAGAATCTATAAGAGAAAACGGATTGGGCGTGATGGCTTTGTAGATGTAATACTTTCCAGAAGTAGCGTTGCTCGCAGCCGTCCAATTAAGTGTTGCGTAACCATCTGAGTTATTTATCACATCTAAATAAATGGTAGAAAATGCTGCTGACGAAAGTGTAAAATTACCTGCTCCTGTTGCGCCATTCACTCTTAAAATATAACTTACACTTGCTGCATTTGCGCCCGATGGCGAATGTGTAAAAGTGTTTATAGCAATCGAGTTTATGGTAGTTATAGATGTTCCATTGGCAAATAATTCATAGTTCACAAATTCACCCATTGGGTCGGAAACTACGTTCCACGTTACTTCTACATCTCCATTTGGAAGTACACTAACACACGTAATTTGAGGCGTTGAAATAGACTGCCCTTTTAGAACAAAACTAAACAACAAAAAACATAGTATGGCGAAATATCTCAACATTAAATCTACCCAAACAAAAACGTAAACAACAGATTTTTATTGCTTGAGAAAATTACCGGTTTCAAAATTTATATTTATCCGATTTAGTAATGTTTTCAAGCTCTTGATTGTACTCCCGAACAATGTCGTTAATAATGTCTTGTGCAGATTTTATTTCATGTATCATGCCCGACACTTGTCCAATTTCTAATTCGCCTTCATTCAAGTCGCCTTCAAACATACCCTTTTTAGCACGTCCTCTACCAAGCAGTTGTTTTAAATCTTCCACAGAAGCATGTTGATTATACAGCTCTGCAACTTTTTGGTAAAACGCATTTTTTATAAGACGAACAGGTGTGATTTCTTTTAACGTTAAAACCGTGTCGCCTTCTTGAGCTTTTATGATGGTTTGCTTAAAATTTTCGTGAGCCGATGACTCTTTAGAAGCCGCAAATCGGCTACCAATTTGCACACCATCTGCGCCCAAAGCCATAGCCGCCAACATGGCTTTTCCAGAGCCAATACCACCTGCAGCAATTAAAGGGATTTTTATATGTGGCTTCACCATCGGAATAAGACACATGGTAGTGGTTTCTTCGCGCCCATTGTGTCCGCCCGCTTCAAAGCCTTCGGCTACAACCGCGTCTACACCTGCTTCTTGCGCTTTTAAAGCAAATTTTGAAGAAGACACTACGTGCACTACAATTTTGCCTTTTTCTTTCAAATACTGCGTATAGGTTTTAGGATTTCCAGCCGAAGTAAACACAACGGGTACATCTAATTCTATGATTGTTTCAATGTGCTTATCAATATCTGGATAAAGCATGGGTAAATTAACCGCAAAAGGTTTGTTTGTTGCAGTCTTGCACTTGGTGATGTGTTCTCTCAATACTTCTGGATACATGGATCCAGAGCCAATAATCCCTAAACCACCCGAATTGCTTACAGCACTCGCCAATTCCCAACCCGAACACCATATCATACCACCTTGAACAATGGGATATTTAATGCCAAATAACTCACAAACTTTATTCATAAAACCCAATTTTATAAGAAATTGAACAAAGAAACGTTATAAATAAAAGAGAGAAAAATTTTTTGTCGAATAATTTTATTTATATCTTTGTTCATTATGTTCAGAAAACTCATAGTATCAACTTTAGCTGTCTCTACAATGGCCATTGCAAATGCTCAATATAAATTTGACTTTGGTGGTCGAGTTGGGGCAGCCAACTATTTAGGAGATATTGGCGGAAAAGAGCAAACCCGAAGAGATTTTATTTGGGATATGAAATTACGCCAAACCCGTTGGGTTCTTGGAGGATTTGCGCGCTATCGTTTCAATAAGTATGTTGCCGTAAATGGTGGTTTAAACTATATGCGCATTCAAGGGAATGACAACCTAACAACCAACCCTGCGCGTAGAGGCAGAAATTTGAACTTCAAAAATGACATGTTAGAGTTTTATGGACGTGCAGAAGGCTATTTCTTTAGCACCGATGACCTTGGCAACAAAGGAAGATATTACCTTTCATTAAAAGCGTATGGTTTTGCAGGTGTTTCTGGCTTATTACACGGGCCAAAAACTACGCTTGATGGAAACAAGGAAAAACTTCGCCCACTACAAACAGAAGGTGTAAAATATGGCTTGGTTACAGTTACCATCCCGATGGGATTAGGTTTGCACTTTACCCACAAAAGAGAAAACCGCTATGGTTTTGAAATGAGTTGGAACAAAACATTTACCGACTATTTAGACGATATCAGTTCTGTATATGTTGACCCTGCAACACTACCAAATGATACCTCAAGAGAGCTTTATAACAGAAATGACGAATTAAGTGCTTCTGAAAAAGTTGGACTTCCTGATGATAGATATTACGGACACAAAGTAGCTACAGATGCCGACCCTGTTAAATTTAACAAACGCGGTGATGATACACATAAAGATGCTATTTTAACGACTACGTTTACCTATAGCCGTGTGTTACCCATGTACGGACCAAACACTTTGTATCGCCAACACGTAAAATCAAAAGCACAACGTGTAGCCAGCAAACGTAAAATTAGAGCGAAGTTTTAGTTCGCAATTTATAAAAATTGAAAGCCACCTAATCAAGGTGGCTTTTTTATTTCTAAAAAACGGAACCAATTTAGAAACTGATTTAAAGAACGAAGTGAAAAACAAGAAGCAACAAATCAAACATCATTTCTCCAGTAATTCAAAAGAGTACATTCAATTAAATAATAGAATTAAAATATAAGCTAACTTTGCCTTAAGATATAGAATCTATTTAATCTAAAATTTTATTATTCCTGTATGAAAATTCTTGATGGACTAAAAACATCGCAAGCAATAAAAAAAGACATTGCTGCTGAAGTAAAAAAACTGGTTAAAAAAGGAAAAAAACGTCCGCACCTTGCAGCCGTTTTGGTTGGTGATAATGGCGCAAGCATAACCTATGTAAACGCAAAAATTAAAGATTGCGAAGAAGTAGGTTTTAAATCAAGTTTAGTAAAATTGCCCGAAACAACCACTCAAGAAGAGCTGCTAAAACACATTGATACACTTAACAACAATGCCGATTTAGATGGTTACATTGTTCAATTGCCGTTGCCTAAACACATTGATGAACAAACCATCAAATTAGCCATTAATCCAAAAAAAGATGTAGATGGTTTTCACCCCGAAAATATTGGACGATTGGTGTTGGGCTTGCCTTCATTTTTACCCGCAACGCCTTATGGCATTATCAAATTGTTAGAGCACTACAAAATTGAAACTTCAGGCAAACACACGGTAGTAATTGGTCGTAGTCAAATTGTAGGTTCGCCTTTGAGTATATTGATGGCGCGCAATTCAAAGCAAGGAAATTCAACGGTTACGCTTACGCATAGCAGAACTAAAAACTTAAAAAAACTAACCCTTCAAGCAGATATTATTGTTGCTGCTTTAGGTAAAACAGAGTTTCTAACTGCCGATATGGTGAAAGAAGGCGCCATTGTGATTGACGTTGGTATTACGCGTGTAAAAAGCACAAAAACAAAATCGGGCTGGAAAATTTTAGGCGATGTAAAATTTGATGAAGTAGCAGAAAAATGCTCATACATTACACCCGTGCCCGGTGGCGTAGGACCAATGACTCGCGCAGGTTTGTTGCTAAACACCTTGCAATCGGTTTTGATGAAATAAATCAATTTGAAAATTTGAAGATGAGCAAATTTGAAAATGACTTTACGACTTTACAGACCTTCGACTTTTTGACTTTATAAACCTTCAACTTTAAACTTTGAACTTAAATAGTACATACCCCATCATGGAGCAGTTCTACACCATACAAGGTGAGGGCTTCAATTCGGGTGCGCCTGCCTATTTTATTCGTTTGTCTGGTTGCGATGTGGGCTGTGTATGGTGCGATGTTAAAGAAAGTTGGCCCATCCATAAAGACCAATACCAAACTGTTGAACAGTTAGTACAAAACGTAAAAGATTCAGGCGCAAACTTCGTAGTGATTACAGGCGGTGAGCCACTAATGCACAACTTAAATGCTTTGACTTCGGAACTAAATAAACTAGGCGTAAAAATTGCCATTGAAACTTCTGGAGCGTATCCGCTAACAGGAACTTGGCATTGGATTTGCTTCTCTCCTAAAAAGTTTAAAAAACCTTTGGATGAGTTTTACGACTTAGCCCATGAATTAAAAATTGTAGTGTTTAACCAACACGATTTAAAATGGGCAGAAGAGCATGCCACCAAAATAAATAAAGACTGCAAACTATACCTACAACCCGAATGGGATAGAGAAGAAGAAATGTTACCACAAATAATAAACTACGTAAAACAAAACCCTAAGTGGAAAATTTCGTTACAAATACACAAATACATGGCTATTCCGTAAATTAATACATCAATTTAACAATTCAAAAATGTAGCAATTTTAATTTGAGAATTTGAAAATGAACTAATCTGAAAATGAATTCACAACTTTATAACTTTAAACCTTAAACTTTCAACTAAAAAGTGCAAAAACTCCTCACCATATTACTTATAACTTTTATCTATTCATGCTCTACAGCACAGCCAAGCTACAACTACGGAACAAAAGATAAAAAAGCCATCAAACTTTACGAAACCGCACAAGAGCACTACAATACTATAGATCCTACCAATGGTTACCGTAATTGGATTCAGGCAGATAAATATGCCAATGAAGCCGTAGCAAAAGACTCTAATTTTATTATGCCCTATGTGTTGCTATCAAAAATCCACAATGATTTAAGCAATTACGATAGAGCCTTAAAAGCAAGCAAAAAAATCTTGCAAATTTCACCCGACTATTCTCAATCGCAATATTTCTACACAGCAGATTTTGCTATGAAATGTGGTGCTTACGAAGATGTGTTATTTTATGCAAAAAAATACGTGTCGTTTCAAGGCACAAGTGATGCATTGTTTAGCGAAGCCAAACGTTTTATTGCCAATGCAGAATTTGCTATTGAAGCACTTAAAAATCCTTATCCATACAAATTAGTCAATTTAGGCAAAGTCGTAAACACGGATAGAGACGAGTATTTTCCATCATTGACTGCCGATGATGAATTACTTTTGTTTACACGAAACATAAAAGATGAACGTGCTTTAAACGCTCAAAAAATTCAGGAAGATATTTTTGTTAGTGTAATTACCAAAGAAGGTTGGCAAAAGGCATATAGCGTAAGTGAAAACATCAACACAGAATTTAACGAAGGCGCGCCCACCTTTAGTGCCGATGGTAAGTACATCATTTTTGTAGGTTGCGAAGCAGGTCCTTATGGATATGGTGCTGGTAGGCAAGGTATGGGTAGTTGCGATTTATTTTTCAGTGAGAAAATAGGCAACAAGTGGCAACGACCTGTTAACTTGGGTTACCCAATAAATACGGCTAATTGGGAAACGCAACCAAGTTTTTCTTCGGATGGAAAAACATTGTATTTTATTCGAGGAAACATTGTAAGAGGCGAAAGACGTGAACCCAAAAATCAAGATATTTTTGAGGTACACATTCAAGATGATGGTACGTGGAGCGAACCTAAAAAAGTAAACATTAGCACACCTTATCGTGAAGAATCGGTATTCATTCACCCAGATGGACAAACCTTGTATTTCTCTTCTGATGGCTATCCAGGTATGGGAGGTTTGGATATTTTTATGAGTCGTAAACAACCCAATGGTTTGTGGGGAGCGCCAATAAACTTGGGTTATCCGATAAATACGCACAACGATGAAAACAGTTTGTTAGTAAACTCCAAAGGAGATTTGGCTTATTTTGCAAGTAGCAGAGAAGGCGGTGAAGGTAATTTAGATTTGTATTCGTTTGAGTTGCCTCAAGTACTTAGACCATTCCAAACCTTAGCGCTTAAAGGGAAAATATATGATGCAGAAACTAAAGAACCATTGCAAGCACACTTCGAGTTGATTGATATTTCTACAGGGGAAGTGTTTAAAGAGGCGTTCCCGAACAGAGGCAATGGCGAATTTTTAGTACCGATGCCTGTGAATAAAGATTTTGCTTTGGTGGCTACACATAAAGGGTATCAACTCTTTTCTAAAAACTATTCGTTGACAGAAAATAAAGAGAAAGAACTTTTTATTGAAGTGCCTATGCAACCCATCGGAAAAGCAGGTACAACCTTTGTTTTAGAAAATGTTTTTTTCGATACCGATAGCTATGCACTTAAGCAAGAATCGAAAGCAGAGTTGGATAGATTGTTTTCAATTTTGCAAGAAAATCCAAGCATTAACATTGAAATTGGTGGACACACTGATAGCGATGGTGATGATGCATACAATCAAAAACTATCTGAAAATCGCGCTAAATCGGTAGTGGATTATTTGCTTAACAAAGGTGTGGTTAAAGAACGTTTAACCTACAAAGGTTACGGAGAAACCAAACCCGTTGCTCCTAACGATACTCCTCAAAACAAAGCAAAAAATCGTAGGACGGAAGTGAAGGTGGTGTAGTTTTAATTAAAAATTAAAAATGAGTAATTGATAATTGTTAGTCAATAAACAATAACCAATTTATACATTTAGTAAAACCGCTTTACGACTTCTTTAAACTCACTAAGCATAACGGCTGTAGCACCCCACACAATGTGATCATTAAAATTAAAAGCAGGAACCGTAAAGTTTCCGTACTTGGTGTTTACTTTGGTTGAGATGATGTTTTTATCATCAAGTAGGTCAAGAATGTTGGGCTCTATGATGTTTATTACTTCGTGGTTTAAAGAAAATTCAGGCGTATAATCGGAGTAAGTTAAAAAAGGCGTTACCAAAAAATTACTTGGTGGAATATATACTTGTGTGAGTTCGCCCAACACATTCATTTGTTCTTCTTGAACACCTATTTCTTCTCGTGTTTCGCGCAAGGCGGTATGTTTAAGTGTAGCATCTTTTTCTTCTAATTTTCCACCAGGAAAAGAAATTTGTCCACTGTGTGTACCCTCGTATTCTGGACGTTTGGTAAGCACAAAATGGATGTCGTTTTTTTTAGGATAGAGTAGCAATGCAACAGCACTAAGTTTAGGATTTATCGGTTGATTTTTTATTTCTAATGCAGAAGGACGTTGATATGGAGTCATCTGTGCGTGGGCTTTTTCACCAGGTAAATTTTCCAAATGTTGGTAAAGGGTTTGTATAAAATGGTTGAAGTGCATTAAGTTATCTGTGCAAAGAATTAAGACATTTAATTAAAAACTTAAAGAAGTGATCGCATTTACCATTTTCTCCCAACTAAATTTTTGTTTTTCAACTTCTACATTTTTAGAAAATTCTGCTTCTTTATTTTCTTTAAAAAAGCGTAAAATAGCTTGACGAATTTCAGAAGTAAATGGTTTTACACAATAGCCCACTTTGTTGTTAGGAATAAGCTCAGATAAGCCGCCAACATTGGTAACAATCATCGGTTTGTTGAAGTGATACGCAATTTGGGTAATGCCACTTTGTGTTGCCGATTTGTAAGGTTGTACAACAACGTCACTTGCGCAGAAATAATTTTTCACGTCTTCATCAGGAATAAATTTATCTCGCAAAATAACTTGATTACCTAAGGCATTTAATGTTGCTTGATATTTTTCGGAACTACCATAAAATTCACCGGCTATTAAAAGTTTGATATTATGTTGTGCAAAATAATTGTCTTGAAATGCTTCAAGTAATAAATCCAATCCTTTGTAGTTTCTTATCAAACCAAAAAACAAAACGTAACGTGTTTGCTCATTTAATTTTAAATTGCTTTTCGCTTTTTCTTTAGAAATTATTTTTCCAAAATTATCATACAACGGATGCGGATTGTAAACGCAAGGTTTGTTTGTGGTAAATGTTCTTAAATCTTGTTCCACCGTTTTACTCATTACTACAAATGAGTTGATGCTATTGATAAAAAATCGCGTAAGAAAAGTATCACCTATGCGTTTTTCGTGAGGGATAATGTTATCTGCAATGGCTATACATTTGGTGTGTTTATTTTTTTTAATGATGCGCGCAATTGTTCCTAAACATGGCGCTAAAAAAGGTAACCAATAACGAAAAATGACTATATCCGATTTTTTGTTTTTTAATTCTTTTCCAATTTTAATCCAATTAAACGGATTGATGGAATTTATTTTTCTGAAAATGGAAATTTCTTTTGGTGCATCAGAGGTAGCATATTGTGTTTTTCCTGGAAATAAAAAATTAGGATACTGCAACGAAAAATTATAAATCTCCACGCGATATCCTTGTGCCATAAATTCTTCGGCTAAGCGGTGATTGAATTGTGCAATACCGCCACGGTAAGGATGTGCCGGACCAACAATCACTACATGTTTACTCATCTATTCTGATTTTTTGTGCAATTAAATAACTGTTTCTATCGGCAGAACTTCTCGAAATTAATTCACCTAAAAAGCCTGCTAAAAACAATTGAACACCCAAAATCATACACGTAAGCGCAATGTAGAAATAAGGATTATCTGTTACCAAAGGCGCTTTAATGTGTTGACTTAAATAATACAACTTACTTGCACCAATATATGTTGTAGCTAAAAAGCCGAAGAAAAACATAAAAATACCCCACAAACCAAAAATGTGCATCGGGCTTTTTGAAAATTTCGACAAGAAAACAACGGTCAATAAATCTAAAAATCCTTTGTAAAAACGGTCTAAACCAAATTTGGTAATGCCATATTTTCTTGATTGATGGTTGACTACTTTTTCTCCAATTTTTTTGTAGCCGGCTTTTTGCGCCAAAACAGGAATATAACGATGCATCTCACCAAATACCTCGACAGATTTTACCACATCATTTTTATATGCTTTCAATCCACAATTAAAATCGTGCAATTGAATTTTGGTCATTTTGCGTGTAGCCCAATTGAACAACTTGGTTGGAATGGTTTTAGACAAAGGATCGTGGCGTTTTTTCTTCCAGCCACTTACTAAATCAAAGCCTTCGTTGGCTATCATGTTGTATAGCGAAGGAATTTCTTCAGGACTATCTTGCAAATCGGCATCCATAGTGATAACAACCTCACCTAAAGCAGCAGAAAAACCTACGTTTAGCGCAGCCGATTTTCCATAATTTCTTTGAAATTTTACCGCTTTTATTTCTGAGTGCTGTTGCGACAATTGTTGAACGATTTTCCAAGAATTATCATTGCTGCCATCGTCAATTAAAATGCACTCAAAACTTAATGAGTTGGTTTCACACACACGTTTTATCCATTGCACTAACTCGGGCAACGACTCTTCTTCGTTGTAAAGTGGAACAACTACACTTATGTTGTAGGGGTAATTCATTTTTACAAAACTACGTAAAATTTTATTCTCAGGTTTATTAGCGCAATATCTCTCTATTTTTTTACTTTTGCGGTGGGGTAAGTCTTGTACGACCAGCTCCTGCTGAACTCCCCCAGGCTGGGAACGGAGCAAGGGTAGGCGGTTGTAGCGGTGCGATGCAAGTAGCTTACCCCCTTTTTTCTTTTAAAATTTCATATTTCTTTTTCATGAAAACCACCATCGAAATAAGCAACTACCCTTTGTCGGAAGACTACATCCCGAAAATTCAGGATTTCATTGACAGATGCAATAAGCACAAAGATGTGTTAATCAAAACAAATGCTACAAGTACTCATATAGTAGGTGATTACGATGTGGTGATGCATTTGTTGAAAGACGAAATAAAAACTTCGTTCGAGAAATATGGTAAAGCTATCTTTGTAGTGAAAATCCTTAATGGTGAATTGGATATCTGAAAACTTAGAACTTTTATTAGAAATTACGGCTGTACTTTTTGGAGTGGCTTATGTTATTTTAGCTGCGCATAAAAATGTGTGGTGCTGGCTGTTTGGCATCATTGGTTCAGCCATTAGTATTTATATTTTTATTGTTTACTCAAAATTGTATGCCGAAGCCTTGCTCTATTTTTATTATGTTGTTGCAGGCATTTTAGGTTGGCTGCATTGGAAAAAAGGCGAAGCATCAAAAACCTTAGACATTGTTTCAAAACCCATTATTACGCATATTTTAGTTATAGTTGTAGGGATAATACTTTCATATATTTTATATAAAATTATTGCTACATCATTTCCCGAAGCTCAACGACCACTCTTCGATTCATTCACCACCATTTTTAGTTTTATTGCTACATGGCTTACCGTAAAAAAATGGATAGAAAATTGGTTGTATTGGATAATCATAAATCTTGCATCAGTAGCTCTTTATCAGAGTCGTGGATTAGAAGTGTACAGTTATTTGATGTTGTTTAATGCAATTATGGCACTTTATGGCTATATTCGCTGGCGAGAAATTAAAAGACGTGCGTAAGATAGTAATTATAGGTCCTGAATGTACCGGAAAAACTACATTGGCAGGACAATTAGCAGAACACTACAACACCAAATTCGTTCCCGAATTTGCTAGAGAATATTTAAAAGAGATAGGTCTTGATTATACCTTCGATGATGTCATATCAATGGCTCAAGCCCAAATGGATTTAGAGCAACGCTTCCAAGCAGAAAATTTATTTGTGGATACCAATCTTTATGTATTTAAAGTTTGGATTGAAGAAAAATACAACAACACAGTAGATTGGCTCGAAGAACAAATAGCCGAACACAAAAATTCTTACCATCACTATTTGCTTTGCGATATTGACATTCCTTGGCAAGGTGATAATTTAAGAGAACATCCAAATACAGAAGACAGACAACGCCTTTTCAATCGATATAAAGAGTTACTTGAGCAAGATGGTACACCTTTTTCTGTCATTTCGGGTTTAGGCGATGCACGTTTGAAAAAAAGTGTTGAGATAATTGACGCTTTGATAAAATAAACTTTACCTTTGTGCCAACTCAATGAGGGGTGCTCGTAAAATCGGGCTGAGATTATACCCAATTCTCTATCAAAAGAGAGTACACCTGATCCAGATAATACTGGCGTAGGAAAGAGTATAAGTGATGTAATAGATAATGTTTAACAAAACGTTTGTATTACTCCTCTACAAGCGTCAAAAAATACTTTTTGACACATGAAAAAGGTCGTAAAAATTTTGACGTTTTGTATCGCAATGCCATTTGCTGTTTTTTCGCAGCATACCATTAAAGGCAAAATAACCGATACAGAAGGCAATGCTCTAACGGGCGCAAGTGTAGGTTTAGTAAATACCTACCGAACCACGCACGCCAATGCCAGTGGCGATTATGCGTTTACCAATTTACAAAATGGCAATTATGAAGTGGTGGTGTTTTTTGTGGGGCACGAAAAACAAACCCAAACCATTTCGATTAGCAATGCAGATGTAGAACTAAATTTCAGTTTAAATCGCTCCACAACCAATTTAGGCGAAGTAGTGGTAGAAGCCACACGCGTAAAAGAAAATGCACCCATTGCACACGAAAACATTAATGAAGAAGAATTGGCAAAAAACAACAATGGAGTTGATATTCCTATTTTGTTAGACCAAGCCACTTCTGTAGTAACTACTACAGATGCTGGTGCTGGTGTGGGCTACACAGGTTTGCGCATTAGAGGTAGTGATGGTACGCGCATCAACGTAACGGTAAATGGAATTCCCATGAACGACCCCGAATCGCATGGCGTGTGGTGGGTAAACATGCCCGATTTGGCTTCTTCTACAAGTAGCATTCAAATTCAGCGTGGTGTTGGTACTTCTACTAACGGTGCAGGTGCATTTGGAGCAAGCATTAACGTAAATACCTTAGAAGGCGAAACCGATGCGTATGGCGAAATGGCGAGTTCGTATGGTTCGTTCAACACCTTTAAAAACACCATCAAATTTGGTTCAGGATTGATAGATAATAAGTGGACGTTTGATGGGCGTTTATCTAAAATTAATTCGGATGGGTACATAGACAGAGCCACTTCCGACTTAAAATCGTACTATTTTTCTGCGGGCTATCATGGAGAAAAATCCTTGTTGAAGTTTATCACCTTTGCAGGGCACGAAAAAACCTACCAAGCGTGGTATGGTTTGCCTACAACGTATTTAGACACCAATCGTACATTCAATCCTTACACCTACGATAATGAAGTGGACGATTACCAACAGCACCATTACCAGTTGCACTATGTGTACAATGCTTCGGCAAATTTTAAAGTAAATGCAGCACTGCATTACACACGTGGCTTTGGATTTTATGAGCAATATAAAGGTGTAAAGGAAAATCCTTTTGTTAATGATGACGATGGATGGTTGGATGGTGAATATTTTGAAGACTATGGCTTGGGTCCAGTTATAACAGAAAAGGGTGACACGATTACTGAAACCGATTTAATTCGCAGACGCTGGTTAGATAATCATTTTTACGGAGCAGTTTTTTCTGCAGAGTATTCTAAAAACAAAACTACCATTGTGTTTGGTGGTGGAGCTAATCAATATTTAGGCAAACATTTTGGAGAAGTAATTTGGGCAGAATTTGCTAGCAATGGAAAAATGCGACATCCGTATTATGATAATGATGCGGTAAAAAATGATGCCAACGTTTATCTAAAAGCAGTGAACAAAATCAACGATAAATTTTCTGTATTTGCAGATCTTCAACAAAGGTTAGTTACGTATAGCTTTTTGGGCTACGATAATGAGTTAAACAATGTAACACAGAATGCAAGTTTAAACTTCTTCAATCCTAAAGCAGGGTTTAATTTTCAGCTAACCGATGAGCATGGCTTTTATGGATTTTTTGGTATTGGTAATAAAGAACCAAACAGAAACGATTTTACAGAATCATCAACAATTAGTCGTCCAAAACATGAAGAACTATACAACACAGAATTAGGTTATCGTTTGCAGCGTAAAAATGCTTTCGCCAACATCAATCTTTATTCTATGGAATACAAAAATCAACTCATAGTTACAGGTCAATTAAATGATGTAGGTGCAGCAGTGCGCGTAAATGTACCCATAAGCTATCGTAGAGGAGTTGAATTAACAGCAGGGATTCGTCCTGTTGAAAAATTTGAATGGCGTTTAAATGCTACACTAAGTCAAAATAAAATTGTGCAGTTTGACGAATATATTGATAATTGGGACACATGGGAGCAAGACATAGTAACACATGCTAATACCAATATTGCGTTTTCTCCAAACATTATTGCAGGAAGCCAATTAATTTTTACGCCTATTAATTCCGAAAAAAATGGAACATTAGAAATGGCATTTATTAGCAAATACGTAGGAGAGCAATTTATTGACAATACCTCAAGCATACACGCCAAGTTAGATGCGTATTTTGTAAACGATTTACGTTTGCAGTACAGCAAGCAAACTAAAGTGTTTAAAGAAATTGTCTTAAGCACATGGGTGCGCAACATTTTTAATGAGCAGTATTCATCCAATGCTTGGGTATATCGTTTTACCTCTTCGGGTGGAACTTACGGAGACACCTATGGCAATGATGAAGATGTTATTAATAACCGCTACAATTTAACAGGTGTATTTCCTCAAGCGGGCATCAACTTTTTTGTTGGGTTGCAGCTTAAGTTTTAAGGTTAATTCATGTTTCGCGAAAATGAGTCTGATTTATTTAGACTCATTTTTTTTATCTATTTATCCTTTTACTTTTTCAAAATTAAATTTCTTTAGCGTTCGGTATGGTAGGTTTTTTAATACCCAACAAAATTTCAACTGGAGGCACCGTAAAGAAAGCTCACTAACTCGCGTGCCAGAAGCACAAGTAAGCCACAACATACAGCACAATATAGATGGTAATTTACTGTTTTTTATTGTAGATAATTTTGTGTATGAAAAATACGTGCAATTTTATTTGTTTTTACACGTATAATAATGTATTTTTGTAAAAAATAAAACACGTGTAATCATGGAACAAACCAAACTTACCTTAACTGTTTCAGAAGAAGTCATAGAGAAAGCCAAGCGCTATGCACAACGCAAAGGGCGTAGTTTGTCTGACATTATAGAAAACTACTTACGTCTATTAGTGGCTTCCTCCAAAGAAGATAAAACCAAAGAATTGACACCATTAAGCAAGTCGCTGAAATCATCGT
Source organism: Bacteroidia bacterium (assembly GCA_046569885.1). GTDB lineage: Bacteria > Bacteroidota > Bacteroidia > Flavobacteriales_D > Parvicellaceae > JBKHVV01. The sequence continues at coordinate 28,567 of JBKHVV010000009.1, forward strand.
TTAAAGCACCCAAGGGCTTTTCGTACAAAGAAGAACTATCGGAGGCACTGACTAAAAAATACCGCAAATAATGCAACAAGTATTTGTTGATACCGATGTGCTCATTGATTTCTTAACCGACAGAGAGCCACATTCTACACACGCAGCACAACTATTTGCTTTAGCCGAAAAGCGAGAGCTTAATATCTATGTTACCTCGTTAACATTTTCTAATACCTACTATGTGTTAAGACGTTTGGCATCGCATCAAAAAGTGATAGACAAACTGAGAGAATTAAGTTTATTGGTTAAAGTTATTGAAGTAGATAAAAAAGCCGTTGAACTGGCATTAGTATCTTCTTTTACCGATTTTGAAGATGCTTTGCAATATTACAGTGCTATTCAGCAGGGAAAACTACAGGTGATTATTACACGCAACGTGAAGGACTACAAACATGCCGATTTTCCTGTAATGACTCCTGAAAGTTATTTGAAGACACTTTAGCATAGAGCAACCTTCCTTTAGTTGGTGGTAGAGTAAATCAATTAAGAATTAAAAATTACGAATGAATAATTAAACTAAAACTAAATTAAAAAAGCCCTGCTAAAAATTTAGCGGGGCTTTTTTCGTTAGGTTTTAGCTGCCTGTGGCTTCATCGGTAGGCTCACCACCCTTGCGGGGCGATGTGTTTACCTCAAAACCAAAGTTACCCAGCTTTTGTTCGCTGCCTTTGTTTATACCTAGCAAAACTGTTTTTATCGCAACGATAAAATACAACACCGTACTTTCGGTATTGCTTGTTTGCCCAGTATCTAAACCAAGAGCACGATTGCGCGATTCGGTGGAATCTTCGCTTTGTTTTCTGAGTAGTAGCGCTTTTTCTTGATTTTCTGCCGCTACCTTCAGAATGCTTTCCAACTTAGTCATGTCAAGCCCTTTCAAAGGACTTGCAGCACCAAGAGCTTTGTGTTGCTTTAGCGCTTGTTCTGCCAAAGCAATCAGCTTTTCCGGATTTCGGGGTATTTCTACCCGCACATTCTTTCTCATCGTTTTACTTATTGGTGCATTTGCTTAGGGCATCGCGAAACCTTAGGGCAAATGCGGGTTTTACATCTTACACGATTAACTATAAAGCGTAAAAACGTTGTTATTGTTGCGTTTCAGAGCGTTATTATTCTTAAATTATGTTAAAAACACTCTAAAACCTGAATTTTTGGCGTCAAAAGGGGTACTCTACACGTCAATAGTGGTGGTTTTGTTATCAAAAGCAGTGCTTCAAAAATCAAGAGTCTTACTCTATATCTCACGAGTGGAAGTCTTGAGGTTAGCAGTAGTGGTATTGACCTCACGAGCACTACTCACAGCCTCAGAAGTACAGGTCTTGAACTCGCGAGTGGTGGTATAGACATCAAAAGTTCAACTCTACACAGTAAACCCCCAACTTTACACCCCAATTGTTCGTCCAAAACCAAAGTATTTTGAGGTTATTCTCGCATAATTCCTTTTTTCTCACTAAAATAGCCTACCTTTGCACCCTAATTTTAAATATTTTACATGACATTTGAACAACTTGGCTTAAGAACGGAGCTTCTAAAAGCCATCCAAGATTTAGGGTTTCAATCACCCACACCCATTCAAGAAAAAGCCATTCCCGAGTTATTAAAAGAACCAAGAGACCTTGTAGGGCTTGCCCAAACAGGAACAGGAAAAACAGCCGCTTTTGGTTTACCCATGCTATCTTTACTTGACTTTAACGAAAAACATACACAAGGCTTAGTAATTGCGCCAACGCGCGAACTTTGTTTACAAATTTGTGAAGACTTTAAAAGCTATTCTAAACACATAAAAGGTGCTAACATGGTTGCCATTTATGGGGGAGCAAGCATTGACCGCCAAGCAGGAGAAATAAGACGCGGAGCGCAAGTAATTTGTGCTACTCCAGGTCGTTTAGCCGATATGATTCGTCAGAGAATTGTGGACTTACGCAGAGTACAAATCGTAGTGCTTGACGAAGCAGATGAAATGCTAAACATGGGCTTTAAAGAAGAGCTAGATGCTATTTTAGAAACCACACCCGATACCAAAAATACATGGTTGTTTTCTGCAACCATGCCTAAAGAAGTAGCAAGCATAGCGAAAAACTACATGAGTAATCCGTTTGAAGTAACGGTAGGTCAAAAAAATGTAGGTAACGAAAACATTCAACACACGTATTTTGTGGTGCGCGATAAAGATCGCTACCACACACTAAAACGTATCATTGATTTACACCCCAATTTGTTTGGTTTGGTGTTTTGTCGTACAAAACGCGAAACACAAACAGTGGCAGATAATTTAATGCGCGATGGCTACAACGCAGAACCTTTGCATGGCGATTTATCGCAAATGCAACGCGATTTTGTAATGAAAAAATTTCGCGACAGAACACTTCAAATCCTTGTAGCTACCGATGTTGCTGCACGTGGTATTGATGTGGACGACATTACGCACGTAATTAATTACAACTTACCTGATGAAACAGAAAACTACACGCACCGTAGCGGACGTACTGCTCGTGCAGGAAAATTAGGTGAGTCTATTATTTTAATCAACACCAAAGAGTTGTATAAAATAAAAGCCCTTGAGCGTCAGATAAACAAAGAGTTTAAAAAAGCGTTGATTCCTTCGGGCGATGAAATATGCTACATACAATTGATGTCTTTAATTGAAAAAATTAAAAGCACAAAGGTTAACGAAGATGACATTGAAAGCTTTTTCCCTGCCATTGTAGAGCAATTTAGCGACATGAGCAAAGAAGATTTGCTGAAGCGTTTTGTATATGTAGAGTTTTCTCGATTTATACAATACTACAAAGGCTCTAAAGATTTGAATGCAGATGTACGCAATGAAAAATCTGATCGTAGAGGTGATAGAGATGACCGTAGAGACAGAGGCGATAGAGATGAGCGTGGTGGTGGAAGAGACAGAGAAAAAAGCCGTTTTGATGATGAAACCAAAGTGCGTTTCTACATCAATCGCGGAGAGTTAGACAACTTGAACAAAGGCGCTTTGGTGCGCTTAATTTGCGATAGTGCTGATATAACTTCAAAGCAAATTGGACGCATTGATATTAAACGAGAATTTTCTTTTGTTGAGGTAGATAAAGACATCGAAAAGAAAGTGTTTGAAGGGCTTAAAGGCACTCAGTTTGACGGAAAAGACGTAAGAGTTGAATATCCAGGCGTAAGAAATTCTTCTCCAAGAGAAGGTGCTCCAAAAAGAGATTTCTCACCTAAGCACAAATCATTCAACAAAGGTGGAGACAGAAGTAGAAGAGAAGGTGGTAGAGATGGAGATAGAAAAAAGTTTAAAAGAAGATAGATTAACCATCATATAAAAACAAAAAAGCCTCGACATCACGTCAAGGCTTTTTTTAATTAAAGCAATTTGCTTCTTACTTGTTTACAGCTTTAGAAAGCTCAGCACCAGCTTTAAACTTAGCTACTTTTTTAGCAGCGATTTTGATAGTTTTGCCAGTTTGAGGGTTTCTTCCTTCTCTTGCAGCTCTTTTAGAAACTGAGAAAGTACCGAAACCAACTAGAGCAACTTTGTCTCCTTTTTTAAGAGCTTTAGTTACTGTAGTAGTAACTCCATCGATTGCTCTCTTAGCGTCAGCTTTTGACAAGCCTGAAGCAGATGCAACTGCATCAATTAATTCTGCTTTGTTCATGTTTTTTTGTTGTTTTTTTGGTTAATAATTTATTGTTGAAAACAAATATATGCTAAAACCTAAGCCTGTCAAGAGATACAGGGCAAAAAAACGCTATTTTGTTGATAAATGGGGTGTTTTGTTAATAAGTGTGGCTGTATTGCCCTGTTTATAGGCGTTTGGGAGCCATGAAATTTGTTATTCAAGAATTGAGATAGATTTGTTTATTCAGGAAACAACAAACCACTTAATCTTTTATTTTCGATAGAAACCGCCATTGTCCTATCATTTTTGTGCCAAGTAAAAAGTCTTTTATGGCCAAACGTTTTTTTCCTGCTAACTGAATTTCTAAAATATCTATAGCACTATTTTTACAACCAACACTTAAAAAGGTTTTGTTATCGGTTGCAATTTCACCTTCCAATAAATTTCTTTCTGAAACTTGCGTAAGAAAAATTTTTGCACTGGTATTATTTCCTTTATCATCTACAACATTACACCAAGCGGTAGGGTAGGGACTAAGTCCGCGAATGAAGTTGTGTGCTCCTTGTGCGGATGTGTTCCAATTTATTTCGCAATCCTCTTTAAAAATTTTTGGTGCGTGTTTAGGCTCGCCTTGTATAATTTGTTGTTGCGGTATTCTTGAAGCGGTATTGTTTTTAATATCGTTTACTGTTGTAACTAAAAGTTGAGCACCAACGGACATTAACTTGTCGTGTACAATTCCTGCGGTGTCGTTTAAGCCAATTTCTACTTTTTGTTGATAGATGATATCACCTGTGTCAATTTCGTGCTTTAAAAAGAAAGTACTAACGCCAGTTTCTTTTTCTCCATTTATTACTGCCCAATTTATTGGTGCAGCACCTCTGTAGTTGGGAAGCAACGATGCATGTAAATTAATAGTGCCATGTTTAGGCATATTCCAAACGGCTTCGGGCAACATTCTAAACGCAACTACTACAAATAAATCTGCGTTGAGTTGTTTTAACTCTTGTAAAAAGGATTCGTCTTTAAGAGAAGTAGGTTGAAGTAAAGGTAAGTGGTGTTGCAGCGCAAATTTTTTCACGTCCGATTGTGAAAGTTCTTGACCACGACCTGCTGGTTTATCGGGAGCT
>JBKHVV010000010.1:0-31867 GCA_046569885.1 Bacteroidia bacterium
AAGACATATACAAAGGCGGTTGGGAAAAAAATGGCGATACCGTTTCTTTAAAAGGAGCAGGAAAGCTAAAAGGATTAAAAAATATCTTTCACAATCCACACATGCCTTCGTTAGATGATTACTACCACCCGTGGGCTTACAAGTATCAAGATTTGTTTACAGCACCCGAAGGAGATGACCAACCTATTGGTAGAGCAGTTTCTCTTATTACCGGAGAGCCCATTGATATTAAAGCAGGACCAAACTGGGATGATGATTTAAGCGGAACGCCTGATTATGCTAGAAATGACGTAAACTTTAAAGATTTATCAAGACCTGAGCAAGAAGCAATGTTCCAATTAGAGCAAATGACCATGATGTATTTGCCAAGAATTTGTAACCACTGCTTAAACCCTGCTTGCGTTGGTTCTTGTCCTTCTGGAGCATTATACAAAAGAGGCGAAGATGGTGTGGTGCTTATCAACCAAGAAAGATGTAGAGCTTGGAGAATGTGCGTTACAGCATGTCCTTACAAAAAATCATACTACAACTGGCACACTGGCAAATCTGAAAAATGTATATTATGCTACCCACGTTTAGAGTCTGGTCAGGCACCTGCTTGTATGCACTCATGCGTTGGACGTATCAGATATTTAGGAGTAATGCTTTACGATGCAGACAAAATTGCACAGGTAGCAGCATCAAACGATAAAGATTTATTGCAAAATCAATTAGACATCTACGTAGATCCGTTTGACAGCAAAGTGATTGAAGCAGCCAGAAAGAGTGGTGTTCACGACTCAACCATTAAGGCAGCTCAAAACTCACCCGTGTATAAATTTGTAAAAGAATGGGGTATTGCTCTTCCGTTGCACCCCGAGTTTAGAACACTTCCAAACTTATTCTACGTACCACCAATGCTTCCGGCAATGGCTCAAGTAGATGGTGATGGTATTTATCAAACAGATTCTGACTTAATGTTCCCTGGAATTGATAAAAACCGTATGCCGATGAAATACCTTGCTTCTCTATTTTCTGCTGGCGATACAGATGTTATTGTTAATGTGTATGAAAAGTTGATGGCTGTTAAACTTCACAGAAGAGACGTTACGGTTGGAGACGCAAACAAAGAGGCTGTTAAAAATCAATTAGCAAAAGCAAAAGTTAGTCCAGATATGGCTAATGCGATATTTAGATTAACATCGTTGGCAACCTTTGAAGAGCGCTTTGTAATACCACCTGCACACAGAGAAGAATCCATAGAAATGCTCGAAGCCACAGCCGACCACAAAGGCGAAGCAGGATTTGGCTTTAGAGAAAAACCAGAAAGAGGAAAGTAATATGATCACTTTAAATCATTATAACGCCATAGCCAATCTATTTAGGTATCCTAAAGAGGACTACGTTCAAAATGTGAATGAGTGTGCTCGAATACTTAAAGAAAATTATCCGAAAGCATACAATGAGCTGTTGCCATTTATTGGGTTTATAAATTCGCATCCGTTGTTCGAAATAGAAGAAGTGTTTGGAAAAACATTTCACATACAAGCTATTTGCTACCTTGATTTAGGTTATGTACTGTTTGGCGAAGACTACAAACGAGGCGAGTTTTTGGTGCAAATGAAAAATGAACAACGTAAAGTCAACAATGATTGCGGACACGAGTTGGCAGATAATTTACCCAATGTTTTATCTCTACTGCCTTTAATAAAAGACAAAGTGTTTTTAAACGAACTTTCGGTTCGAGTAATAATGGTGGCTATTGAAAAAATGCTTCAAGAATTTGATGCTTCAAGAATGGCACTAAAAGACAAGGTAAGAAAGAAAAAGCAAAAAGTAATTTTATTGGAAGATATGGCAAACAAGAACATCTACCAATACGCACTTCAGGCTACTTTAAAGGTTTTTCAACAAGATTTTAAAGGTTTGTCGTATAATGACCCAAAAATTTCTCCCTCAATAGGTGGAGATATTTTAAAGAACTGTGGTTCATGTGCTAGCCCCACTACATTAAGCGCAAACTCAAACCCTGTTGTAATTTCAAAATAACTAAAGATATTAAAACTAAAAATAATACACCATGTTAAACATAGCAAAAAGAAATAGAAGACCATTGAGAATAGGACTTAAAACAATAGCGATTGCTCTGTCGGTTGTGCTTTATTCTTTCAACTCTCAAGCAGCTTCTGGTGAAGAGCTTTTCAACAGCTACTGTGCATCTTGCCACAAAACAAACGCCAAAAGAGGGGTTGGTCCGGGCTTGATGGGCGTTACCGAAAAGAGAGATGAGGCCTGGTTAATTAATTGGGTAAAAGCATCGCAAAGTATGGTTAATGCCGGTGACCAAACAGCTGTGGAGTTGTTTAAAGAGTACAGCAACGTCCCAATGCCAGATTTTCCTCAGCTTTCAGACGAGGATATCAAAAGCATTTTTAAATATATTGATGCAAGCAACGCAACAGCCGCAGGAAGTGGTGTGGCTGCCACAGGAAATTCTTCTGGAGGTGCAGTAGCAACTTCTGATAGTGGAGATGGCACTGGCGGTTCCGAAAACTCGTTTACAGAAACACAAAAAACAATTATTTTTTGGGGTGTTGTAGTTTTGATTATTGTTATTATTTGGGCTTCTTTATACAAACGAAAAATTAAAGAGGAATTATTGGCTCAAGGCTATCATGGCGATCCACACAAAGTAGAAAACTTTCCACAAATTTTTATTAAATACTTAGTTATATCTGCAATAATCATCTTTTTATTGATAAAAGGATTGGACGAAAATATTGGAGTAATAAACGTAATTATGTTTATTGTGTTGCCATACGTTGCTTTATCAATATTTTTAATTGGAAGTATTAGACGCTATACCAATAAAGGGTTTCAAGTATCATCGCTGTCTTCTCAATTTTTAGAAGGAAAAAAATTGTTTTGGGGTTCACAGCCCTTTCACTGGGGTATGTTAGTGCTGTTTTTAGGACATATGGTTGCCTTTTTATTTCCCAGAACTTTATTAGCTTGGAATGGAGAACCTATTCGACTACTAATTTTAGAAGTTTCCTCTTTTGTATTTGCGCTATCCGCACTACTCGGGTTGATTTTATTGATGAAACGCAGATTGTCTACTAAAATGCTGTTAGTGGTTTCTAACAAAATGGACATGTTAGTATATACCGTTTTGTTTGTACAAATTCTTTCAGGATTAGGAGTAGCATATTACGTAAGATGGGGTTCTTCATGGTTTGCGAGTGTGCTTACTCCGTATTTAAGATCTGTCTTCTCATTTAATCCAGACATTACCGCTGTTGCAGAAATGCCATGGTTAATTCAAATTCACATTATATCGGCATTCTTTATCATCGCCATCATACCGTTTACTCGGTTTATGCACTTCTTGGTTGCACCCATCGACTATATTTGGAGAAAGTACCAGTTAGTAATTTGGAACTGGAACCGACATGCCATTAGAACCAGCACTCGCCATACGTTTGGCAAAAAAGCAAGAAATCATTAATCCGATTTCTTTTAGTAAAAATAAGTCGTTTAGTTAAACAAATGCTCGCTTAAGGCGAGCATTTGTTTTTTGTATGAATATTTTTTTAGAATTCTAAGAGGAAAGTGGACAACGCTAAGCCCTAACTATTTTGTAGTTGTTTCCTCAAAAGCATTTAATACCGAAAGGGCGAAATTTAATGGCTATCCGCACTTGGCATGTCCGCAACTTTTACATTTTTTACAACCCTCTTCGTATATGATGCCTTCGCTGTCGCCACATTCACTACAAACGTGGTCAACAGCTTTGGTGCCGTCTTTAATATACTTTTTAAGTGCTCTTAAAACGCCTGCCTTCCAAGTGTTGATGTTGTCGTGATGTAGGTCTAAGTTTTCAACCAAATCAACTACATAAGGTAAGGGCATTCCGTGTCTCAACACGCCAGAAATAAGCTTCGCATAGTTCCACGTTTCTTTATCAAACGAGCGCGATAATCCTTCAATGGTAACCTTGAATTGTTCTTTATCGCAGTATTGGAAGTCATATCTGGATTTGCCTAACTCGGTTTTAGTTTTAATAACAAAACCCTTATCTACCCAGTGTGGTAAAAAGAAAGAATCTTCAGCTTTACCTGTAAAAATTTCGTACGGATGTCCGTCAATTAAACCAATTACAGCAATCCATTTTTCATTATTGTTTTGAAATCGTAACACATCTGCTTCAATTTTCTTTGGTCTTTTTGGAGGTGTTGTTTCTCTGGTGGCAGAAGGTGCTGTTGTTTTCTTTTCATCGTTAGAAATTAATACCCCCGAGCGTGAACCATCTCTATAAACCGTTATTCCTTTTAATCCTACTTTCCACGATTGGAGGTAAATTTCTCCAACGCGCTCGGGGCTAACATCGTTTGGTAAATTTATTGTAGAGCTAATGGAGTGGGTAATGTATTTTTGAACGGCTGCCTGTAATTTAATTCTTTTTTCCCAGTTAATTTCTGAAGCAGTGGCATTGTGATAAGGGCTTTTTGCGATGTCTGTTTCTCCGCTAATTTTCATCCATTCTTTAAGTGTGTTGTGATATACCACAAACTCTTCCCAGCTATCGCCCATATTATCTACAAAAGAAACTTTTGCGTTTTTATTTTCGATATTAATTTTTCGTCTGCGTTTGTAGGATAACATAAAAACTGGTTCGATGCCTGAGGAGGTTTGAGAGAGAATGCTTAAACTTCCTGTTGGCGCTACGGTGCTAATAGAAATATTTCTTCTGCCGTTGATCATCATTCTGTTGTAAACATCTGGCAATTCTTTTTCCATCATTTGAACAAATTCTGAAGTGTTCTCAATGCCTGCATCAAAGTCGTCAAACGCACCCCTTTCTATGGCTAAATCTATGGACGAATCAAACTCTGCTCGGCATTTTTCTTTCATTATTTTTTCTGTTTCCTCAATAGCTTCGTCTGAGTCGAATTTTAAATTCAATGCTGCCATAGTATCGGCTAAGGCGGTAAAGCCCAATCCGGTTCTTCGCCCTCGTTTTCCAGTGTTGTAGAGCAATTCCCATGTATTTATTTCTTCTTGTTTTACATTGTCTGGTTCGGGGTCAGATTTTATTTTATTTAAAATTCGTTCGATGGCTTCCAACTCAAGGTCAACCAAATTATCCATGAGGCGTTGAGCTTCGTAGGTAGTGGTATAAAATTTTTCGTAGTCGAATGTAGCTTTTGAAGAGAAAGGATGGTTTACAAAATTGTATAGGTTTAGAGCAATCAGTCGGCAGCTATCACCTCCTTGCATGGCTATTTCGGAGCATGGATTGGTAGATACATTTTTAAATTGTGGATATACGGATGATGTAGAATAATAGTGTTGTCTATCCCAAAAAATAAGACCAGGCTCCGCAGTGTTGTGAGCACATTTAATAATTACATCCCAAACGTCTCTTGCTTTTACATCTTTAGTAATAGTAGGACTTTTAGCATCTATTGGCCAACGGTGAGTATATGTTGTATCTTTTTCTACCGCTTGCATGAACTCATCGGACAATCTAACCGATATATTGGCTCCGGTAACTTTGCTTAAATCTTGTTTTATGGTAATAAAATCTAAAACATCGGGGTGGGCAATATCTATGGTAAGCATTAAAGCGCCACGTCTTCCATTTTGAGCCACTTCTCTTGTAGTGTTCGAAAATCTTTCCATAAAGGAAACTGCTCCTGAGGTTGTGCCGGCAGCATTGCTTACGCGTGAGTTGGCTGGTCTTAACGTAGAGAGGTCAACACCCACACCACATCTTCTTTTAAAAAGTTGTGCTAATTGTTGGTCTGCTTTAAAAATTCCACCGTATGAATCATAAATCTCGGGCATTACGACACAGTTAGATAAGGATGCCAACACGTGAGAATTTCCCAGTCCATACATGACACTTCCTTGTGGTAAAATGTATTTGAAGTGTTCAAAATAGTTTAATATTTTTTCTTCGGTTAGCTGTTCTCTGCTCTGACCGTAGGATGATAACTTTTTTGCACTTCCATTTAAGTAAACCTGTTCGTGATATTTTCTTTCAATTCTTGCAAACTCCTTAGCCATGCGTTTGTGCATATCATCTGGAGAAGCTTCTAAATAATTGCCTTCCTTATCTGTCATGGCATATTTTTGTATCCATGTGGTAGCCGCTAATTCATCTCCATTAAAGTAGTTGATGGTTTTTTCTAACACGTCTTTGTAGAGATAAGTGGTGTGCTTTAGTTCATTTTTTTTTGTAATTTTTTTTTCTAGTTCTTTTGTCGGACACATGTTGTTGACGAATTTTATGTTAAACGATTGTTGTGAATTGTTTTTTTGGAGCAATAAAAATATTGATTTTATAAGTTGAAAAATTTACAACTTATAAATGGTTTTCAACATGTCGTGGTGTAATCAGTTGCGGCTATGATTTACATCATGTTTTTGATTTTGTAAACGGATGTTCTACCGCTTTTTAAGAAAAAAACTAAACTACCGTAACAGGAATTTTTAATGCAGATACTTTTTTGGAAATATTCAGAAGAGTTTTTTTATTTACTTTTTCAAGTCCTTCCGTTGGAACATCTCTGTCTATTGAGTAAATCTGAACTTCTACAGGGTTAATTTTTTTGATTTGCTCCAACCATTTTTCTACATCCTCTTTTGATGTGTTGGTAAATTTTTTTTGTGCAGAAGCATCTTTCAAAAACATAGATTGGATAATTACCTTTCCTTTTAGTGCCGCTATTTTTTTAATAAAATCTTCCATTTTAAAAGGACTTAGTGGGCGGTCTATTTTTTGCAGCAAGGTGTCGCTTCCGGCATCTAATTTTATAATGGCTTTATCTATCTTTTGCAGTGCATTTAACACTGATTTTTTATTAAGTGTTGTGCCATTGGTTAGCACAGCAATCTTTACCGAAGGAAAATACTTGTTTCTTAACGTTACAACACCTTGTATAATGGATAAAAACTTTGGATGTAACGTTGGTTCACCGTTGCCAGCAAAGGTTATCACATCTAATTTTTGATGTTCTTTTTTTAGTTCAATGAGTTTATCTTCTAATGTAATCAGCACATCTTTTGCAGAAGCAAATTTGCTGCTATTTTTAGGTTTATCGGTTAAGCCACATTCGCAATACACGCAGTCGAAATTACATACCTTTTGCTCGGTAGAAAGTAAGTTTATCCCTAACGAACTACCCAAGCGCCTACTTACTATAGGTCCAAAAACATGTTCTTGAAAAAGAAAAGTCATTTATGCAGCAAGATTAGGAATAAGAACAGTGATAAACTATGAGTAAAATCATTTTCAATGTTTTTGTAAGTCAATATTGAAAAATCCACCTTTGTTTTCTTTTCTTTTTTGAGATTGTTCTACTATGAGATTTCCCACGCTAATTAAATTTCTCAACTCGCACAGTTGGGGCGATAGTGTGGTTGTTTTATAGAGCGCTTCTGTTTCTTCATAAAGTAATTTTAAACGAGATAATGCTCGTTTCAATCTTACATTACTTCGGACTATGCCAACATAATGTTGCATGGTTTCTTGCAGCTCTTTTTTATTTTGAGTGATAAGAATTAATTCGTCAGGATGCGTTGTTCCGTCCGAATTCCAATCAGGAACAGCATCATTTATATGGATATTTTCTATCATCTCGATAGATTTTTTTGCAGCTCTCGATGCAAACACAAATGCTTCTAACAAAGAGTTTGACGCTAAACGATTGGCGCCATGAAGTCCTGTTCGGGCGCACTCTCCACAAGCAAATAAATGGTTTATCGTGGTTTGTCCCCACAGGTTGGTGTCTATGCCTCCACACAAATAATGTTGCGCAGGAAGCACGGGAATCATGTTGTGTGCTACATCAATGCCTATGCTTTTGCAATAGTTGGTAATGTGTGGAAAGTGTGCTTGAAATTCTTTTTGGTTGAGATGAGTACAATCAAGATACACGTGATTGTCTCCACTTTTTTTCATCTCTACATCAATACTTCTTGACACAATATCGCGCGAAGCCAAATCGCCTCTTGAGTCGTACTTACTCATAAATGCTTCTCCACGTTTATTTTTTAGTACTGCTCCAGCACCTCTAACGGCTTCTGAAATTAAAAATGAAGATGTTTTTTCGAGCTGATACAATGCTGTTGGATGAAACTGAATAAATTCCATGTCGCTAATTTTTGCGCCCATTCTGTAAGCCATCGCTATACCATCGCCTGTGGCAACTGCAGGGTTGGTAGTATGCCCGTAAACTTGACCAATTCCTCCGGTAGCCAGCAACGTAATTTTAGCTACACAGGTTTCTATTTTTCCAGTTTTCTGATTTAAAATGTAAGCGCCAAAACACGTGGTAGAAGGTTTGTTTTGTTTTTTCTCGGTATGATGTTCTGAAATTAAATCAATGGCAAAATGGTAATTTAAAAGCACAATGTTTTTTAGTGTTTTAACCCTATTAATAAGTGCGCGTTCAATTTCCTTGCCTGTTATGTCTTTATGATGTAAAATGCGGTGTTCCGAATGACCACCTTCTTTTCCTAAATCTAAGTTGCCATCTGAAGTAGTATCAAAATTAACCCCTAATTTTTGTAGGTCATCCAACACTTTTGTCCCTTCTTCAACGGTAGTTTTTACAACACTTATATCGCACAAGCCATCACCTGCTTTTAGTGTGTCTTCAATGTGCTTTTTAAACGAATCGGAATCTTTTTGCACAATAGCAATACCGCCCTGTGCATACTTTGTATTGGACTCGTCTGTACTTGCTTTGGTAACAATGGTAATTGTTTTTTCAGGAAATGCCTCTGCTACTTTGATAACAAACGTTAAGCCTGCAATTCCAGAACCAATAACCAAAAAATCGGTGGTCATAAATTAAGATAATTCTAACATTTTTTTAATGGGTGCTAATGCTTTTATTCGAATACTCTCTTCAATAGTTATTTCGGGAGTTTCGTAAAGTAAACAGTTGTACAGTTTTTCTAAGGTATTAACTTTCATATAGCCACATTCGCTGCAAGCACACGTGTTGTCCTCTTTTGCAGGAGCTGGAATGAGTGTGGTGTTGGGTGTTTCTTGTTGCATTTTGTGTAAAATTCCTGCTTCGGTTGCTACGATAAATTCCCATTCAGGGTGAGTCTTTACGTAGTTAATCATGCCCGAAGTTGAGCCAATATAATTAGCTACGTCCAAAATATGCGATTCAGATTCGGGATGCGCAATAATTTTAGCGTTAGGATATTTTTTGTGAAGTTGTAATAATTTTTCAAACGAAAACGCTTCGTGTACAATGCAAGAACCATCCCACAACAACATATTCCTTCCCGTTTTTTGGTTGATGTATTTCCCTAAATTTTTATCTGGGGCAAAAATTATGGGTTGGTCTTTTGGTATAGATTCAATTATTTTTATTGCGTTTGATGAGGTGCAAACAATATCGCTAAGTGCTTTTATTTCTGCCGAACAGTTGATATACGTTACCACCACATGGTTTGGATGTTCTTTAATAAATTGTGCAAATTGTTTTGGAGGGCACGATGACGCCAAAGAACAACCGGCTTCTAAATCGGGTAGCACTACTTTTTTGTTTGGGTTTAAAATTTTAGCCGTTTCTGCCATAAAATGAACTCCGGCAAATACAATGATGTTGGCATTTGTTTTAGCAGCTTCTTGAGATAAACCCAAACTATCTCCAACAAAATCGGCTACGTCTTGTATATCGCTTATTTGATAATAATGCGCCAAGATGACGGCATTTTTTTCTTTTTTTAGTTCAGTTATTTTTTGTTTTAACGTACTTTTTTGCATGTGATTAATTATTTCTTTTGTTCTATTAAATATAAGAAACAAGCCATTTTGACTGCAAGTTTAGGATTTTAGTATTAGTTATGGGTAATAATAATAAGAAACAAAATTAACCTATAAAAATAATAATTTCAATTCTTATACAGAATGATGTTGGTCATGTTGTATGTTGCGTAAAGAAAATAGTTTTGCTATTTATAACATGGAACTAAACACAAAAAAAAACAGAATAGTTTTATTTTCAATTATTTCGGTATTTACTATTTATAATATCGTTATTTATACGCAAAGTTCTATGTCTGTTGCAGAGCCCATGTCTGAAGAGGCAATATTGGGAGAGCAACTGTGGCAAAAAAGCAACTGCACAGCTTGCCATCAACTTTATGGACTGGGCGGCTATCTTGGACCCGACTTAACCAACGTAATTTCCAACCCCAACAAAGGCGCAGATTATGTAAAAGCGTTCATTAACAGTGCGCCTAAATCAATGCCCAAATATAACTTCACCGATAAAGAAAAAGATAATATTGTAGCATTTCTCGAAAGCGTTGACAAAACTGGAATTTATCCCAACAAAAATGCAGTAATAAAAAAAACCGGATGGGTAGAAATGGAGTATAAAAAGTAATTTATGAAAAAAAATATTCCACTGATATTTATTAGCATGGGCTTAAGTGCGCTGGCGTTTGGTGCACTTATTGGTTTTTTAATTTCTATCGTATATATTCAACCTGATTTTTTGAAGGATATTTTACCCTTCAACCAATTGCGCCCGCTTCATACCAGTAGTGTGGTTGCTTGGATAATTTTAACCGCCATCGGAGGGATTTACTTTTATGTTTCGCAAGAAGAAAAATACACGTTATTTTCTACCAACCTAATGAAGGCGCATCTTGTGATTTATGTTTTGGTTTCTGTCTGTATTTTTTACTCATTATTTTCTGGAAACATGGGCGGACGAGAATATCTTGAATTCTTTCCGCTATTAGTTGTGCCCATTTTATTAGGATGGATCTTGTTTGGAATAAATTTTTACAAAACAGTATTTAAAAATGCTAAAAACTGGCCTGTTTACTATTGGATGTGGGCTGTTGGCATTGTATTTATGATTTTTCATCTTTCGGAGGCGCATTTTTGGATGTTTACACACTTCCGTTCCGATTTCATTAGAGACCTCACCGTTCAATGGAAATCTTACGGCTCGTTTGTAGGTAGCTGGAATATGCTTGTATACGGAACATCCTTTTACGTAATGAGTAAAATTAAAAATGACGATTCGATAGCGCGAGGGAAAATAACATTTTTCTTTTTCTTTTTAGGACTTTCCAACTTGATGTTTGGATGGGCACACCATACTTACATTTTGCCAACGCTTCCTTGGGTTAGATACGTTTCTTACATAATTAGCATGACCGAATGGATTATCTTAATAAGCATCATTTACACGTGGGCAAAATCTCTTAGTAAAGAGAAAAAAAGAAACAATTTAATGGCATATCGGTTTTTAATTGCGAGCGAATTTTGGGTGTTCGTCAACCTTATTATTGCGTTATTAATATCTATTCCATCAATAAATTTTTACACACATGGCACGCACATTACGGTGGCTCATTCTATGGGCACTACCATTGGTATAAACACCACCATACTGTTGGGTTCGGTTAGTTTTATCTTATCAAGATTAGGCGAAAATGAAGTATTAAAAAGCGTATGGGTAAAACTCGGATTTTGGATTTTTAATATTTCTTTGGCGATATTTTTATTTAGTTTAATTATGGCGGGTTTTTTAAGAGCTGCGTGGGTAAATCATGCTGCTAAAAGTGAAAGTTTTAGTTCACTACACGATAAATCAACACCATATTTTATTGTTTTTGTAGTTGCAGGAGGAGCGCTACTTACGGGCATATTACTAATAGCATTACCAATGGTAAACAGAACCATTATTCGATGCAGTAATGATTACAAAGAATAGTCTGCTAAAGCATCATTCCTGCAATAGTAGCTGATAATAGCGAAGCTAAACTACCGCCAATTACTGCTTTTAACCCAAACTCTGATAGATTTTTTCTTTGATTGGGTGCTAATGAGCCAATGCCTCCAATTTGAATTCCAATGGATGCAAAGTTGGCAAAGCCACACAACATGTAGGTTGCCATAATTACTGATTTTTCATAGGTAAGATGAATGCTGTTTGCCGCATTTTTTAATTCCGCTAATTGAATGTACCCTACAAATTCTGAAGCTGCTAACTTGATGCCTAATAATTGCCCCATTAACATCATGTCTTCTTTGGCAACACCAATTAGCCACATTAATGGCGCGAATATTATTCCTAAAATTGTTTCGAGAGAGAATTTATCGTAAGGCGTATTGTTGGCAATAACATCATTTAAGCCAGACCAACCGCCAACCCAACCAAAGAAATAATTAATCATGGCAATAAAGGCAATAAACACTAACAACATGGCAGCTACGTTGGCTGCTAATTTTAACCCTTCGGTGGTTCCTGTGGCAATAGCATCTAAAATGTTGGAACCAATTTTATCTTTTGAAACGTTAACCTCTGTATTAATGCTTTCCGTTTGTGGATATAAAATTTTCGACACCACAATGGCACCTGGCGCTGCCATTACCGATGCTGCTAAAAGGTGCTTGGCAAATTCTAAACGCAATACAGGGTCGTCTCCTCCTAAAAACCCTATGTATGCTGCTAAAACACCCCCCGCAACGGTTGCCATTCCGCCCACCATAACTAATAAGATTTCACTCTTATTCATTTTTTCGAGATAGGCCTTAATCATAAGTGGTGCTTCGGTTTGTCCTAAGAAAATGTTTCCAGCAACGGATAAACTCTCTGCACCAGAAATGTGCAAAAGTTTAGTTAGCACTAATGCCAATGCTTTTACAACTTTCTGAATTATTCCTAAGTAAAATAATAAGGATGTTAGAGCAGAAAAGAAAATGATGGTTGGCAACACTTGAAACAAAAAAATAAACCCATAACTTTCAACACTCATCATTCCCCCCAATAAGAATTCACTTCCTGATCGGGTAAAGTCTAATACCAATACAAACAAATTTCCAACGAACTCAAAAGCGCCTTTTACAAAAGGAACTTTGAGTATTCCAATGGCTAGAATTAATTGTGCTAATAAGCCTAAACCAACCGTCTTCCATTTGATTGCTTTTCGGTTTGAACTGAACAAAAACGCAATGGCAATTAAAACCAATATGCCAATCAATCCTCTGTAAATAGCTTCAAAGGTTGAAAATTTTGCTTGAGTAATTTTATTTTTTTTGTACGAACTGAAGTACTTTCCGTTTTGAGAAAGCAACATCAAAGACGTATCGGTAAGCTCTTGCACAATGAAGGTTTGCTCAACGGGTGTTGGCAAAATAATTCCATTTTTGTAGGCAGCAATTTCTGCTCCACCTTCGGCATGAAACGTAATGCTGTGTTGTCCTTTTTTGTCTAAAATATTAGAAGTAGAATCAACAGGAATTTGAATGTCTTTTGGAATGACAAAAAATGATAAACTATCTTTTGAATGGCGATACTCTCCTTTGATGGTGTCATCCATATAAGGCGTAATATTTTCAAACGTATTTTTTGTAAATTTCAGAACATATTCAGAACTGTCAAAGTCATAATTAGAATCAGAAGTGAGTGTCCATTCGCCAATTAAAACTGGAGTAGGAACTTTTTCGTTTTTCTCACTGCTACACGCGGTAAAAAAAAGAAAGCCAAATGCTGCTGCAATTAGCTTAAGAAGATTTGCGTTTTTCAATTTCATCTCTAAGTTTTGAGGCGCGTTCATAGTCTTCATTTGCAATCGCTTCTTTCAAAAGGTCTTTCAATTCCTTTATGGTTAAGTCTTTTAAAGATTCTTTTTTCTTTTTTTTAGGCTCTATTTCTTCCTCAAAATCTTCTTCGTTCCCTTCTTTTTCAGAGAGCTCTTCTTCGTTTTCTAAAATAATTCCCGCAGAACTGATGATGCTTTCGTAAGTATAAATAGGGCATTCAAAACGTACGGCAATAGCAATGGCATCTGATGTGCGCGAATCTATTTCAAATTCTTTACCGTTGTGTTTGCAAATAAGTTTAGAAAAGAACACACCTTCTACTAAGTTGTAAATGATGACTTCTTCAACAATTGCTTCAATGGAATCAAATACACTTTTGAATAAATCGTGTGTAAGTGGACGACTTGGTTTCATGTCTTCCAACTCAATAGCGATGGCTTGTGCTTCAAATCCGCCAATGATGATAGGAATGCGTCTGCTGCCTTCTTCTTCGCCCAACACTAAAGCATACGCGCCTGTTTGCGTTTGGCTGTAAGATAATCCAATGATGTTTAATTTTATCTTCTCCATGAACTACTTTTAATCATCAATAGTCTTTGGTGTTTATTCTTGACTTGCTTTTAGTTTTTTAATGGCTTCGGTAAGTTTTGGTAATACTTGAAAAGCATCGCCAATTACACCATAGTCGGCAGCTTTAAAGAAAGGTGCTTCAGGGTCGGTATTGATAACTACAATGGTTTTACTTCCGTTGACACCTGCTAAGTGTTGTATTGCTCCAGAAATTCCAGCAGCAATGTATAAGTTTGGACGAATGGCAATTCCTGTTTGTCCTACATGCTCGTGGTGAGGTCTCCAACCAATATCTGCCACAGGGCGAGAACATGCTGTTGCAGCACCTAAGGTTTTAGCTAAGTCTTCTACCATTCCCCAGTTTTCAGGGCCTTTTAATCCTCTACCAGCAGAAACAACTAAGTCTGCCTCGGGTAATGATAATGTTCCACCTAAGCCTTTTTTCTCTTTTACGGTGATGCCTGCGTTGCCTAAATCGTAAGAGATTTCAACTACTTCGGCACTGCCGCCTGTTTTATTTACGCCATAAGCGTTAGGCAATATTGAAATTACTTTTTTATCTGAAGTGATGTTTACACCTGCAAATGCTTTACCAGAAAATACGTTGGTTTTAACCACAAACCCATTGCTAGTTTCGGGCAATGCAATAACACCCGATGCATGACCAGCGTTTAATCTTACCGCTACACGGGGCGCAACCGCTTTTCCGCTTTGGTCTTGCGAAAACACAACTACATTAGCCCCTATTTCTTCGGTAGCTTTAGCCACCAAACGGGTTACTTGTTGGTCGTTGAATGCTGTTAAACCACGTTGCACCATTACTTTGTTGGCGCCATATTCACCCAAAGATGAAAGGGTAGTTGCATCGGCATTACCATAGGTTACCACAGTTGTAGCGCCTATTTTAGCGCCATACGAAATGGCTTCTTGAACGCCTTTCGGAATTTTATTATCTTGAATTTCTACAAATACTAATACTGACATTGCTTAAATAACTTTTGCTTCGTTGTGTAATAAACTAACTAACTCGTCCATGTTTTCTGGGTCAACAAACTTACAGCCCGATTTGGCTGCAGGTTGGCTATAGCTTATAGTTTTAGTAAGTGTTTCGTTAGATGATGGCGCAATCACAGTTAGTGGTTTTGTACGTGCTGCCATAATTCCTCTCATGTTGGGGATGCGTTGCTCTGCCATGCCTTTTGCAGCACTCAACACAAATGGAGTGGCTACTTCCACTACCTCTGTACCACCTTTCACATCACGCTCTAAAGTGGCTGTGTTGCCGTTAAGGTTTAATTTAGTGGCTAAAGAAACAAAAGGTTGGTCAAGGAGTTCGGCAATCATTGCGCCCACTTGTGCACCATTATAGTTGATGGTTTCTTTACCCGTAAGGATAATATCAAATCCTTTATCCTTGGCATAATCGGCTATTTGCTTTGCTACAAAATAGGGGTCGGTTGGTTCTGCGTCAATGCGTACAGCATCGTTAGCGCCAATGGCTAATGCTTTTCTAATAATAGCATCGTCTGCTGCGTTGCCAACGGTAATGGTAGTAACCGTTCCTCCGCCTGCTTCGGCAATTTCTAATGCTCTTACCAAGGCATACCACTCATCGTAAGGGTTTACAATGTGTTGTACGCCATTCTCATCAAAGGAGGTGTTGTTATTGGTAAAGGCAATTTTAGAAGTAGTGTCGGGGGCTTTGCTGATACAAACTAAAAACTTCATCTATCTTTCTTATAATTTGGTTTTACTTATTCTGTAACACTATGTGAGGTGCAAATTTAATCATTTAGGTTTAAAAAGTTCGGATTTTTACAAATACTTATGTGGAGATACTTATTTTTGCACCGAAGCAAAAGATAAAACAATGAGAGTAGTACAATTTAGAGAAGCCCTATGTGAAGCGATGAGCGAAGAAATGCGTAGAGATGAAAACGTATTTTTAATGGGAGAAGAAGTAGCCGAATACAACGGTGCTTACAAGGTTTCGCAAGGAATGTTAGATGAATTTGGTGCCAAACGCGTTATAGATACACCCATTGCAGAGCTTGGTTTTGCTGGTATTGGCGTAGGTGCTGCCATGAATGGTTTACGTCCTATTGTTGAGTTTATGACATGGAACTTCGCTATTTTAGCTGCCGACCAAATCATCAACTCTGCGGCTAAAATGATGCAAATGTCGGGCGGACAATACAACGTGCCGATTGTGTTTAGAGGTGGTAACGGAACAGCAGGTCAGTTGGGAGCTACGCACTCACAAAGTTTTGAGGCATTTTATGCGCACGTTCCGGGATTGAAAGTAATTACACCATCCAATCCTTACGATGCTAAGGGCTTACTAAAAGCTGCTATTCGTGATAACGACCCTGTGGTGTTTTTAGAGTCTGAGAAAATGTATGGAGAGAAAGGTGAAATTCCTGATGGCGAATACATTTTACCTATTGGTAAAGCCGACATCAAACGCAAAGGAACAGACGTTACCATTGTATCGTTTGGTAAGATTATAAAAGTAGCGCAAAGTGCTGCCGAAGCATTAGAAAAAGAAGGCATTTCGTGCGAGATTATTGACTTACGTACCATTCGCCCTATTGATTACGAAACGGTGGTAGAGTCTATAAAGAAAACCAACCGCTGTGTGGTGGTAGAAGAAAGCTGGCCATTGGCGTCTATCGCTTCAGAAATTGCTTACCACATTCAGCGCTATGCGTTCGATTATTTAGATGCACCGGTAATGCGTGTGATGCAATCAGACACACCTTTTGCATTCTCAACTACGCTTATAGAAGAAGCACTACCTAACACTCAACGTGTGGTAAATGCGGTGAAGGCGACTTTGTATAGGAATTGAAAGCCCACCTATAGTAGACAGGGTTGAAAGTTGAAAGTTTAAGGTTGAAAGTCAAAAGTCTATAAAGTCGAAGGTCTGTAAGGTCAAAAGCTGAACGTCTTTTCTGTTTTTTCTTTTTTCTAATCGCTTAATTCATAATTCTAAATTCGTTATTTAATTATTATTTTTATATCCGAAAATTACTTAAATCAACATTTTAAGCCTAATGCTCTAAATCAAATTTGGGTATCTGATATTACTTATAGAAAAACTGCACAAGATTGGCCATATCTTACAGCAATAATAGATGTATTTGACAGGCAAGTCATTGGTTGGTCATTAAGTCATTCTTTGTTTACATCACAAACCATCATTCCTGCTTGAGCGATGGCTTTATCAAGAAGAACCATAACACAACCATTGATTTTTCATTCTGACAGAGGCGTGCAATATGCTTCCAAAGAATTTAGAAAATCTATCAAGAACAACTCTTTAGTGATTCAAAGCATGAGCAGGAAAGGAAATTGTTGGGATAACGCAGTAGCTGAAAGTTTTTTTAAAATCTTAAAAGCAGAACTTGTTTATCATCAACATTACAAAACCTTTGAACAAGCAAAAACAGCGATATTTGAATACACGGAAGTCTAGTATAACTGAAAAAGATTACACTCTGCTTTAGGTTACAAAACCCCAATAGAAATGGAACAAATGTTTAATAAAATAAATAATGCAGCATAGGTCTTATAATTTTTGTCCTATTTTTTGCTGCAAGTCCACCTAAGAAAATCTTTAAAAGACAGAGGATTCAGAAAGAAGTTCTGTCATAATATGGTCAGGTGCTAAAAACTATATAGTAAAGTTTTTTTTTATTTTTCATGATAGTTTATTTTTTTCTTTCATCAACCTTGCCACCTCTTTTGATGCATTGTCCCCACGTTTTTCTAGTTGATTGATGATGGCTGTATGATTTTTTTCATCTCTGTTTTGCGAAAGTTTTGCCACCGCTTGAATGTCGGTAATGTCAATTTCAAAACCCACAATGCCTCTTATTTCTTTGTTTAAAAACTCAGTACTTATGCGCTCTACAGCAATTGGTTTTTCTGATTGTGCTTCGTATTTATTTACCAACCGAGAGAGTGATTTTCTTAATTCTTCTTCACTTACTAAACGAATTTTACCATACACATGCACCGCTATGTAATTCCAAGTGGGCGCATTTTCATGGTCGTACCAAGAAGAAGAAACATAGGTGTGCGCACCTTGAAAAATAGTCAACACTTCTGATTGTTTTTCAAAGCTCTTCCATTGTGCATTGGCTTTAGAAATGTGTCCTTCTAACGTTTTATCATCTTTTAACACAATCGGAATGTGTGTTGCCCAAGGTTTGTCATCAACCGTACTTACCAATGTGGCAAAGCCTTTGGCAGTAATAAATCGGAAAATTTCTTCGGCATTTTCGTGCTTATATTCTTTGGGGATGTACATTTTTGTTATCTTTATGCAAACCAAAAATGCGGCAAATAAACGTACAATGCAAGTCATTTGGTAAAACTATTTTTAGATTTGTTAACCTTTAGTTAATATTCGGCAACTCAACGTAAGGTACTTTTGTTTAGAAATTAAAATTCACAAATGAGTAAAATTCTAATAGTTGATGATGAAGAGGATATTCGCGTTTTGGTGCGCTTTCATTTAGAGAAAGAAGGGCATGAAATCGAGGAAGCTCAAAATGGAAGAGAAGCAGTTGCTAAAGCTAAAGAATTTCGTCCTGATTTAATTTTAATGGATTTAATGATGCCCGAAATGGACGGTATGGAAGCCACCTACAACATCAGAGAAATTCCTCAATTGAAAACAACCATTATTGCCTTTCTTTCTGCGCGTAGTGAAGATTATACACAAATTGCGGGCTTTAATGCCGGTGCAGATGATTACATTGCTAAACCTATCAAACCTCATTTGCTGCTAAGCAGAATTAATGCCTTATTGAGAAGAAGCTCTATGAGTGCCGAAAATGCTAATGTAGATAAAGTGGGAGATATTACACTTGATAGAGAAAGGTACATTGTGCTAAAGAAAGACAAAAAAATTACACTTCCAAAAAAAGAATTTGAATTGTTTGCTTTACTAGTAAGCAAGCCAGGTCATGTGTTTACACGCGATAATATTCTTAACTCAGTGTGGGGAAATGATGTTGTTGTTGGCGACCGAACCATTGATGTGCACATTCGAAAGTTGCGCGAAAAAATTGGCGATGAGTATATCAAAACCGTAAAAGGTGTAGGATATAAGTTAGATATAGAGTAATTTTGCTCTATAACACATGAGAAAAGCTACTGTACTTCAAATCATTGTTGCATCTTCTTTAGTAGTATCCATACTGCTTACCATTGTATTGTTTGTTGTGCAGTATTTTTTTACAAGCACATCTTTAGGCGATGAGTCCTACATCATTTTTTTCTTTTCTTGCTTAATCCTTTCGGCAGGAGTTATGTATTTTTTAGTGTTTAAGTTTTTTAACGATAAACTTAAAGTGATTTATCGCATTATCTATGATTCTAAAAATCCATTGAAAAGTAAAAAAAGTGATTTAACCGTTGACCCATTTAATCAAACATTAAAAGAGGTAACCGAGTGGAGTTCTCAAAACGAAAAAGAGTTTGAACGCTTAAAATACTTAGAAGAATTTAGAAGAGAATTTGTTGGTAATGTAGCGCACGAATTAAAAACCCCTGTATTCACTGTTCAAGGATACTTACTTACCTTGTTAGATGGTGGTTTAGATGATGCAGAATTGCGAAGAAAATTTTTAGAACGTGCCTACAAAGGCGTTGATAGAATGACCAAAATCATTGAAGATTTGGATACCATCAATCAAATAGAATCTCAAAAAATTGATTTAGATATTACCAAGTTTGACATTGTAGAACTGACAAAAGAAGTGATGGATGAGCTCGAAATTTTAGCTAAAGAAAAAAATATTTCGTTAGGATTTGACAAGTTACCAGCCAACAAAATTATGGTAAAAGCTGATAGAAGACGTATTTCGCAAGTGTTGTTGAATTTAATTTCAAACTCATTGCACTACGGTAAAGAAAATGGATTTACCAAAATTCGTTTTTACGATATTGATGAGCAACTATTAATTGAAGTAGCAGATGATGGTCCTGGAATTGAGGAAAAACATTTGCCGCGCTTATTCGAACGTTTTTACAGAGTAGATAAAAGTCGTGCACGCAACGAAGGAGGCACTGGTTTGGGCTTAGCCATTGTAAAACACATTGTAGAAGCACACGGACAAACCGTTAAAGCGCGCAGTACGGTAGAAGTGGGTTCTACGTTTTCGTTCACACTTTCAAGAGCTTAGTTTCAAGCTCATCAATGGCTTTTTCAAGCAAATTATTTTCAGGAAAATTTAGCAACATTGTGTTGCTAAAATGCAGTTCAATGTTGTTTTGTGATGTAACTGAAAAGTAGTTTTTTTCGGAAAGATATTTTGCCAAATATTCTTGTTCCCACTGGTTAGGAGTAGGAATTAACAACGCAGATTTTTTCACCGCTACTAAATCCATAATGGTTGAATAACCACCTCTACACACAATGTGTTTACTGCTATTGAGCAAATGTTGTAGCTCTTCTGTCGTTGCAAAATCAATCACTTTTACATTACTCGGAAAACTAATTTTTGATGCTTTCTTTGTTCCTCTTACAACAACACATTTTTCTACCCCTCTTGAGAGGGTTAGGGGGAGGTTCTTATTCCCCTCTTGAGAGGGGTAGGGGTGTGTTCTAATTATTTGAGAAAGATTTTTCTCCAAAGCCGTCCTCTGCGGTTCAGGACCAGAAAGCAAGTACAAACAATCGTAAACCTCTGTAGAATTTTCATCATATGTAAAACGCGATAAAATACCTACGTATTTTTTTTGTTTTAGTGAGCCATTACTTAACTCACCGCTTAACACACTACCTTCAAAATCGGGTACCCACACTTCGTTAAATTTAGTGAGCCATTTTTGTAATTGCGAATTGATGAAATGACTTAAAAAAGGAGTTTTTACTTGTGTTTGATGTGTGATTAAAATGCTGTGCACATCTTGTAAATACAAGCCGTAGCGATTATCTGAAATAATCACATCAAATTTTTCTGTTGTTTGTATTTCTTGCAATAATTGATGTTCTTTTCTTCTGTTTGAAAAAACAGAAAATGCAATACGCATATAATTCACCACCGATAAAAACGCAGTGTTGGCATAGCTTACGTCAATATCTTTCACACGAATGCATTTCAGTTTTGGAAATTCATTTTGTAAAAATGTCAATACTTTTCCATCAGCGCCAATCACCACTTCATGTCCTCTGTTTAGCAAAGCAGATATTACCACGCTGGTTCTAGTAGCGTGCCCCAATCCCCAATTCAAAGGGCAAACAAATATTTTGAGTGGTTTATACAATGAGGTAAAGTTAGCACATTCAATTTGAAAATGTATCAATTTGATGATAGGGTTTTATTTTTCCTAATTCACCAATGAACTAAATTCACCAATGAACTTTTTAACTTTATAAACGTTCAACCTTCAACTATCGCCATTACCTTTGCACCATGGGCAGTAAAGACAAACTAAAGCGTTTTGCAGAGATGGAAACCTTTCCGAATGTGTTTCAACCTACTATGGATGAAATAAA
This sequence comes from Bacteroidia bacterium, assembly GCA_046569885.1. Classification (GTDB taxonomy): domain Bacteria; phylum Bacteroidota; class Bacteroidia; order Flavobacteriales_D; family Parvicellaceae; genus JBKHVV01. Next base: position 21,660 of record JBKHVV010000010.1, read on the forward strand.
AATGGGAAGCCACCACATGAAGGGCAAATGGCATCAAAGCTATTTTAAAAACAACCACCCTATTGTGTTGGAGTTGGGCTGCGGAAAAGGTGAATATACCGTTGGTATGGCAGAACGCTATCCCAACAAAAATTTTATAGGCATTGACATTAAAGGCGCGCGCATTTGGCGAGGCGCTAAAACAGCTTTTGAAAACAATATGCCCAACGTGGCTTTTTTGCGTACACGCATAGATTTTATAGAACATTTTTTTGCAGAAAATGAAGTAAGCGAAATTTGGCTTACCTTCTCTGACCCGCAACCTAAAAAACCAAACAAGCGCCTTACGAGTCGTATTTTTGTTGAGCGCTATAAAACCTTTTTACAACCTGATGGCATTGTGCATCTAAAAACCGATAGTGATTTATTGTATGAATCTACCCTAGAACAAATTGAGGAACACAACTACAACACACTTTTTTCAACATGGGATTTGTACAACGAAGGCATCAACAAATTTGATGATGCCACCAAAGACATCCTCAACATAAAAACTTTTTACGAGCAGCGCTGGCTTAAAGAAGGCAAAACCATAAAGTATTGTAAATTTACTGTTTAAGTTGTATATTTAGCTCATGAAATTGCTATTAACCATATCTTTTATTTTCTGCTCTTTGTTTTCTTTCTCTCAAGAAAAAGTAGAATTATATATACCTGATAGCACAACAAACGTAAAAGACTTTGTTGTAATAAAAACAAGAAAAGATGTTCATCGTGTTTTTGGAAGTAATTTTGTCGAAAGCATTGATACAACATGGAAATATTTTTGTTGGTCAGATACCAAGAAACCAATAAGAGTTTATTATAGAGATAGTTTTCCGAATTTTACAGTTTTCTACTCTGATAAGTCTACTCTAAAAAGAGATTTTATAAGAACGATTGTTATAGATTCTTTGTCATCTTTTTCTGTTCAAGGAATACATTACGGAGTAGATAGGTCATTAGTAGATTCCATTTTAGGAAATCCCAGATGTTTAGATGACGGATGGTGGGATTATATCATTTGTGATTATTTTATTCAAAACGAAAGAAAAATCATTAAAATATCTTGCTACTTTTCTCGTGTAACAAACACGTTAATTTCATTTATTATACGTGATTTTGACGATAGACTTTTATTGTTACAAAAAAAATAATGCCCGACTACTCTAAGCATAAAGATTTTTTTGATTCAGTGTATCAAGTGGTATGCATGGTGCCGCACGGTAGGGTTACCTCTTATGGGGCTATAGCCAAGTATTTAAGCACACCAAAATCATCACGAGTGGTAGGCTGGGCAATGAATGCAGCACACAGCATAAAAGATGTTCCTGCGCATAGGGTAGTCAACCGCAATGGCTTGCTTACAGGTAAAATGCACTTTTCATCACCCAACGAAATGCAACTATTACTCGAGAAAGAAGGCATCAAAGTCATAAACGACCAAGTACAAAATTTTAAAACCTTGTTTTGGGACCCGAGTGTGGAGCTCAAATTCTAAGCTCTTTTATAAGGTTCAACAAAAACTTTTAACCTTCAACCTTCAACCTTCAATCCTGAAACAAATTCAGGACAAGCTCTTCAATTTTTTAACCAATAACTGACAACTAATAACTAATTTTGTAAAAAATTACCATTGAATGAATTTTATTGAAGAACTAAAGTGGAGAGGCATGATACACGATATGATGCCAGGAATAGAAGAACAATTTGCTAAAGAATTAACTTCGGCTTACATCGGCTTTGACCCTACGGCAGACTCTTTGCATATTGGTAGCTTGGTTCAAATCATGACTTTGGTTCATCTTCAAAAAGCAGGACACAAACCCATTGCATTAGTGGGTGGCGCTACAGGCATGGTGGGCGACCCTTCGGGCAAATCGCAAGAACGTAATTTACTCACCCAAGAAACCATTCAGCATAACTTAGAATGCGTTAAAAAACAACTTGAAAAATTTCTAGATTTTAACTGCGGTGCCAATAGTGCCGAAATGGTAAACAATTACGATTGGTTCAAAAACGTTTCTTTTTTAGATTTTATTCGTGATGTAGGTAAACACATTACAGTAAATTACATGATGAGTAAAGATTCTGTAAAAACACGTTTAGAAAGTGGTATGAGTTTTACCGAGTTTTCGTATCAATTGGTTCAGGGTTACGATTTTTATTGGTTGTACAAAAACAAACATTGTAAAGTGCAATTGGGCGGTTCTGACCAATGGGGAAATATTGTAACAGGTACAGAATTAATTAGACGTAAGGATGGTGGCGAAGCATTTGCGGTTACCACACCTCTCATTAAAAAAGCCGATGGTAGCAAGTTTGGAAAAACAGAAGGTGGCAACGTTTGGTTAGATGCGAATCGTACATCGCCTTATCAATTTTACCAATATTGGATTAATGCTTCGGATGAAGATGCGAAGAATTACATCAAAATTTTTACGTTAAAATCCAAGGAAAAAATAGACGCACTAATTGCCGAACACGACCAAGCACCCCATTTACGCGTGTTGCAAAAAGCATTGGCAGAAGACATCACCGTGCGAGTACACGGACAAAAAGAATACGAAACAGCTGTGGCTGCCTCAAATATTTTATTTGGAAAGTCTACTTCGGAGGATTTAAAAAATCTTTCGGAGCGTGATTTCTTAGCCGTGTTTGAAGGCGTTCCTATGTCAAATATTTCTAAAACAGACATTGAAAAAGGCGTAAGTGTAGTAGAACTCTTGTCTGATAAATCCAAGTTTTTGGCTTCTAACGGTGAAGCACGAAGAGAGCTAAAAGCCAACAGTATTGCCATTAACAAAGAAAAGGTAGATGAAACATTTGTTGCTACTACTTCGCATTTAATCAGTAATAAATATTTGCTACTTCAAAAAGGGAAGAAAAATTATTTTATAATCGTTGCAGAATAAAAATACATTCAAATTATGAGCTACAACAACCTACTAACAGAGCAAAAAGATAGAATTTTAATCATTACGATTAATCGTCCTAATCAGCTAAATGCGCTGAATAAAGAAACCATTAATGAACTTTCTGTCGAACTAAAACGTGCAGAAAAAGATGCTTCGGTGCGTGTAATTATTTTGACTGGCTCTGGCGAAAAAGCTTTTGTTGCTGGTGCAGATATTAAAGAATTTGCCGATTTTAATGTAGAGCAAGGCAAAGCATTAAGCAAAGAAGGACATGATAAACTCTTCAACTTGGTAGAAAATTTAAGTACACCTGTCATTGCTGCAGTCAATGGCTTTGCTTTGGGTGGCGGCTTGGAGTTAGCGATGGGTGCACATATTCGTGTGGCTTCAAGCAATGCCAAAATGGGCTTACCAGAAACATCACTTGGAGTAATTCCAGGTTATGGTGGCACGCAACGCTTGGCGCAACTCATTGGTCGCGGTAGAGCGTTTGAACTCATCATGACCGCAGGCATGATAAAAGCTGAACAAGCTTTAGCGTATGGTTTGGTAAATCACGTGGTAGAACAAACCGAATTATTGGCAAAGTGCGAAGAAATCGCGCATAAAATTTTAAATAATTCACCAATGGCAATTTCTTCTGCCATTAAGGCAGTAAATGCTAACTACAACAACGCTGTAAACGGCTACGAAGTAGAAGTTGAAGAGTTTGGCAAATGCTTTGGCACAGCAGAATTTAAAGAAGGTACCTCCGCATTTTTAGAAAAACGCAAAGCGGAATTCTAATGTTCGTCATGCTGTCCCGATTTTTTCGGGATCAGCATCTCCTTCCAAACAGGTTCTGAAATAAGTTCAGGATAACGTATAATTATTTCTTATTCTTAATCAATACTTCGTCAATCATGCCATAGTCGCGGGCTTCTTCGGCAATCATCCAGTAGTCGCGGTCGCTATCTGCCCATATTTTATCAAAAGTTTGCCCAGAGTGGTGCGCTATAATTTCGTACAATTCTTTCTTTAGTTTTTGAATTTCACGTGCGGTAATTTCAATGTCGGTTGCCTGTCCTTGTGCACCGCCCAATGGTTGGTGAATCATAATACGTGAGTGCTTTAATGCCGTGCGTTTGCCTTTTTCTCCTGCACACATTAACACCGCACCCATTGAAGCCGCCATACCCGTACAAATGGTTGCCACGTCTGGCGTGATATACTGCATAGTATCGTAAATACCCAAACCTGCATACACTGAACCACCTGGTGAATTGATGTAAATTTGAATGTCTTTTTTAGAATCGGTGGATTCTAAAAATAGCAGTTGTGCTTGAATAATGTTGGCAATGTAATCGTCAATAGGTGTGCCTAAAAAAATGATTCTATCTACCATCAATCGAGAGAAAACGTCAACCTCTCTAAAAGGCATTGGGCGCTCTTCAATCACCGTTCTAGTCATATTGTCCGCACCATAAGCGTGCGACATTACTTGGTCGTAAACAATACTGTTAATGCCTTGATGTTTGGTAGCGTATTTTTTAAATTCTTTTCCGTAGTCCATAATGTGTTTTAATTTAAATCGGTTAAAAGTAATTATTTTGATTGACTTTGAATTTTAGTCGAACGGATTTTATTTACAATGGATTTTTTATTTCTAATGGCTGAGCAAACACCAATTTATTTTCTGCTTTTTCATCCAGTTCAAAATCAATGCGTCCTAAATGCGTACCTGCCCAGCCCACTTGATTAATTACTGTAGAATGTCCTTCGCTGTTGGTTAAAACCGTTGGCGCACTTAAATACGTATGCGTGTGTCCGCCAAGAATTACATCAATACCACTTACTTCATCTGCTAAGGTATGGTCGGATACTTTATCAGAATCGTATTTATAGCCTAAATGCGACAAACAAATGATGATATCGCAATTTAAACGTTGTAATTCTTGTACCATTTCTTTCGCCACAGGAATTGGGTTGTTGTATTTGGTTTCTTCAAATAATTTTTTGGGAACTAATCCTTCTAACTCAATACCTACAGCAAACAAACCAATACGCATACCATTTTTATCAAAAATCTTATAAGGATAGATATGGTCTTTTAAATCAGTTTTAGAAAAATCGTAATTAGCGTTAATAATTTCGAAAGATGCATGTTCTTTTTGTTTTATCAAGTTGGCAATACCTCCATCAAAATCGTGATTACCTAAAGTCATGGCATCGTAACCCATTTTTGACATCAACTTAAATTCTACTTCACCACCAAAATAATTGAAGTAAGGTGTGCCTTGAAATACATCGCCTGCATCTAACAACAACACATTGCTTTCTTCATTTCTAATTTTTTCGATAAGCGCTGAACGCCTTGCCATTCCTCCTAAATTGGGATGTTTGCTATGGTCAAAAGGAAAAGGCTCAATGCGCGAATGCATATCGTTAGTATGCAAAATAACCAATCTACGCGAAGGTAATTTGATGCACGAACTCAACAGAGAACTACCTACATACATTCCTGCAGCAGTAAGCGATGAAAGTTGTATAAATTTTCGTCTGTTGAACATTAATTTTTTAGTTTAATTCGTCCATCACGCTTAGCGTAAACACGTTTTTTTTCTTCTGATAATTCTTCAATGTGCATTAAAATCATGTCGCGTAGCATAATGTTTAAATCATAGCGTTTGTTATCCATTAAAAAATCAAATCCACCACCACCATTGGCTAAATAATCAGAAATAGCTACGTTATAAATTTTATCAGCAATTATAGGCAAACTATCTATTCTTATACTATCTGCTTGTTGATTACGAATGATGAACGTAGCCGGTGAAAAAACATTCACCGCTTTTTTTGCGGTGAGCGAAAACAATTGAAAGAGTTCATCGCCTTTTACCTCAACCACGAGTACTTCATTATCAAAAGGCATCAACTCAAAAATTTCTCCAACGGTAATTTCTCCTTGATTGATCGGCACACGTAACCCACCACGTGCATTAATTACAGCCAAGTGTACTGTGTCTTTAAAAATTTTGTTCGATTGAAACAACATCAAATCTGCTACAAAATTTCCGAGTGATGATTCCCCTTCGCTACCTTCGTTAGAAAGAATTGTATCAGCATAGCCAATTACTTTATTCATTTCTGAATCGAGCTTGGTTTTGTAAGGTAAAATGATTTCTGAAAATTCAGCATCCTCTAAAATTGTAGAATCAACAGAGGTAGATGCATTGTAGTCTTTTGATTGTTTATTTATAGGTTCGCTACACGCATAAAAAAACAAAAAAGCAGTGTATAAAAATATGTTCGGTAGACGAAACATTATCTATTATCGTAACGTTTTTGTGCTTCTTTTTCTTGATTAGAAATTTTTTGCTTTTTCTTTCTTTTCGGTTTGCCACAATTCAACCCACCCATTGGTCTGAGCCATGCCATCCGTACAGAAAAAATCAATGGCTGAAAGCCGCTATCGTAAGTTAATGCTGGATTTAGAATATTGTCGTAAGCATAAATATTTAAGAAAGGTACCTCAACAGTTGGAATTAAAAACCATCGTTTGGTCATTTTAAAACCCATGCCAAAACGGTAATGAATTTGTGCCGTTGGTTGCCCCAAATTGCTAAAGGGAAAATCAATATTTGTTCCCAAACTGTTTTGCAAAAACGTGTAATTAGAAAGTTGAAGCAAGCTGTTGGCATTGAAATTTGCTAATGCATAATGGGCATTTCCCAGTCCTTTATAGGCTACGCTATAATCAATGTAATTTATAAACGTACCTCCATTGTACATGATATGATAACGACCAAATTCCAAATAAAAACCAAAACCTCTGCCAGGATAAACATAGTTGGGTTTTTCTGTAAGCAATTGTTGACTTGCAGAAGTATTGAAAAGTTGTGTGTAAGTTAATCCTGGAGCAACCATCCAACCCGATGATCTATATCCTTTAAAATCTACCAACGCCATGTGTTTGCGGTTGGTCATTTTAGAATTTTTTTTGCGCATAAGTTGTGCTTGGCTTGTAAAAACAAGCAACAAAGAAGCTATGACAAAAATTATTTTTTTCATTACTACTTATACGTTTTCTTGCTGTAAAAGTGTTAAGATTTTTTGCTGAATTTCCTCGCTATCCCAAATGTTTTCAACATCGGGAGTTTGCATTACGTGCTTCATGATGTTTTCTTGTTTCATGCCCACTTTGTACGCTTCGGAATACGGAATGTTGCTAAACGTAACTTGGCTATACAGCGGCATCCACTTGTCAGGATATTTTTCTGAAAATTTTGCTTCAATTTTTTTCTGTAACAAGAACATTGGGTCGGCAACATAATCGCGCATTACATGGTAGTTGTGTAAAGACAAATCTTGCACAGCATCGCCATTTGGTTTGCGAAGCGTTTGGTATTCTTCAAAAACTTTTTTCCAGTCTTCATTATGCTTTTGCATCAGTTGCCACATTACGGTGCAATCTTCAAAACCACAGTTCATGCCTTGTCCGTAAAACGGAACGGTAGCGTGTGCGGCATCGCCCATTAAGGCAAATTTTCCACTCACCCAAGGGTAACAACGGACTATGGCTAAAGACGATAATGGATGGTCTTCCCATGCATCAGCAACATTTGGCATCAATTTAAAAAAATCAGGGAATACTTCTTTAAAGAAATTTTCTACTGCTTTTCGAGAAGTCAATTTATCAAAACTATATGCATGATTTTCGAAAGGCATAAATAACGTACACGTGAAAGAACCATCTTCATTAGGCAATGCAATGAGCATAAATCGCCCACGTGGCCAAATGTGCAAATAGTTTTTATCTAATTTATAAGAGCCATCTTGGTTAGCAGGCAACAACAATTCGCGATAACCATCTTCAATGTAGTTTTGCGAATAGTTAAATCTATCTAACTTTTGAAAGGCATTGTAACGCACCGCAGAAAAAGCACCATCTGTTGCAAAGACAACATCAGCCACATAAGTAGAAGTGTTTCCTGTTACAGTATTCTCAAAATACACAATGCCTTTTTCTAAATCGGCATCGATACATCTTTCGTTGAAAAAAATTTCGGTGTTTTCATAGCTTTCGGCAATATCCATCATTTTGGCATTGATGCCACCACGAGAAATGGAATTGATATATTGCCCTTCTTTTCCGTAGGGTTGATAGGTTAAATTTCCTTCCAAATCGTGCATCATACGGCCATGCATCGGAATTGCCATTTTTAGTAACTCTTTATCAATGCCAACATTTGCTAAAGCTTTTATACCTCTTTCAGAAAGGGCTAAATTGATGGACTTTCCAGCAGAAATTTCTGCTTTACGAATGTCTGGTCTGCGCTCAAACACTTTTACTTTGTAGCCCGCTTTCGATAAATATACCGACCACAACGAGCCTACTAACCCTGCGCCTACTATAATTGCTTCTTTCATTTCTGTGCTTTGACCTTTGTCTCGATTTTAAGAAAAGTCCTGTCGCATGGATGCATTTTTAAGCCCACCTCTTTCGTAAATATAAAAACAAGTACTAAGCTTAGCTTTGCAAAAACTACAGATTTTTATCATCAAGAAATGTGGTACTTTACTCTAAAACGATTTTAGACGTTTTTACTTCTGCACCTGTTACGTCCGTTATTTTCACAACGTATATTCCTCTATCTAAATTTGCTACATTGATTGATTTATTGGATAAAACCGTTTCCTTTAAAACTTCTTTTCCAAGTATGTTGATTAGCTGTAGGGTGTAATTTCTGCCATTCACTACTTCTACATTAAGATACTCGGAAGTTGGGTTGGGAGAAATAATGAATGATGTTTTTTGATGTTCATTCAATGCTAAAGTACAGCCTCCCGAAGGATTATCAGCACCATGCTTGTAAGTAATATCTACATAAACCTGATCGGAGGTATTGTTCACATCGTAAGCTATATAACGATATATTGAGTACCCACTATTGCCATTAGGGTAATGATGTCCGGCTAGAGAAATATCAACTTCTCCCGCATTTATCAACACATCTTGAACAGAAGTTAGAGTTGTTTGCGTACAAGATGGGGTTGACTGTGGGCATATACTCCAACAAACAGCATGGTCAGTACTACAATTAACATCCAATTCTATTCTGTCCAATCTAACCATTAAGTCGTTTGATGAAATGTTTCTTACATGGAAAGTGCCGATTAATTCATCATCAGCGTTGCCCGAAATTTCAACACAGGTTCCTGAGACAATAGTCCCTGACTTAGTTTCTATTTGAAGGCTCTGCGCTGCTGTAGGTAGGTAAATTACTGTCAGCAAAAAAGAAAAGAGAATTTTTAATTTCATAATTTCAAAAATTAATGATTATCAATTACGCAAAGGTAATAAATTTTAGATGTCTTACCATATTTTAAAGATATTTGGCAGCAGCTATCTGTGTTTAGGAATCCAATAATAAGCATGTGTTTTGCTTTTATTTATTTAAAAAGAGCTTGAATTTCTTCTTTCAAAAAACTATATTTGCCTTAAATTATTAAATATAACAACCATGAAGAAAATTACAAAACTCTCTATCTTAGCTTTAACGGTGGTGCCATTTTTTGCCTCATCGCAAGTAAATGTGTCAACAACACCATCAAAACGTGTTGCTGTGTTGGAAGAATTTACGGGCAACTACTGCACATACTGCCCCGATGGGCATAAACGTGCCGACCAAATTCAATCAACGTACGGAGACAAAGTAATTACCCTTAAAATTCAATCTGGCTCATTTGCAAGTACCGACCCTATTTTTGGTGGTAATTTAAAAACAACCCACGGTAATTATATTGCTACCCAGTTTCCTGTTAGCGGATGGCCAAGTGGTTCTGTAAACCGTTTCTATAATGACGATAGCCGATCTAATTGGTCTTCGCATGTGGGTACAATAACCGGGCAAGACTCTCCTATTAATATGTATATTGATGCAACCGTTGATGCAACCACTCGCGAAATGATAGTTAATGTTGAATATTACTACACCGCTAATGAAGCAAACACAACCAATTATTTACACATTGGTTACTATCAAGATAATATTCCTGCTTACCAATATGATCCTGGTTTTTATCCAGAAAATTTCTACTTATTAGAAGATGACGTGTATCAGTTTGATCACTGTTACAGAGCTAACCTAACGCCCATGTCTTCTTCCGGAACTTGGGGAGAGGTGATTTCTTCCACAACTACGGGGTCAACAGCTATAGTTTCTAAGACCATTACCCTGCCATCAACATTCAGCACATTTGCGGTTGAAGCAGGTGCAGTAAAAGTGTTTG
>JBKHVV010000011.1:0-31024 GCA_046569885.1 Bacteroidia bacterium
ATAAAACCACAACTAGGACGCTACGCACCTATTGCCATAGATGTGTTTTACGATCATTTGCTAACTCAACATTGGCACACGTTAAAATTAGAATCTCTAAAACACTTTACCGAAAACGCTTACAACATCATACATCAACAACGCGAATTGTTGCCAGAACGTTGTCAACACATGTTTACCTACATGAAGCGCGATAATTGGCTGTACAACTATCAATTTAAAGAAGGTATTCATAGAGCATTGTCGGGTTTATCTCGCAGAACGCAATTCGATTCTAAACTCAATTTGGCATTGCCAATTTTAGAAGCGCACGAGGAGGTTATTAACAATCAGTTTATTTCATTTTTTAGTGATTTACAGGCTAATTGCGCTTCTTTTTTGAAGTAAAATTGTTAATAACTGTAACCTTACGTGAGTATTTTCCGTAGAAAGGCGGACAAATATTCAACAACCATGAACACACGTTTTATTTTGATGGCTTTGTTTGTCGCAAGTATTCACACTACTAACGCAACAAATAATTTTCCTTCAGACCTTATAGAGAAAAATGATAATATCTCTATAAAAATAATGGATTTAAAAGTTAATGATGAAGGCGTTATTAGCTGGAGAGCTCAAAACGAGGGCGAAAAAATTCCTTTCGCTATTCAGCAATTCAAATGGGGAAAATGGACTACCGTAAAAAAAGTAGAAGGTAAAGGCGGAGAAGAATGGAACGACTACACCGAAAAAGTAGCGCTAACTTCCGGACAAAACAAGTTTAGAGTGGTGCGTTATAATATGTTCTCCTCGCCCACCATCAGTGAAGATTTTATTATAGAATCGAAAAAATTACCGGTAAATGCAACCTATAACAACAACAAAAAAATCGTTTCATTTTCATATAAAACATTTTATCAAATAAAAGACATAAGCGGTAAAATTTTACTCGAAGGCTTTGAAAAATCTATTAATTTAACTACATTAGCATCAGGAAAATATATTGTAGAATACGATAACTCTGCAATAGAAGTGCAGGTAAAATGACCTCAATAAAAAATATTCTTTACATCAGTGCTGCAAGTATTTTTCTTGCGGCACTTTTTGTTTCGTGCAAAAAAAACAAGGATATAACCATTGTTCTTTCGGGCAATGTAAATGACCAGAATTTTGGCAAAAAAGTAAATGGCGCTTCTGTGAGTATATCGTCTAAAAAAATAGAAAATGGTTCGTATAATACCAGTTACAAACCTATTGCCACCACTACTACCGATGTGAATGGCAATTATACGTTTACCTTTACAAGAGAAACGGTGATTGATTACAAACTTGTCGTAAGCAAAGAAAATTATTTCACACACGAAGAAATTATTAGCCCTGATGATGTTTCTACCGAAAATGGAAATATTGCGAACGTATCGTTCATTCCTCAATCGTGGATTAAAGTGCACATTGCAAATGAAAACCCTATAAATAGTGATGATAGAGTTGATTTTTCGTTTTACGAAAACACTTACAACTGTGAGGATTGTTGCAATACCTTACCAATAACATTGTATGGAAAAAATGTTGATACTACCTATAAATGCATAACATGGGCAAATAAAATAGTGAAACACCAAGCACTTGTTTATAAATTACAAATCTCTGTTAAAAACGGAGAAATTTTTACTCCTCACGGAGATACTGCCATTCTTGAGTTTTCGTATTAACTCTTTTCTTGTAAATTCGTGCTTTAATAATTTAGCATGAACCATCCATCCGAAAATAAATACAACCACAAAGCGTCATTAATTTATTTGCTCATAAAAATGGCAGAAGCAGATAACGAAATTCATTATAAAGAATTGGCATTTATTAGAGAAATTGCCCATCGTATTGGCTTATCCGATGCGGATATTGACAACATAAAAAAGCATAAAAACTTTGAATTAGATATTCCAAGCAATGAGCAAGAGCGTGTATATATGTTTTTTCATGCGCTTCAACTCGTTGAAATTGATAGAAAAATACTTGAAGATGAAATTGAATTGCTGAAAAAAATTGGCTTCAGAATGGGAATAAATCCTTTGCTGGTAAATGATTTGGTAACTATTTATGTAAACAATTTAGGCAAAGAAATTAGTGTTGATGAATTGTCTCAAACCATTGCAAAATATTTAAATTAACCCTGTGAGTATTTCAGAAAATATCATCCGATTTAAAAAGCCATTACCTTCAAATGTTAGGCTAATTGCGGTTTCTAAGACTAAGCCCATCGAAACAATTTTAGAAGCATATAACGGTGGTCAACGCATTTTTGGAGAAAATAAAGTTCAAGAATTAGCAAGTAAATATGAACAATTACCAAAAGATATTGAATGGCATTTGATTGGTCATTTACAAACCAATAAAGTAAAATACATTGCTCCTTTCGTAAGCATGATTCATTCTGTAGATAGCTTGAAATTACTGAAAGAAATCAACAAGCAAGCCGAAAAAAATAATCGTTCCATTTCGTGTTTACTCCAATTTCACATCGCACAAGAAGAAACAAAATTTGGACTAAACTTAGATGAGGCAAAACAACTTTTATCCTCTAGCGATTTTGCTCAAATGAAATATGTAAGTATTGCTGGAGTAATGGCTATGGCTTCATTTACTAAAGATGTAGAACAAGTTCGCAATGAATTTAAACATTTGAAAAACATCTTCGACACTTTAAAAAATAATTACTTTCAAAATAATCCAACATTTAAAGAAATCTCCATGGGTATGAGTGGTGATTACTCAATCGCCATTCAGGAAGGTGCTACGCTAATACGCCTGGGTAGTTTACTTTTTGGTGAAAGGTAGTACGTTAAACATCTAATCAATTTTTTTGTTAAATAAGCCGTAGTTTTAACTTAAATTTGCGTTATGGCTTGGCATCATTCAAAAGAATTAATCAGAAAATACAACATTCCGGGTCCGAGATATACCAGTTATCCTACAGTTCCCTTTTGGGATGAGGGTAACTTCGTTTATGAGCAGTGGATAAATTCTATTCAAAAAAATGTAACAAATAATAAAGATAAAGGCATTAGCATATACATACATCTTCCATTTTGCGAGAACCTATGTACTTTTTGCGGTTGCCATAAGCGAATTACAAAACGCCACGAAGTAGAAGAACCCTACATAAACACATTACTTCACGAATGGCAGATCTACTCTACTTTATTTGAAGAAAAACCAGTAATTTCGGAAATACATTTGGGCGGTGGCACACCCACTTTTTTTTCTCCAAAAAATCTAGAACACTTGATGAATGGGCTTTTGAAACATTCAATCGTAAAAAAAGAGTTTGAATTTGGCTTTGAAGGTCATCCGTTAAATACTACTAAAGAACACTTGCAATCGCTATACAATTTAGGTTTTAAAAGAGCGAGTTTTGGCGTTCAAGATTATAACGAAAAAGTTCAAAAAGCCATCAACAGAATTCAACCTTTCGAAAGTGTAAAAAGAGTTACAGAACAAGCCCGAGAGATTGGTTACGATTCCATTAGCCACGATTTGGTGTTTGGTTTGCCACATCAAACGGTAGATGGCGTGAAAAAAAATATTGAACTAACGAATGAATTAAAACCAGATAGAATTTCTTATTACAGTTATGCACATGTGCCATGGATAAAGGGTTTGGGACAGAGAGGATTTAACGATGAAGACATTCCGAAAGATGAAGTAAAACGAAGTTTGTACGAAATTGGAAAAGAACAATTTTTAGAAAACGGTTATTTTGAAATAGGCATGGATCATTTTGCATTGTCAAACGATAGCCTTTACAAAGCTTTTGAATTAAAAAAACTGCACCGAAATTTTATGGGCTATACTACTACCAACACCAAATTGATGATTGGTTTAGGCATGAGTGCCATTAGCGATAGTTGGACAAGTTTTGCACAAAACAATAAAACCGTAGAAGAATATACAGCTATTGTAAATAAAGGAAAATTACCTGTATTTAGAGGTCATCATTTGAATGAAGAAGATGTGATTATTCGGCAACACATTTTAAACATCATGTGTCATTTTGAAACATCATGGAACAATGTGGAACAACAATTTGACGGACTTGAAACCACCCTCCATTTATTAAAAGAAATGGAAGATGATAAACTCATTACCATTAATAATAGTGAATTAAAGGTAACCGAACTTGGCAAACCGTTTGTTCGTAATATTTGTATGGCTTTTGACCAACGATTACTGAGAAACAAACCCACTACACAAGTTTTTTCAATGACTATCTAAAAAGAAAAATACTATGTCAAAAACAAGCAAACGCGGCAGAGATGCTAAAACAGGAAAATTTGTTTCTGTAAAAACAGCCAACAAAAAACCATCTACCACAGTGGTAGAAACCATAAAGGTTGGTGCTAAAAAGAAAAGGAAATAATTCAGAGTTCTTTAACCTGAATAATATTCATCGGGCACGCTTTGGCAGCTTTAATGTTGGCTTCTAGTTCGTTTGGTGTAACACGAACGGTGTAAAACCCTTTTTTGTCTTCCCCTCCTATTAGTGTTACTTTGCCATCTTTTTTAGACATGCGCCAACGCTGCGGAGCAAACTCCACACAATAATTGCAACCAATACACTTTTTGCGCTGGTGCGAAATAACTACACACTGGTTGGGACTATGCTTCGACAACTTTATATAATTTATCCGATTGACGAATCATTTTTTCTACGGCAAACGTTACTTCATCGCCTTTGCCCGCTTGTTCTACTTCTACATCGTTAATACGAATAGAGTCAATAGTACTTTCGATAACGCCTGTAGTTGGGCCTGTAATTAAAATTTTATCACCCTTTTTCAAATCATGCGATTCAATTTTAAACTCACCAATACCTGCTTTAGAATAGTAGTGCAAACCTTTACCTATGTAAATTTTCTTTTGAGTAGCCGAAGAACCCGCTTGATTAGTCCACTCGCCCAATTCTTGTCCTAAATAATAGCCACCCCAAAAACCACGGTTGTAAACGGTTTCTAAACGGCTCATCCAATCGTCAATTTTTTCTTTGGTGTAGGTGCCCTCTTGAACAGCATCAATAGCTTCTCTATAACATTTAATGGTAGTAGCTACATATTCGGGTGCACGTCCACGTCCTTCAATTTTTAGTACAGATACACCTGCATCAATCAATTCATCTAAAAAATTGATGGTACATAAATCTTTTGGAGACATGATATATTCGTTGTCTATTTCCAACTCTACGTTGTCTTCCAAATCAATTACTTTATATTTTCTGCGACAGTTTTGCACACATGCGCCTCTATTAGCCGAAGAATTTTGGTTGTGTAAACTCAAGTAGCATTTACCCGAAACCGCCATACACAATGCGCCATGTGCAAATACTTCAATCTCTACCAATTTGCCAGAAGGACCACAAATATTTTCTTTTTTAACGCCATCGCAAATGGCTTTTATTTGTTGCAAGCTCAACTCGCGCGAAAGCACCATCACATCTGCGAAATAGGAGTAAAAACGAACGGTTTCTAAGTTGGTAACGTTAAGTTGGGTAGAAATATGCACCTCTACACCTTGAGAACGCGCTAAGCCAATAACCGCTTGGTCTGAAGCAATAACAGCAGTAATACTTGCTTCTTTCACCTTCTGAATTACAGTTTTTATCAGTGATAAATCGTGGTCGTATATAATGGTATTAAGCGTTAGGTAGGTGTTGGCACCGTACTTTCCGCAACGTTCAGCAATTTCAGGAAGGTCTCCAAGGGTAAAGTTCATGGTAGCGCGGGCACGCATGTTGAGTTGGTCAACACCAAAATATACCGAGTCTGCGCCATTATCAAGGGCTGCTTGCATGGCATCAAAGCCACCTGCAGGCGCCATCAATTCAATCTTTCTCTTTTCCATGCTACAAAAATACGCTGAATTTCTTATTTAGCAAGGTTCTAAATAGACAATAAAAAAAAGCCACCCTAAAAGAGTGGCTTCTTAAAAAGTATTAAGATTGGACATTTATTTCACAATATCTATCAACTCAACCTCAAAAACAAGGGTTGAGTAAGGTTTTATAGGTCCACTTCCTCTTGTGCCATAACCTAAATTGAAAGGTATATATACTTTCCATTTTGAACCGATGGGCATTAGTTGCAATACTTCAGTCCAACCAGGAATTACTTCAGAAACGCCAAATTCAATGGGTTCTCCTCTATCTACTGAGCTATCAAAAACAGAGCCATCTAAAAGTGTTCCGTGATAGTGAACTTTTACCTTGTCTGTAGCGCTTGGTTTTGCACCTTTGCCTTCTTTCAAGATTTGATATTGTAGTCCACTTTCGGTTTCTACAATACCCTCTTTCTTTTTATTCTCTTCAAAGAAAACTCTGCTTAGTTCTATCGCCTCATTAGCTTCTGAATCTTGTTTTTTAGAAAAAAATGCATTAAGATTTTGTTCTGCAGTTTCTGGGTCAATTTTCGATTTAGAAGCCATAGCATCTTTTAATCCTATGATAAATGCAGAATCGTTTAAAAATGTAAGTTGTTCTTTAGCATTCATCATATCTTGTCCGTAGATAACGCCCATACTGTAGGACAACTTGGTGTTTTCATCTTCAAGATTAACGATTTCTTCTTTAGGTTCGTTGTTACATGCTAAAGTTAGTGCTGCAACAGAAAAAATAAATACATGTTTCATTTGGGTTGAATGTTTAGGGTTTAAGGTTTAATGTTGAAAGTTTAATGTTTAATGTTGAAAGTTTAATGTTGAAAGTTTAAGGTTATAAAGTCATTTTCAAATTGGCTCATCTTCAAATTTTCAAATTATTATTGATACATTTCTAAATTGATTCATTGTTTAATTGGCACATTATCTAATTCTCTTCTACAATTTCAAGTAATTCTACGTCAAAAATAAGTGTAGAACATGGCGGAATTGCTGCTCCAGCGCCTCTTTCGCCATACGCTAAATTGTAAGGGACATACAATTTCCATTTTGAGCCAACAGACATAAGTTTTAGTGCTTCTTGCCAACCTGGTATTACGCCACCAACAGGAAACGTAATGGGTTCACCTCTTTTTACAGAACTGTCAAAAACGGAACCATCAATTAACGTACCATGATAGTGCGTTTTTACCTTGTCAGAAGCCGATGGCTTGTTTCCGCTACCTCCAGAAATTACTTCGTATTGCAAACCACTTGGAAGTGCTATTACGCCTTCGCGTTTGGCATTTTCTTCTAAAAATGATTTTCCTTCTGCAATGTTTTTTTCTTTTCTTTTTTTATTATTTTCTTCAAAAAATTCTTGCAACACTTTGCCTGCATCTTTTTCTGAAACAGCCAATTCTTTTTTATTTATAACATCTACAATAGCTAAGGAAAGTGCTTCCAAATTAATTTCATCAACACCTTGCGCCCTTAAATTTTGACCTATCGTAACGCCAATGCTATAACTTGCAGAATCTAATTTGGTTTTTAACTCCATGTTGTGTTTAATTTTAAAAATCGAACCCAAAAGTACAACAAAGAATTGACTTAATTTAAGTGTGTTTTAACTTCTTTTTAATTTTCAACTCTAAACAGAAATAAAATCGTTAATTTGGCTTAATAAAATGAAATTTGTAAGATGGAATTTATTGACGAACGACTAAATGCCTACGCAGAAAAACATACTTCACTCGAAAGTGAATTACTTAACGAGCTAAATCGACAAACTCATTTAAAAATATTGCAACCACGCATGTTGTCGGGGCATATTCAAGGGCGTTTACTCACTATGTTTAGCCACATGATACAACCCACATGTGTTTTAGAAATTGGCACTTATACGGGTTATTCTGCATTGTGTATGGCAGAAGGTTTGCAAAAAGATGGAAAGCTCATCACTATTGACAATAATGAAGAATTGGCTCCATTTACTAAAAGCTATTTCGATAAATCGAACTATGCCAAGCAAATTGATTTTCGCATTGGAAATGCTATGGAAATTATTCCTACACTTAGCGAGTCCTTTGACTTGGTATTTGTTGATGCCGACAAAGAAAATTACAGCAATTATTTTGATTTGGTAATTGATAAAGTGCGTAAAGGCGGCTTTATCATAGCTGATAATGTACTTTGGAGCGGAAAAGTAATTGAACCAATAAAACCCAACGATAAAGACACTTTGGCGTTAATGGAATTCAATAAAAAAATTCACAACTACCCACGTGTAGAAAATGTATTAGCTCCAGTAAGAGATGGGTTGATGATTATTAGAAAAATTGATTAATGACTATTGAATAATGAAAAGTTACAATTAACTTATAACCTATAATTTTTAACCGAATTTAACAAGTAACAAACTACTTCTCTTTCGCTCTATTCCAGTATTCGTCCATCTCTTCGAGTGTCATACTACCCAGTTCTTTTCCGTCTTTTCTGCTCTCATTTTCTAAATATTGAAAGCGCTTAATAAATTTTTTGTTGGTTTTTTCTAATGCATCTTCAGGATTTACACCAATAAAGCGTGCATAGTTAATAATAGAAAACAGTACATCGCCCAACTCATCTTCTATTTTGTTGGTGTGGTTGTCTATTTCTTGCTTTAATTCTGCAAGTTCTTCGTTTACCTTTTCCCACACTTGCTGCGGGTTATCCCAATCAAAGCCCACACCACGTGCTTTTTCTTGTATGCGAGTGGCTTTTACCATTGCTGGCAGCGACTTAGGTACACCTTCCAACACCGATGTATCTTTTTTGCCTTTTTCTTTCAGTTTAATTTTTTCCCAGTTGGCTTTTACTTCTTCTTCGGTTTCGGCAACCACATCTCCATAAATGTGTGGATGACGATGTACTAATTTATCGCATATAGCATTGAGCACATCCGCGACATCAAAAGCATTTTTTTCGGAAGCGATTTTTGAATAAAAAACTATGTGTAACATCAAATCGCCCAACTCGCCTCTAATTTGTTGTAGGTCGCCTTCTATAATGGCATCGCTCAACTCGTAGGTTTCTTCAATGGTGAGGTAGCGCAAACTTTCAATGGTTTGTTTTTTATCCCACGGACATTTGGCGCGCAAATCGTCCATAATATCTAATAAGCGTTTAAACGCGTCAAGTCTCAAATCGGTCATAGCTTTGAAATATTCTGCAAAATAAAGAAAATATGGTTAACTGATATTTTATACTTTTGTTTGTTTTAGAAAATGAGAATCATTAGCGCATATATTGCTTTATTACTATCAACATCTTTGGTTGCGCAAGAAGTTTATACCAATGATGTTTTGGTAAGAACTGGTTATGGCGCATTGGTGCCTCATCGTTCTATCATGCATCACATGGTAACGGGGCATGCGTGTTTTGCAGAAGTTTCATACCAGTTCAACTCTTACGGACAGCACAATTTTGACACCCCTTTTTTAATGCCAAGTGCAGGCATTAGTGGTTTATTTTTAAATAGCGGAAACAGCGAAATGATAGGTAACTGTTATGGTATTTACACCTATTTTGCGTTACCCATTTCAAAGAAAAAATTTATTCCAAAAATAAAAATGGGCACTGGTTTGGGTTATGTTCAAAAACCATTCGACATTAAAACAAACACAAAAAACGTGGCGATTGGCAGTCATCTAAATACATGCATAGTGGTGGAGTTGTTTAATAATGTGACCCTTTCGGAAAAATTTTCACTGAATTATGGGATAGCGATGATTCACTTTTCTAATGGAAGTTTTTCTTCGCCTAATTTAGGATTGAATTTTTTAACTGCAAACCTTGGTGCAAGCTATGCTCTGGGTGAGAAAAAAGAAATTAAACATTCGGAAAAACTCAACTACGATAAATCTTGGAAATACAACGTATGGTTAAGTGGTGGAGTAAGAAGCAACTCCACACACCATCAAGAAAAATACCCTGCTTATACACTTACAACAGAAACCATAAAAAGAGTTAGCACTAAAAGTCAACTACTGTTTGGCTTAGATTTTTTTTATAACACCAGCATAGAACATTTGGACGAATACGAGCACCTAAAAGAAAACGTAGATTACTTAAAAAGTAGCAGTAATTTTCAACTGGGCACTTACTTTGGCTATGGTTTGGTATTCGACAAATTAACGATAAACATCATCAATGGATTTTATTTACGAAATGAATTTAAAGAACGAAGCATATTATACCATCGCGTTTCGATAAGAAGAAAAATAACAGAAAAATTAACGCTGGCACTTGGCTTAAAAAGCCATTTTGGTGTAGCAGAATATGCAGAATTGGGTATTGGATATACGTTTTAAATACTACTTATTCATCGTTGCGGTGGTGCTTTCTTCCTGTAAAAAAGCTGAAGACAGAGCGTGTTTTAAATCGTTGGGAAAAGTTACCACAGAAATTCGTTCGCTTAACAACTTCAAGCATATTTATATTTCTGATAACATTGAACTGCAACTAACACCATCTACAAAAAATGAAGTAAGCATAAATAGCCCGAAAAATTTATTGAATTTCATTACCACCGAAGTGCGCAACGATACGTTATATATTGCCAACAAAAATAAATGCAACATTCTGCGAAGCTATCAGCACAACATTGTTGCCGATGTTTCATTTACCGATTTGCATTACATAAAAAGCTACTCCAGTCAGGATATTCGTTCAACATCAACCTTAAATTTAGATACGCTAATTACCGAAGGTTTTTTTGTAAACGGTGATGTGTATTTAGATTTCAATGGCACGTATCTGGCAACTATTGTACACTCAGGCGGAAGAAACGTAACCGTAAGAGGCAACGCATTTGAATCGTATGCTTATCATATTGGCACAGGCTCTATCTTTTATGAAAATCTAAATGTAGAGAAAACCCACATCCATAGCCGTACTACTGCCGATTGCTACATTACCGCCACCAAAAAAATTTCTATAGAAATTCACAGCGGAGGAAATGTGTATTACGATAATTCAACAAAACCAGAAGTTACAATAAAACAACGTGGAGATGGAAAAGCTATTCCTTTTTAATTTCTTATATTTGTAGTATGAAGTTGGTACTTATTTCAATTGGACTTTTAGGATTAGCCGTTTTAGGAATTGCCATAAAGTTGTGGGCAAAAAAAGACGGGAAATTTGCCGGAACATGTGCCAGCAACAATCCTTTGTTGCAAAATGAAGGTGCTTCTTGTAGCGTGTGTGGCGCTCGACCAGAAGAAAAGTGTAAAAATTCTTAGTCAGTAAAATATTTCTAATTCATTTCTCGTTAGTAGAAAAAACCACACCATGAAACGGAAGTTCATTTTAACTTTCACCTTACTTTTTTCTTTACTTATATCGTTCGCACAAGTTAATGAGAACAACTCAGGTTGGTTTTCGCTAGGCGTTAGAAACACGTTAAATACTTTCTCGCACGATGGCACAGGATTGGGTGTTGGTGGGCAGTTTAGAATTCAACTAAGCAATCAGGTAAATACCGATTGGTTTGCAGATTACATTACCATTCAAGAATCGGAACACATAAAAAGTGAATATGCGCACATTGGTTGGTCGGTATTGTTTTATCCTTTAAAACAAAAAACATTACTTCAACCCTACATCTTAGCAGGGCATTGTTTTGATTACAACAAAAAATCTTCCATACAAAATCCTTCCATGTATAAAGATCATTGGGGTTCTGCCGTTCAAGCGGGTTTTGGAACTCATATTAATTTAACAGATAGGTTTGATGTTTCGTTGATGGCTCAATACATGATACATCTCACTTCAGAAATTGAGGCACATATTCATAACGAAGAAGTTTATTTTCATGAACATAAACACTCTGCCTTAGAAGGGCATTTACTACTTACCGCAAGCATCAACTACAAATTATTTAAGCTATGGAAAAAGTAAAAATAGTACTGCTAAGTTTGATAATTGGATTTTCTTCAATGGCACAAGAATCCATTGTTAAAGAAGGTTTGTTGAGAGCACAATTAACCATAAGCCCTTCTACAATGTTGAGTGGAAATGAATCGTATTTTTATCTTCATGGAAACTTAGAGGGCTATGTTTCCAATAAAATTTCTATTTCGGGTGAAGGGTATTATTTATTAGGTAACATAAAGGTTCCAAGTATCTACGATTTCCCCTTGTCAAGAAATCATAATGTGTTTTTTGGTGCTAATTATCATTTTACAAAAAATAATCATGACTTCTATTTAGGTATACAACCTGGAGTAGCGTTTACAAATGTGAGTTTTGTTTTTTCAGACTTTAGTAAACCATACATAAATCCAGTCTTTTCAAGTGTTGTTGGCTATAACTACTACATCAATAACATCTTTCATTTTTTTGTACAAACGCGATTGATTTTAGGAAAACATTTAGCCAACGATGTTAAAAGTTTAAACGAAATTCGCTTCTCAGCAGGATTGGGGTTTAATTTTGGCACTAAATGAGTTATAGCCCACAGCCTGTTTTACCAAAATTGTAGCGAACACCCAGAAATACACGTCTTCCTTGATTGGGCGCAAACACATACGATGGGTCAAACGTTAAGGCATTTGGGTTATTAAGTGTAGCAATTGGATTACCACTTTCGTCAAATTCTACTTGTTTATCAAAAGGATCAAACGAACGAGCAATGCTATTGGCAGGCGGTGTGTAGTTGAGTAGATTTTTCACTCCAGCATAAACTTCCCAAGTAGATTTTATCTGTTTCGTAACTTGAATATTTTGCAAACTATACCAAGGTGAAAATTGCGGTCTATCATCTAATTCTCCAAGCAAAGGCAAGCGCATAGGTCCGTACAAATTTCCTGTATAATCAATGTTAATGCCCCATTTGTAAATATTGTAACCAATGTTCCAAACACCAGAGGCGCTTTCTGTGAGTAACTGCTGATAAGTAATGAAATTTTCTGTAACCGAAACATCCATCAAAGTAGCTCCCATCATTACCTTAAAACCACTATCCCAAGAAGCATCTATGTTTAATGAAACACCTTTTGAAATAGAGTTTCCATTAATGTTTGCATAAATAATTTTGTTAATGTGCGTTTCATAATCGGGAATAATTTTGTTTGTAAAATAGGTGTACCAAGTGCTTGCATCAAACGTAAAAGTAGATTGTTTTCCGTAGATTTTTTTTACATAATTGACATTACCATTCCATGAAGTTTCAGGTAATAGATTTTCTTCTAAAACAACCTCGCGCGCACCAGTTAAGGCAGCGTGTTCTTCAGTAAAAATATTCACTACTCTATAACCGCTTCCTGCACCTATTCTTACGATGTTCTTATTATTTTTTGACGACCATTTATAGTTAATCCGTGGAGTGTAAATGCTTCCATGAGTGCTATTATAATCGTAGCGAATGCCCAACAACACTTTGTTTTGAGTATTAAATTTAATTTCGTCTTGCACAAAAACACCTGGTAAATTAATTACAGAAGGCTTAACAGTAGCGGTTGTGTTATCATCGTAAAAAGTGTAACGATATGCCAAACCCATCAACACATCGTGCTTCTCTCCTACTAATTTATTCCATGTCAACTGTGCAAAACCGATATATTGGTCGGCTAAATAAAATGTATTTCCATAAACAGAGTTTTGATTATGTCCATTAGCACTAATTTGCAACATTATTTTTTCTTTAAA
Source organism: Bacteroidia bacterium (assembly GCA_046569885.1). GTDB lineage: Bacteria > Bacteroidota > Bacteroidia > Flavobacteriales_D > Parvicellaceae > JBKHVV01. Next base: position 13,573 of record JBKHVV010000011.1, read on the forward strand.
AGGCAATTCATAGGCACTAAAAAATTCCCAACGAGAGGTGTAAATGCTTTCTCCATAAACACTATCACCACCCCTAAATTGAGGTGTCCATTGCATTTGTCCTCCCCAACGGTCTTCGTAAACATAACGACCCGCCAAAGAAAACAAGCGACTATTTTTTCTATCAACAGAAATTTTTTCGAACAAAGACACCCTATTTTGCAAGGTTAAATCCGTGAAACCATCGCCATTATTATCTATCGGATTTTGATAATTGAAATAATTTATTCCTGAAAATGCGTTTGCTTTTTTTCCTAATTGATAGCGAAAACCCAAGTCGGTATTTACATCCAGCCAAGATGAAGAGAACATATCAAAAGAAAATCGAGGCACCTTGCACGGTGTTTTAGTAATGATGTTTATCAAACCACCTATTGCCTCAGAACCATATAATGTAGACGCAGGTCCTTTCACAACCTCTACACGTTCTATCAACGATTGCGGAATACCTGTTAAACCATAAACTGAAGAGAGTCCGCTCACAATTGGCATTCCATCTATTAGCACCATCGTGTAAGGTCCTTCCAACCCATTGATGTGAATATCGCCTGTGTTGCACACGTTGCAATTTAACTGTGGACGAACACCATTCACATTTTGCATACTTTCAAAAATAGAAGGCGTTGGGTTAGCTTTAAAATATTTCGGGGTGTAAACTTCAACAGGCACAGGACTTTCTAATTTCATCATTTCTTTTAGCGTACCCGAAACAACAACTTCCTGCAAACTTTCAGAGCCAACCAAACGAATGGAAAGCTCCATATTTTCATTAAGAACAAGCTTCTTAAAATAAGGTTTAAACCCAACCAAGTATGCTTTTAACTCATACGAACCTTGCGACAACTCCAATAAAAATTCGCCTTTTTCATTAGTTTGAACCCCTTTATTTAAAGAAGAAATTGCTACGGAAACATACTCTAATGGATTGTTTTGTTCATCAAAAATTTTGCCTTTTAAAACAAATTTTTGACAAAATCCATCAACAAAAAAAATCGACAGAAGTAGTATTAAACTAATGGTTCGCATAATTTTTAGGCAAAGTTAAAAATATTTTTAGGTTAACCTAAATTTTTTTTCCATTAAAAATAAATATTATCTTTGTATAACCTAAAATAAATTTTCATGGAAAATAAATCATTCACGGAAGAAAACTATATCAAGGCTATTTACGCTATTAATGAGCAAACAGGTAAGCCTGTTTCTACCAATTCTATTGCAGACGAGCTGAAAACAAAAGCATCTTCCGTTACAGAAATGCTTAAGCGTTTAAAAAATAAAAAACACATTAACTATAAAAAATATCAAGGCGTAACCTTAACCAAACAAGGAAAAGAAATTGCTTTGTCAATAATTCGAAAACATCGCTTGTGGGAAACTTTTCTAGTAGATAAGTTGAATTTTAAATGGCACCAAGTACACGATATTGCTGAGCAATTAGAACATATTGTCTCTGAAGACTTAATAGAAAAATTAGATAAATTTTTAGGGCAGCCTAAATTTGACCCTCATGGAGACCCTATTCCTGATAGCCGGTATAGGCTATCTAAAAAACCTACTTCCATGCCATTAAGCGCCATGAAATTAGGACAATCGGCAAAAATTGTAGGTGTTGACGATACCAACGATGATTTTTTGAGCTACCTTTCCGAGTTAGGCATTGGTTTGGGAAGCAGATTAAAATGCAAGCAAATTTTCAAGTTTGACAATACCATGTCGGTTGTTATTAAAAACAAGGAAATTTTATTGCCCGAAAGCATCACATCAACATTATTAGTTCAAATCGTATAAATATATGTGGCAGCAAATTGTAGATTTTTTCAATAAAATAAACCCTATCGAAGGTGCATTTTATGCCACTACATTTACATGGCTGGTAACCGCTTGTGGTGCTTCTTTAGTGTTCTTTTTCAAAACCATGAAACGCTCTGTATTAGACGGTATGTTGGGTTTTACAGGAGGTGTAATGGTAGCTGCAAGTTTTTTTAGTTTGCTCGCACCTGCTGTAGAATTAAGCCCAGAACATGGCATTATGAAAATTATGCCTGTAACTGTTGGCTTTTTATTAGGTGCCTTATTCTTGTTTGGTTTAGATAAAATCCTACCTCACTTGCACATCAACTTTAAAGAAAGTGAAAAAGAAGGAATAAAAACCCCTTGGCACAGAACTACTCTTTTAGTGTTGGCAATAACTATGCACAACATTCCCGAAGGTTTGGCGGTAGGTGTATTATTTGGTAGTGTTGCCGCAGGCATTGATGGTGCAAGTATTGAAGCAGCTTTGGTATTAGCGATAGGAATAGGTATTCAAAATTTTCCAGAAGGAATTGCCGTTTCAATGCCTTTAAGACGTCACGGAGTTTCTCGCTTTAAAAGTTTTTGGTACGGACAACTGTCTGCCATTGTTGAACCCTTAGCCGGTGTGCTGGGTGCGTGGGCAGTATTTACCTTCTCACCCATTTTGCCTTACGCCTTGGCTTTTGCTGCAGGCGCCATGATTTATGTAGTGGTTGAAGAAGTAATTCCCGAAACGCAGCGCGATAAATATACCGATGTTGCTACCTTAGGATTTATTTTAGGTTTTGTGGTGATGATGGCTCTAGATGTAGGATTAGGATAAAATCAATTAAGAATTACAAATTACGTTTTATGATAATGAGTTAACTTCATAAAAGATGAAAAAAATTATTTTTATACGTCATTCAAAATCGAATTGGGAAATTGAAAACCTAACTGATTTTAACCGTTCTTTGAGTAGCAGAGGAGAGAAAGACGCTCCGGTAATGGGTGCTGAAATTTTAGAACGTGTTTCTAATATTCAACATGTTTTTTCAAGCTCCTCTATACGTACTCGGCAAACCGTAAAGTTTATGTTTGGAGAGAAAATCGCCACCACATTTATGGATAAATTATATCTGCCGAGTGTTAACGATATTTTGGAATTGATTCATCAAACCAATGAAAAACTTGACACGATTGCCATAGTTAGTCATAATCCTGCTACTACAAAAATTTGCAACCAACTTCAAAACGAAATTCAATTTCAAAACATTCCAACATCGGGTTGTGTTTGTATTTTGTTTGATGTAGAAAAATGGAATGAGATACAAAATGGAAAACTTGAATTTTATTCGTTTCCTAAAAAAGATAAAAACTACCTTGTGCTTTGACTCTTGAATCAATCTTAAATTATCTTAAAGATGTTGGTTTTGCTACACTTTGGCAAACGTTTATTTTATTAGGTCCTCTTACAATTTTATCACTTATCATGCATTTTTTGGCACAATGGAATGAAAATTTGAGCTACAAAGTTTTGGGTAAAAATATTTTTCTTTATGGATTTGCTTGGCTAGGAACAGCCATTCATGAACTTGGACACGCCTTGTTCGCTTTGTTATTTTTTCATAAAATAGATGACATAAAATTGTTCGACCCAAAAGGCAAAGGCGGCTCTATGGGCTACGTGTCTCATAGCTATAACAAAAAAAACATTTACCAGAATGTAGGCAATTTATTCATCGGAATTGGTCCTGTACTACTGGGTGCTTTACTTCTGTTCTTGATAAGTTATTTTTTATTTGGATTTACAACACAGAACACATCTTTTGATGTTTCTCCAAAAACATTTACCTCGATAAACGAAGCTTATAATTTTTTAAAAAGTGCTTATGAAAGTAGTATAGATTATGGAAAAGTAGTTTTTCTTTCAGAAAAAAGTACTTGGTGGAAAATTGCCTTACTTGTTTTCCTGCTTTATTCCATTGGAAGTTCCATGACACTTAGTCCGTCCGATTTAAAAGGTACTTGGCAAGGTTTTTTAATTTTCATTATAGTACTTTTAGTTTTCAATATTTCCACTTTATGGATAGGCAACTTTGTTGAAAAAGGATTCATTTATTTAAGCAATTTTGTAAATGTTTTATCTCTATTCATCACTTTGTCTATTTGCGTCAACTTTAGCTTTGTGATATTGCTCAAGCTTATTAGTTTCTTTCAAAAATCATAGTTTATTGATTTTAAGCTATCTTTGCATAATAATGTCGAAAGCTATAACCATATCTCCAAAACATACGTACGAACTACGTAATAAGGTTTTGTGGCCGCATAAAACATTTGACCAATGTTCTTTAGATATTGATGCGTTAGAAACTACCTTTCATGTAGGCGTTGAAGACGAAGGAAAAATTGTTGCCGTTGGAACTTTTTTAAAACAGAAAAACGACAATTTCCCACAAGAAAACCAATACAGATTAAGAGCCATGGCATCAAGTGTTGATGTGAGAGGCAAAGGTTTTGGAAAACTCGTTATCAATTTTGCCAAAGACAAACTCAAAGAAATGAACATTGATTTGTTGTGGTGTGATGCGCGATTAATTGCAGTAGATTTTTACAAAAAACAAGGATTCAACATAAAAGGTGAACAATACGAAATACCCATCATCGGTCCGCATTACTTGATGTACAAAGAGATTTAAAAGTGAAAAATGAATAGTGAAAAACCAATAACTGTTAACTTATAACCAATTACAATAAATCACTAACACGTTAACACCATAACACTTTAACACGAATAAAATGAACCAAACATCAACAAAAGGCGGAGAATTTTTAATTAAGAAAACGAATGCGCAAAACGTATTTATTCCTGAAGAATGGAACGAAGAACAAAAAATGATTGCGCAAATGTGCGAAGATTTTTTGCGTACAGAAATTACACCCAACCTTAATAGAATTGATGCTATGGAAGAAGGTTTAGTGCCTTCATTGCTGGACAAAGCTGCTGAGTTGGGTTTGCTAAGTTTAACCCTTCCCGAAGAGTTTGGTGGCATGAACGTTGACTTTAAAACATCTCTACTAGCAACAGAAGTATTGGGTGGCGGACATTCCTTTTCAGTGGCCTATGGTGCACACACAGGTATAGGCACACTACCTCTACTCTACTATGGTAACCAACAACAAAAAGATAAATATTTAAGCAAATTAGCCACAGGCGAATGGAAAGCAAGCTACTGCCTTACCGAACCTGGTAGCGGCTCTGATGCCAATAGTGGTAAAACCAAAGCAGTGTTAGATGCGGATGGAAAACACTACATCCTCAACGGACAAAAAATGTGGATTACCAACGCTGGTTTTGCCGACTTTTTCACCGTATTTGCAAAAATTGATGACGATAAAAATTTAAGCGCATTTTTAGTAGAAAAATCATTCGATGGAATTACTCTAAACCCTGAAGAAAAAAAGATGGGGATTAAAGGGTCTTCCACACGTCAAATGTTTTTCAATAACGTAAAGGTACCCGTAGAAAACCTTTTAGGCGAGCGTGGCGATGGGTTTAAAATCGCCTTGAACATTTTAAACATTGGTAGAATAAAATTGGCTGCGGGCGTATTGGGAGGCTCTAAAGTAGCCATTAAACAATCGGTAGAGTATGCTAAAAGCCGCGAACAATTTAAACGCCCTATCTCTACGTTTGGTGCTATTCGTTACAAATTAGCCGAGCAAAAAATTCGCACGTATGCTTTAGAAAGCGCGCTATACAGAAGCGCACAAGACATTGAATTAGCTATAGAAAAACGTATTGCTGAAGGCATGGATAAAACCAAAGCCTTGCTAAAAGGCGTAGAAGAATTCGCTGCCGAATGTGCCATTTTAAAAGTGTATGGTTCCGAAACTTTAGACTATGTAGTTGATGAAGGCCTGCAAATTCATGGCGGCATGGGCTATAGTGCCGAAACCGAGATAGAGCGTGGCTATCGTGATTCGCGCATCAACCGAATATTTGAAGGCACCAACGAAATCAACCGCATGTTATCCATTGGTATGTTGTTTCGCAAAGTGATGAAAGGCGAGTTAGATTTGCTCTCACCTGCTATGAAAATTGCTGGTGAACTGATGAGCATTCCTGAGTTTGGAGAGCCAGACACTTCTACCTTAGGAAAGGAAGCGCAATACGTAGAAAATTTCAAAAAATGTGTGTTGATGGTGGCTGGAGCTGCCGCTCAAAAACTCAACAAAGATTTAATAAAAGAGCAAGAAGTATTGATGAACCTAGCAGATATGCTACTGATGACCTACGTTGCTGAAAGTACTTTACTACGCACACAAAAACGTATAACGCTATTGGGCGAAGAAAAATCGCAAGAAGAAATTGCCGCTACGCAAACACTCATTTATGATTTTGCAGATAAAATGCATAAAAGTGCAAAAGATGCATTGTCAAGCTTTGCAGGTGAAGATGAACTACGGATGATGCTTATGGGCATTAAGCGTTATACCAAAACAGATGTTCTTAACGTAAAAGCTACGCGTCAACTCATTGCAAAAGCAATGATTGAAAAAGGTAAGTATTAGTTATAAGTACCTTCTATACCTCCATTTTGCAACATACCAACTGCCAAAAGAAAAAATAAGTCCACCCAAAATTCCAAACAAAAATGCTTCTAACAAGTTCTCTTTTGTGAGCAAAAGTTTTATAGCGATGGGCTTTTGATTAATGTACTGAATAGCCAAAGTAAACAATATCATGTTTATGCCAAAAGACATAAAGTTTGTTCTAACGTAGCGCCACTTACCTTTTGCTACAATCTTTTTCCAGTTGTTTATTTCGTTTGGTGTGGGTTTTAGAAAAGACATTTTGAAAATTTACGATACGCCAAATTTATGATATTCCTGCAACATTACTTCGTACAATTTTTTCTTAGCTACTTTAGACTTTAGCCATGAATAAAATGCCAACAATTTAGGGTCGTCAAACAAGCGATGGTCTATAAAATTGGTTTCTTCTTCCATCTTATTTATGGCTTGTACTGTAGTTTGGTAAGGGTCGTTCAAATAAGCCAAAAGCGTGTTTATGTAGAAGACCACCATTGTGTATTGATTATTCAGAAACATATCTTGATGCTTCTTTTTAAGCTGTTCTAATATTTTAATGCCAATTTCAATATTTCCCAATTCAACTTGAACAATTGTTTTTATCAATTCTTTTCTAATTAACCATTCTCTACCCATGTGTTTTTGATAGAAACTATCGGATTGATTCATGTAAATAAGAATTTTATTCGCCTTAGAAAATGAAGCAGCATAGCAATAATATGCCACTAAGTTTAACGATAAATTTAGCTGTTCTTTTAAGGATAGGCTCGCACCTTCGTTTTCTAAAAACTCAACGTGTTCTTCAATCGCGGTATCCAATCTATCTTCAAACACGTCTATCGAACTTTTCAGAGAAATGTATCTTGGATAATAATTTTTGTGAATCAACTCATCTTTTTCCATTAATAAAAACAGCTTTTCCAAATGATGATTAGATGTTTTAAAATTGCGCACCCTAAAATAAGCATGCGCCATAATGTACTCTAATTGCGCCAAAAGATTGATGTCTAATTCATCATAGGAGAATGCCTTAAGCAACTTATCGTAATATTTTTGAGCCACTTTAGCAAAAGATTTATATCTCTTATCCATCAAGTATTTCGCGCGGATGGTTTCAATAATTTTAAGGTAGATGTTCGGGTCTTTGTCTAGTTGGTCTGTTAAATCGTACTCGTACAAAATATCGTCAATCATTAATTGCGCTGATTCCAAATCACCTTTAAGCATTTTTTCTTTTAACGCATTTTGAATTTGTATAAACGTAAGTTGTACTCTATCCGTTTTAGATTGTAGAGCTCTTAATTCTAAGATTTTTTGTTTTGTACTTTCAAAATACTCACCCCCATAATAGGGCATTATAGCTAATTTCATCCGTTGCACACGCAAACCCAATTCTGAATTACCTTTCCTCTGAATTCTTTGTTCTTCTTTTTCTAATAATTCCCAAGCAATTTCATAGCGTTTTAGAGCAATAAAATGATTTATCATTAATAAAGATGTTTCCAAATTATTTTCATTGTAACTATGCTTTAATACCAAATAATTTTCCAATTCTTTAATCAAACGCTTTCTTATAGCATGATAATTTTGGTCTCCTTTAAACACTTTTAACTCATCAGAATTTTTAGAATACGAATCAATTAATTTTTGAAAAACGTCTAAATCTTTTCTGTCTTTTTTCTGTTGTTTTCTAGTTAAAAAACGCTCAAATTCTTCCTTGTCTTTTTGCGAAAACGTTAAAATAGTTTCTTTTATAAAGTCCATTTTTATATCCTTTTTGAAAAGTCTAAATTACTGATTTTTAAATACATTTTTACTTTTTTGTAAATTTTTTAATATCCCTAATTTTCAAATTTTAGGTTTTACAGGTTTACCAACCGCCATACGTTTGTCTCATCAAATCTTTAAAACAAAATAAAATGAAAACTTTAAAAACAATTTCAATCACATTAATGATTAGCGCGCTTTGTTTTACCAATAAAGTGAATGGGCAAAAAAATGAAACGGTGGCGATTTTAGACTTACATGCCATCAACACATTCTACAAGAGTGCAGAAATTACCAGATTACTTCGTTCGGAAGCAACCAAGCTCGACAAATACTCGGTAATGGATGTTTATGAAATGAAAGAATTGTTCAAACTTAAAAAGTTTAACGATTCAACTTGCTACAGTAAGCGTTGCGCTGTGTCAGCTGGAATGCTCTTAAATGTTGACTATGCTGTAGTTGGTAGTATTGAGCGATTCGGTCCTAAAATGATTATCACGTTGAATCTAATTACGATTAGTGATGAATCAATTAAAGAACAAATCGTGATGGAATTCATCAACAAAGAAGATGAAATTCAGAGAATGCTTAGGGTATCTGTTCAAAAACTATTAACTGCTGATGTTGACCAACAACTTTTAGCTGAGCTATCTTATGTTGAACTTCCTGTGAGTAATGACAACAACTTAATAAACCTTAATGGACCTAGAATGGGTGCAAGTGTAATTACTGGAAATGCCGCAAGAAGATTGGTAGCAAATGAAGACGAAGGAGGTTTTGATATGCTAGGTAGTGGCGCTACAGCAATAACTACTTCAATGGGTTATCAATGGGAAAAAAGATATATAGCTACCAACAACTTTCAAGCATTAATAGAGGTAGTAACACTTGTAAGCGGAATGGAAGTTGGTCGTTTAAATCCAAGCTTCACTTTTCTAAATGGTTTACGGTTCTCAAAATCTAATTGGGAATTTGGGTTTGGTCCATCTATTAAATTCAAAAAAATTGCCAAAGGTTACTATGATGGCAACGGAAAATGGAATTTAGAAAGTGATTGGGATTCTTTCGAAAATGGTGAAAACCCTTACAAAATAGAGCGCATACTTGACAGCAGAGGTTATGTTGTAGGCGACTTGGGAATGGTATTCGCAGTGGGTAAAACATTTCAATCAGGCAGATTAAACATTCCTGTAAATGTGTACTACGCGCCTAAAAAAACTAGCAGCACGATTGGACTTTCAATCGGTTTCAATATTCAAAAAATTAATTAGTTAACCCCGAGCCTACCTTATGTTTTAAAGAGTACACTATAAGGTAGGCTCTTTTTTAAAATCAAAAAAAATCGTCATGAAAACTTTTAAAAAAATATCAATAACAGCAATAATAAGTATTGGTATAACTGTTACAAATGCGCAAGATTATTTTGAAAAACCATTATGCACCTACACTTTGAGTGAAAATACTGAAGAGTCAAAACAACATTATTTCAAGCATGAAAAATGCTACACAATAAATGAATCTATTGATAATGTTTGGAAAGTCTACACAACATCAAATGCAAAAGAAGTATGGCAAATTAAAAGTTCAAAATATTTAATTTCTTACGATAACTCAACAAAGCTATATAACAACTTATACAACCAGAGCTTCGATTCTGTAAAAGTTCAAAAAACTTACGAACTTGAATTGACCTTCTTAAAGTTCGCAAAAATTCCTGTCGTATTTCAAATCACAAAAATTGACCCCAAAAACAAAATAATTGAATTCACTTACATGAAAGAAAACAAATCAAATGGTTTTCAAACCTTAGAATTTGTTGATTTAGGAAGGGAAACAATGATAAAACACACAAGCTATTATAAATCGGGTAAAAAATTTAGAGACAAAAAAATTTACCCTTTTTTCCATGAAGTTGCCACCGATGATTTTCATAATAGAATGTTTACGCTAGTTAATCTGAACGTTTGTCAATAACACAAATAATCTATGATTATTGCTAACAAAACAGATAGAAGTCTTGCTATAAATATTCTTGAAAAAGCATTCAAAAATAGCCATTCCGTTTGTTCGTTATTGAGAAATAAAAACAACAAATACTATTTAAGAAATCTTATAGAATACTCTGTTGACTACTCTTTTAGAAGAAATGGAGTATATTTTTCTGACAATAAAAAATGTGTAGCACTATGCTATAAACATACTCCTGAAAATAAATGGCAAGATGTATTTGAGCAACTCAAACTCCTAATCACTACAATACCTGTAACCAAATTAAATACCTTATTAAATCACATTAATTATATTAAAAAATCAAAACCAAAAAAAGACTTTTTATATTTTTGGTACTTAGGCGCTACTCTGGATGAAAATGGCTTAAAATGTACAAAAGCTTTAATTAACGAACTCTTCAAAAAAGCAGATGGTGAACAATTAGATATTTATGCAGAGACTACCAATATAAAAAACAAAACCGTTTACGAACGTTTTGGATTGGAAGTTTACAAAGTCTGGCACAACGAAAAATTAGACATAACTGTTTGGTTTATGAAAAGAGATTACAAAAGATAAGTTAATTTTTATACTTTTAGTCTCAATACAAACAAAAACCTATTGTGTATGAGACATTATTTATCAAGCATCGTTTTAATTTTGTTGCTTTTTTCTTGCAAAGAGATAGAAAAGAAAATAGAAGAATCTACCACAGAACCACCAACCATGGCGATTGATGTGTATAAAGAAAACCAATCGTTAGACTACGACAACCTTATTAAACATTACGAATTACTGGATAAAAAATACAAGGAGGCGAAACTCATAAACTATGGCAATGGCGATCTGGGCAAACCTATTTATGCTTTTATAATTGATAAAAGCGAGCGATTTTCACAAACAAAAGACCAAGTAACGATATTGATAAACAATGCCATTCACCCTGGTGAACCATGTGGTGTAGATGCTTCGATAAATTTAGCTAACCAATTATTGGGTGATAAAAATTATGAGAAAATTTTAGAAAATGTTACCGTAGTAATCATCCCAATCTACAATGTTGATGGTGCTTTAAACAGAGGTTGTTGCAGTAGAGTCAATCAAAACGGACCAGAAATGTATGGCTTTAGAGGCAATGCTAAAAATCTCGATTTGAATAGAGATTTCGTAAAAAATGATTCTAAAAATAGTGAGGTTTTTGCTAAAATATTTCACGATTTCAAACCTCAATTATTTGTAGATACACACGAAAGTAATGGTTCAGATTACCAATACACCATGACGCTAATAACGTCTCAATTAGATAAAATGCACCCTGAATTGAGTTCGTACGTTCGTGAAAAATTACGTCCGTTTTTGTTTGCAGAAATGGAAAAAGCCAACTACCCAATGGTGCCTTATGTGGTTAGCAAAGATGACCATCCTGAAAGCGGAATTGTAGATTATTTAGAAACTCCTCGCTATTCTACGGGCTATGCAAATTTGTTTAACTGTATAAGTTTTGTTACCGAAACACACATGTGGAAACCTTATCCAAATAGGGTTGAATCCACCTACATCTTTTTAGAAAAATTGATAAAATTTGCAGCCAATAATCACACAGACATTATTGAAAAAGTTACAAATGCGAACAAGCAAACAATCGAGCAAAAATATTTTACGCTAAACTGGCAATTGGACACTACTCGATTTGACACGATAAATTTTAAAGGCTACGAAGCGATTTATTACAATAGTTCAATAAGCGGATTAAAAACATATAAGTACGACCGAAATAAACCTTTTGAAAAACCAATTCATTATTACAATAGATACAATGCTCTTGATACTATTCAAAAGCCAAAATACTATGTTATTCCTCAAGCTTGGGATGATGTAATTGGCAGATTGGAAAACAACCGAATTGAATTTAGTAAACTTGAAAAAGATACTACAATAGAAGTTGAAACATATTATATTGAACGTTTTGAAACATGGAAAAATCCTTACGAAGGACACTATGGGCATTACAATACCAACGTTAGAAAAGAAACTCAAAAAATACAATTTTATGAGGGCGATATTCTCATTTCAACCAATCAACAAGGCGTTCGTTTTCTTATTGAAACACTTGAACCAAAAGCTTCTGACTCATACTTTAATTGGGGATTTTTTGATGCCATTGTGCAGCAAAAAGAATATTTTTCAGCATACATTTTCGAAGATAAAGCCATAGAAATTTTAGAAACCGACTCAACACTAAAAGCAGATTTTTATGCCAAACAAAAAGCCGATAAAGAATTTGCTAGTAACCACTACAAACAGTTAGACTTTATCTACAAACGCTCACCTCACTATGAAAAATCGCACAATAGGTATCCCGTTTATAGAATAATTCACTAAAAAACAAAAGAGCCAAATCCCGATGGACTGGCTCTTTTGAACTTTACCTATGAAAAAACTAATTGTTAACCTGCCCCAAAGATATAATATTTATTTATTGGTTCTGCATGAATTTTACTTTTTAACAAGTTTTTAAAATTTTGGCTTTTCAAATAGCCATTATTAATAACTTTTAATTCTCATTTTCGTACAAGTGTGCTACATATCTATTTTTGTTCTCGTTAAAATCCTAATCATTTAAAACAATGAACACACCTTTTTTATTACAACTAAGCGTTGCTGGCGATACCACAAAAGTAGTTGCTCAAGCGGCTAACGAGAGTGCTGCTGTAATTTCAGAAATATCCTTATGGGAATTGGCAAAAGCTGGCGGATGGTATATCATGATTCCTCTTGCCATTTGTTCTGTATTGGCAGTTTACATTTTTATAGAACGCTTTTTAGCCATTCAAAAAGCTCTAAAAGGTGAAAAAAGTTTTATGGAAAACATAAAAAACTACATCAAACAAGGAAACTTAGATGGCGCTAAAAATTTATGCATAACCACCAGCAACCCAATGGCACGAATGGTAGGTAAAGGAATATCACGCATTGGAAAACCAATGAAAGACATCGCTGCATCTGTTGAAAACGTAGGAAAGTTAGAAATCTCTAACCTCGAACAACGTTTAGGTGTTTTAGCAACCATTTCGGGTGTGGCACCAATGTTAGGATTTTTAGGAACAGTAATAGGGATGATATCTACATTCCACACAATGACTCTTGAAGGTGTAGAAATTGATAGTTTAGCTGGTGGCATCATGCAAGCCATGGTTACTACCGTTGCTGGTTTAGTTGTGGGTATTGTTGCTTTCGTTGCTTACAATTATTTAGTAAGTAAAGTTGAAAAAGTAATTCATCAAATGGAAGGAGCTTCCATTGAGTTTTTAGACATACTAGAAGAACCTGGAAATTAATAACATTATGGGCTTAAGTTCTCAAAATAAAATAAAGGTAGAAGGCGGCATGGCATCCATGACCGACTTGGTGTTTCTATTACTTATTTTCTTTATCATACTTTCTACCATGGTAAGCTCTGGGCATAAAGTAGATTTACCAAGTGGAAAAGGTTCTACTACCGAGAAAGCCACTACCAAAGTGGAAATTACACAAGACAATCAATTCTCTGTAAACAGTATGATTGTTTCTCCGCAAAATTTAGCACAAGCCATTACAAATGCCATTGACCCTGAAGATAAAACCGTAGAACTCTACTGTGATAAACATGCAGACTTTGAAAGCGCGGCTATGGTTATTGATGTAGTGAAACAAAATCAGTGGAAAATCGTAATAAAGACAAAATCTAACTAAGAAAAGTGATTTACGATTATAAAATATCAGAACAAGACAACCGAAAAGCGATAATTGGAACAATTATACTTCACGTACTTTTGGCGCTTCTTCTTTTGTTTTACAATATTATAACTTTAGACCCGCCATTTCCAAACGAAGAAATAGTAATGGAAATGGATTTTTCAGGTTCAGAAAGCGCAGGCGGTGCACCCACTCAAATTTCTGAAAGTACGGAATCTGTAGCCAATACCGAAGATGTAGCTACACAAGAAGAAGAATCTCCTGTTACGGTTACAAAATCAAAAACTACTAACACGTCTAAAACAACGAGTACCACTACAACAGAAGAAACCAAAAACCAAGACCCGAAATATAATTATGGCAACGTATTTGGTCAAGGTGGAAGCGGAACTGGCGAGGGCGATAAAGACGGTGATGGAAAAAATGGCGATGGAGACGGATTAGAAGGACCTGGCACAACAGGAACTACTGGTGCTCTATCAGGAAACAGAGGAATTGTAACTCAACCAAAAGTTGATAACCCAATACAACAAGAGGGAGATGTTCGCGTACAAATTTGGATTGACAGAACTGGAAAAGTCGTTCAAGTAAAAGTGTTAGACACCAATCCTGCAACAACATCTACTTCTCCCGAACATTTAAAAGCAGCCGAACAAGCCGCTTGGAAATTTAAGTTTGACCCTGACTCAAACGCCAAAGAAAAAGAGTACGGCTATATTACCATCAAGTTCAGAAACCAGTAATGACCTACCAACAAACGGTTGAGTATCTTTTCAGTCGTCTTCCCTCCTATCAAACACAAGGAAAAAGTGCCTACAAAGCCGATTTGAGCAACACGATTGCGCTATGTAAAATTTTAGACAATCCTGAAAAAAAAATAAACACCATTCACCTTGCGGGCACCAACGGCAAGGGCTCTACGTGCCACATGGTAGCATCTATTTTTCAAGAAGCGGGTTACAAAACAGGTATTTATTCTTCGCCACATTTAAAAGATTTTCGAGAGCGTGTAAAAATAAACGGAGAGTTAATTAGCGAAAATGACGTAGTAGAATTTGTAGAAAAGTATAAAACCGATTTTGAAAAACTTCAACTCTCTTTTTTCGAGTGGACAACCGGCTTGGCATTTTATCATTTTGCCAAACAAAACGTAGATATGGCCATTATAGAAACCGGGCTTGGTGGGCGTTTGGACTCTACCAATGTTATTACTCCCGAATTGAGTATTATTACCACCATCGGTTTAGACCACACCGATATTTTAGGAGAAACTTTAGAAAAAATTGCCATCGAAAAAGCAGGAATTATCAAGCAAACTATTCCTGTTGTAATTGGCGACACGCAAAAAAATATTCAGCACGTTTTTATTGAAAAATCAAAAGAATTGCAAGCGCCAATTTATTTTTCTGAACCCCACCACTACGCTACCGATTTATTAGGCGAATACCAAAAACAGAACATCAATACTGCGGTTTCTGCTTGTAGATTGTTGCCAAAAAATTGGAAAATTACAGACGAACACATAAAAAACGGATTGACAAATGTGGTTAAAAACACAAATCTGCAAGGGCGGTGGCAAGTTTTAGGCAATCAACCTAAAATGATTGCTGATGTAGCTCACAACGAGCAAGGAATTTATGCGGTGATGAATCAATTACAGAAAGAAAAATTTAAGCAACTCCATATTGTATTGGGCATGGCAAACGACAAAGACCACGCAAAGATTTTAAGTTTATTGCCCAAAAAAGCTCACTACTACTTCTGCAAGCCTGATAACAAGCGCTGTTTAGAGGCAAAAGAACTCTTGCTAAAAGCTACCAATATTGGTTTAAAAGGAACTGCTTTTAGCTCTGTTGCAGAAGCCATTCAAGAAGCTATCTATCAATCGGATAAAGACGATGTGATTTTTATTGGTGGCAGCACGTTTGTGGTGGCAGAAGCTATTCCCTAAATTTTTTACATTAATTTTTTGCACTTTTGATAAAACCGCTATATTTGCACCCTCGATTAGGGCGATTAGCTCAGCTGGTTCAGAGCACCTCGTTTACACCGAGGGGGTCGGGGGTTCGAATCCCTCATCGCCCACAACAAAAAACCTTAGCATGTTTGCTAAGGTTTTTTTGTTAACAGATTTCTCGTTATTCCAATCCCTATTGGCGGAAAAAGCAATTTTTGAGGTTGTGTTTTTATTATATCTTAGCATCTAATTTGTAGATGCTCTTAATGTCTTGGCTATTGTCTGTGGATACCTCTAAATCTTTAATAATGCCATTGGCAATATCGTAAACCCATCCGTGTATTTCTAATGCTTGCTTATTTTTCCACGCATTTTGAACGATGGATGTTTTAATCAAATCAAATACTTGCTCTTCTACGTTGAGCTCTACAAAACGTCTGCCACGTGCAACGGTGTCTTCAATAGCGTCTAACTCGCGTTGGTAAATTCTGTAAACGTCTTTAATGTGGCGCAGCCAGTTGTCTATTAATCCAAATTGTTGATTACCCATTGCTGCTAAAACACCACCACAACCATAGTGTCCACAAACAATTACATGTTTTACTCTTAACACATTCACCGCATAGTCTAATACGCTAAGCATACTCATATCGGTATGCACTACCATGTTGGCAATGTTTCTGTGTACAAAAATTTCACCTGGTTTGGTTCCTGTAATTTGATTGGCAGGCACACGGCTATCAGAACAACCAATCCATAATACTGGAGGGTTTTGTCCTGCTGCTAAGTCGTCAAAAAATGCTGGGTCTTCTTTTAATGATTGTGCTACCCACGCTTTGTTGTTTTTTAATAGTTGATTATAATATTCTGTGCTCATAATGTTCGATTTTTAGTTTATTAATGTGATGATACTTTTACTTCGGGTATGTTAATTAATTCAAGGTTAATGTTCTTTTCTTTAGCACCAAAGTTTTTAAAATTCTGAATGATTTCCAAAACATCGTAATCAATAGTTACAGAGCGTGTTCCATCTAAAATAACGCTTGAGTTTTCAGGCAAATCGTTAAGCATTAGTAGTACGCTTGCTTTGTTTAAAAAAGAAACTTCTTCTGCCAATTTAATGTGAATTTTTTCTCCTTTTTGAGTGAAAAATGGTGTGCGGAAATTTTCTCGTAAAATGTAAAAAATTGAAAACACCACACCTACTCCAATGCCTTTTAATAAATCCGTAAATAGAATGGCAATTATGGTTGCTATGAAAGGGATAAACTGACTCCATCCCAACTTATATACTTCTTTAAATAATGACACTTTTGCCAATTTATAACCCACCACTAAGAGTATTGCTGCCAAACTTGATAATGGAATTTGATTCAACAAAAGAGGAATAAAAATAGCGCTCAACAGCAACAGTAAACCGTGCGAAATGGCTGAAACTTTTGTTCTACCTCCCGAATTAATATTTGCCGAACTTCTTACAATTACTTGCGTGGGTGGTAATCCGCCAATCAAGCCAGAAACAGAATTACCAACACCTTGAGCAATTAATTCTCTATTGGTTGGTGTGGTGCGTTTATAAGGGTCTAATTTATCGGT
>JBKHVV010000012.1:0-30625 GCA_046569885.1 Bacteroidia bacterium
TAATTGTTTTTGAAAAATAGATTTTATCTGAAGGCACTTCATTTTTAACTTCAATTGAAGCCAAACTATCTATTAAATAACCATAAATTTTTTTAATTTGATAAATTCTTTTCGATGTCCTAATTTCAATAAATGAATATAGTTCTGGATCACCTTTTGTGTGCTCTAAATCTTTTAAAATAATGGTGTCTTGACTACCATCTAAGTCAACGTCAAAAAAAATTCTCTCTACATCAAAAAAAGTTAATGTATCAATATTTTTGTAATCGGAATAGCTTCCAACAACTATGGTCTTCCTTTTATCTTTATTACATTGAATCAATAGAGTTGCAAGAAAAACAAACAAAAGTGATTTAATCGTTTTTAGAAACATAAGAATTATTATTTGTCCAAATCTACAAAATTTCTTCATCACTTAATTACATAATCACTTCATCACCTAACAACTAAAATAACTACTTTTGCAGCCATGAGTACACATGAAGATTTATTGAAAAACGTGATATCGCATGCCAAAGAATATGGTTTTGTATTTCCGAGCAGCGAAATTTATGATGGTTTAAGCGCCACTTACGACTATGGACAGAATGGTGTGGAGTTAAAAAACAACATCAAAAAATACTGGTGGATGAGCATGGTGCAACTGCACGAAAACATTGTGGGTATTGATGCCGCCATTTTTATGCACCCCACTACTTGGAAAGCTTCTGGCCACGTAGATGCCTTTAACGACCCACTTATAGACAATAAAGATTCTAAAAAACGCTACCGTGCTGATGTACTTATTGAAGAACACATTGCTAAAATTGAAGCAAAAAATCAAAAAGATATTGAGAAAGCCAAAGCCCGCTTTGGCGATGCGTTTGACGAAGCACAGTTTCGTGCCACCAACGCTAACGTGTTAAGACGTGTTGAAGAAATCAGCAGCATCAACCAACGTATGAAGGATGCTTTAGAAAATGAAAAACTAGACGACTTAAAAAAACTGATTGAAGATTTAGAAATTGTATGCCCTGTTTCTGGGTCGAAAAATTGGACAGATGTGCGTCAGTTCAATTTGATGTTTGCCACCGAGTTGGGTTCTGTGTCTGGCGAATCGGCCAAAATATATTTACGTCCCGAAACGGCTCAAGGTATTTTTGTGAACTACCTCAACGTGCAAAAAACCAGCCGCATGAAATTACCATTTGGTATTGCGCAAATTGGTAAGGCATTTCGTAACGAAATTGTGGCGCGTCAATTCATTTTCCGTATGCGCGAATTTGAGCAAATGGAAATGCAATTTTTTATTAAGCCAGGCACGCAAAAACAATGGTACGACTACTGGAAAGAAACGCGCATTAAATGGCACAAAGCATTGGGCTTGGGCGAAGAAAATTACCGCTTTCACGACCATGTAAAATTAGCACACTATGCCGATGCAGCTTGCGATATAGAGTTTAACTTTCCGATGGGTTTTAAAGAGCTAGAAGGCATTCACTCACGTACTGATTTTGACTTAGGCAAACACGAAGAATTTTCTGGAAAAAAACTGCAATACTTCGACCAAGAATTGAACGAAAGTTATGTGCCGTATGTGTTAGAAACGTCTATTGGCTTGGACAGAATGTTTTTAGCCGTGTTGTCAAAATCGTACAAAGAAGAAAAACTGGAAGATGGTTCTGAGCGTGTGGTGTTGCGCATTCCACCAGCATTAGCGCCTGTAAAAGCAGCTATTTTTCCACTCGTTAAAAAAGATGGTCTGCCAGAAAAAGCACGTGAAATAATGAACTTATTAAAGTTTGATTATGTGTGCGACTACGAAGAGAAAGACAGTATTGGCAAGCGTTACAGACGCCATGATGCTATTGGCACGCCTTTCTGCATCACCGTTGACCATGAATCGTTAGAGAACAATACCGTTACCATTCGTGAGCGCGATACCATGACACAACAGCGTGTTGCCATTGCCGACTTGTCCCACATTATTGAGGAAAAAGTGAGCATGAAACGGTTGTTGGCAAATTAGTTTATTGGATCACTAATTCATTGGGGGTTTAGTAAAAAAGGTTCAATCGTCATGCTAAATGGATGCTGAGCGGAGTCGAAATGTTCGTTCAGGATCGAACAGCTACCTCTCATTAAACACTACATCCAACACCACATCACCCACAGCTTTTAGCGTGTTTTTGTCTATGATGTCCATGTTGTCTTTATGCGTGTGGTGAAAGTGCCCAAAACCATTTCGTGTATCATCAAAATCAATAATATCAATACAAGGAATACCCGCATATTCATTGATAAATTTATGGTCGTCTGTTAGTGTTCCGCCAACACGCTTTTGAAAATAATTACCGTAACCCATTTGATTGGCACGTTCCCAAACATTGTTCACTACTTTTAATGCATACATCATGGAAATTTCTTCTTTTAAAAACACCGCATCTTTAGCACCAACCATATCTAATAAAATGCCATACTTTGCACGATAGTTTGGTTTGTGTAAATTTTTCGACCAATACTGTGAACCCAAGCACCATGTTTTTTCGGTTTCTTTATAATCTCTATAATTTGCGGAGGCAGCATCTGTTGCACCATAATCTTCGGCATCAAAAAAGATGATATCTATACCAAAGTCAGGTTGTTTTTGTTGTAGCGCGCGAGCAACTTCTAACAACACACCTACACCACTTGCACCATCATTGGCGCCATCAATGGGTTTGTTTTGGTCTTTGGTGTCTTTATCGGCAAAAGGGCGTGTATCCCAGTGTGCGCAAAGCAATAGGCGTTTTTCTTTTTCGGGAGAAAATTGCCCGATGATGTTTTTCATGTTGAGAATATTGCCATCAAAAGCACGTGCGGTGGCTTCTTGAACAATCACTTCTGCACCAAAGCGTTTTAACTCATTCACTAAATATTCTGCGCACGCAGCATGTTGCTTGCTGTTAGGCACTCGCGGACCAAAATCTACTTGTGTTTTTACAAAATGATAGGCGCTGTCTACATTAAACGCAGGAGGAATTATGCGTTCTACTTTTGGTTCTTCTACAACAGGAGGCGTCACAGTTTCTGCATCTTCTTCGCAAGAACTAGTTACAAAAATTAGCATCGCCATTGCAAGGAACGAAGCAATCTTATATGTAAATTTTAATTTGTAATTCATTTTTTCATCTATCTATTTTTCGATACATTCCGATATACATCGAAACACTCGAAATTGACATAATGTTTAACTTTTAACTTTCAACATTCATGAGCATATCCGCCACCATAGCGTTGAGGTCGTAATCGGCTTTCCAGCCCCATTCTTTTTGTGCTACAGAATCATCAATACTTGCAGGCCAACTATCGGCAATGGCTTGACGAAAGTCGGGTTTATAGTCAATGGTAAACTCTGGAATGTGTTGCTTTATTGCTTCTGCAATTTCTTTTGGTGTAAAGCTCATTCCAGATAAATTATAACTCGAACGCGTTTTAATTTTTTCTTTTGGTGCTTCCATCAGTTGAATGGTAGCTTTGATAGCATCGGGCATATACATCATAGGTAAGCCACTATTTTCGGATAAAAAGCAGGTGTATGTTTTGTGTTTTTTCGCTTCGTGAAAAATCTCTACCGCATAATCGGTAGTACCTCCACCTGGCGCAGATTTGTAGCTAATTAAACCTGGGTAACGAATGCTTCTTACATCAACACCAAATTTATTGAAGTAATATTCGCACCAACGCTCACCAGCTTGTTTGCTAATTCCGTAAACAGTGGTTGGCTCCATCACCGTTTGTTGAGGTGTGTTGTAGCGTGGAGTAGTTGGACCAAAAACTGCAATAGAACTTGGCCAAAATAGTTTGTCAATCAAGCCATCTTTTGCAATGTTGAGTAGGTTAAACAATCCTTCCATGTTTAATTCCCAACCCAACTTTGGATTTTTTTCGGCAGTGGCCGAAAGCAAAGCTGCTAATAGATAGACTTCTTTTATCTCATATTTTTTAATGACTTGTTCAATGCGATTTTTATCCATCACGTCAATCACTTCAAAAGGACCATCAGCCAATTCAGAATTAGAAGATGGTTTTAAATCTGAACAAATTACGTTGTCGTTACCTCTTTGTTTTCTTAGTTCTAGTGCTAAGTCGGTGCCAATTTGTCCTGATGAACCTATTATTAATGTTTTCGTACTCATGCTACAATTCGTGTTAGTTCAAAACTATAAATTTTTGTTGAAAGTTGAAGGTTAAACGTTATAAAGTCAAATATCTTTAGAAACAAAACCAACCTTCAATTTTCAACCTTCAATTATATGATGATGTCAAAATTCACAAATAAATATTCTATTGCAAAACCTAAAAATAAACCACTATAAACCTGTGATTCGTTGTGAGCTTTTAACCACAGGCGTGATGTTGCGGTTAATCCAACGGCAAGCATTAACACAAAAGTTAACATAGAAATTTCAAGCGTGTTTGCAGTATAGTATTTATTTCCAGCAGCGATAAACGCACCTAAAACACCTGAAATTCCGACACAATGTGCGCTTATTTTTGTTTTAATGTTAATTAAAGAAACCAAACTCAAAGCAAAAATTGCGCCCAATAAACTTGAGAAAACAGGTGCAGGAATTAAGTAGTCAACGCCAAATTTGTAGCGCAACATATAGTAAGTTATGCCGTAATATAAAATGGCAAGTATGTAAGGTATAACTCTTTCCTCTTTTGAGGTGAGATGAATGCTTGCAACAGAGCGCGTGTACTTCAATCCAAAAATACTCACTAACGGAAAAAAAGCGCACAAGACAAACGTAAATGCATACAAGAAAATTTTGAGATTTGGAGGAACAATGTTTATGGTTGCCGATTGAATTTGAAATAGTAATAACAGCGTATAAAGAGGCATTAATAAAGGATTTGCCAAGTAATAAATAATTTTAGAAAGAGCCGTCATTTAGATTTCTTTTCTCAAACGCGCAACAGGAATGTTGAGTTGTTCACGATATTTGGCAACCGTTCTGCGAGCAATGTTATAACCTTTTTCTTTTAGAAGATCTGTTAATTTTTCATCAGTAAGTGGTTTGCGTTTGTCTTCTTCTGCAATGTTATCTTCCAGAATTTTCTTCACTTCACGGCTCGATACTTCTTCACCGCTATCTGTACTCAACGATTCTGAGAAAAATGATTTTAATAAAAATGTACCATAAGATGTTTGCACATATTTGCTATTTACCACACGCGAAATGGTAGAAATATCTAAAGCAACAATGTCTGCAATGTCTTTTAAAATCATTGGTTTCAGCTTAGTTTCATCGCCTGTTAAAAAATATTCTTTTTGATAATTCATAATGGCGTTCATCGTTAAAAACAATGTTTGTTGCCGTTGTTTTATCGCCTCAATAAACCATTTTGCTGCATCAATTTTTTGTCGAACAAACAATACAGCTTCCTTATCTTTTTTCGTTTTACCACTATTGGCGTAGGTTTGCAACATACTGTTGTAGTCGGCACTTACTTTTAAATCAGGAACATTTCTGCCACTCATGCTAAGCGTAAGTTCACCGTCATTTTCTATAATTACAAAATCTGGAATAACATCATGAATTGCCTTTGAAGACTCTTGTCCAGAACCACCGGGCTTGGGATTTAACTTCACAATTTCATCCAAGGCATCTTTTAAATCTTCTTCTTCGATATCTAGTTTTGCAATGATTTTGTTGTAGTGTTTTTTGATAAATTCTTCAAAGCATTTTTCTAAAACAACCAATGCTGTTTTTTGAGAAATACTTAAATTTTCTTTTTTCTTGAGTTGAATAATTAAACACTCGCGTAAGTCGCGCGCACCAACACCATAGGGTTCTAAATCTTGCACGATTTTTAGCACCTCTTCTACTTCTTTTTCGGTAGCAGAAATGTTTTGAGAGAATGCTAAATCATCCACAATGTTTATCAACTCTCTTCTTAAATAGCCCGATTCATCAAGGTTTCCGATGATGTTGTCGGCAATAATTAATTCTTTTTCGTTGCTTACACGCAACACAATTTGATTGTGCAATACCTCTTGAAAACTTTTGCCACCCGAGTAAGGCATGGTTTTTTCTTCGTGATCTTTTCCTTGATTGTTTACAGAAAGTTTGTACGATGGCGTTTCGTCATCACTCATGTAATCGTCAATGTCGAAATCATCGCGCGAGTCATTACCTTCATCAAATTCGTTATCGTACTCGTCTTCATTTTCACTACTTGCATCTTCGTCCTTTCCCTCTTCCAACGCTGGATTTTCTTCCATTTCTTCTTTAATGCGTTGCTCTAATTCCATAGTAGGTACTTGCAACAACTTCATCAACTGAATTTGTTGAGGTGATAATTTTTGTAATAGCTTTTGTTGTAATGACTGTCTAAGCATGGCTTAAAGATACGCAATTTTTAGATTTTTATTTCACTCATAATGCTAACTTTCTAACAAATCATCATCACCTAAAAATTCTTCAGGTAATTGTTTGCTTGTTTTTGCACCCAAACTTTTTATTTTTTGAGCCGTACTCATCACATTGCCTTTGCCTGTTTTTAGCTTGTTTATGGCTTTCTCATAGCTTTCATTCGATTTGTCAATGGACTTTTTAATGTCTTCCATATCGCCTGCGAAACCTGATAATTTATCAAACATAGCGCCTGCTAAACGTCCAATTTCTTGTGCGTTTTTATTTTGATGTTCGGTGCGCCAAATGTTAGCAATGGTGCGTAATGTGGCCAACAATGTGGAAGGACTTACCAACACAATATTTTTTTCAAAGGCATCGGTAAATAATTTATTATCGTGCTGAACACCCAACGCAAATGCAGACTCTATGGGAATAAACAACAGTACAAAATCCAAACCACCAACTTTGTGTAAATCCTGATAGCTTTTTTCACTCAATCCTTTAATATGATTTTTTACAGATTGAATGTGCTCCTTTAGATGCAAAATTTTAGACGCTTCATCTTGCTCTGAAACAAAGCGTTCATAAGCCACTAAAGATACTTTTGAATCTATGATAATGTTTTTATTATCGGGTAATTTTACAATAACATCTGGTCGAGAACGCGTGTTATTTTCTTGCGAAAAGCTTTCTTGAACAACATATTCTCTGTCTTTTACTAAACCCGATTTTTCTAATACACTTTCTAAAATAAATTCGCCCCAACTACCTTGTTGTTGACTATCACCCTTCAATGCTTTTGCTAAATTATTGGCGTCTTCACTTACTTGTTTGTTGAGTTCAATGAGGTGTTTAATTTCCGTTTTTAGCGTGGTGCGCTCTTGTGATTCTTCTTTGTAGGCTTTGTCAACTTTGTCGGAAAACTCCTTTATTCGTTCTTTGAGTGGAGTAAGTATTCCGTCTAAGTTTGTTTTGTTTTGCTCGGTAAATTTTTGAGTTTTTTCATCAAGAATTTTGTTGGCAATATTTTCAAATTCGGTTGTATATTTTTTGTTGATATTCTCAAGTTCTTCTTTCAGTGAATTTAATTTTTCTTCCTGTGATTTGAACTTTTCTATAGAAGCTGCAATACGACTTTCTAACTCACTTTTTGCTTCTCGAAGCTGCTTTAATTCAGTTTCTTTTTTTTCGTTGTCAACTTTCAGAAAATTATTTTCAGCAAGAGCTCCTTCATTGGTTTCCTTGCGCGATTTCGCCAACAAAAAACCAACTAAAGCACCTACAACAATGCCAATGATTAACGACACATAATCCATACTGCGAAGATAACGATATTCTTTAGAGAAATTAAAAACAACCTAAAACACCGCCACAAAGCCAAAATGGATTTTAGCAGCGCGAAATAAAAACGGATTTTCATCAAGTTTTCCTAGTGCGTAATTGATGGTAAAAATGCCTGCGCCTGTTTCAAAACTTACGCCCAAACCACTACCAAGCGCTGTGCTAAAATTCCTATCCTCAACCGTTATACGCTCAAAGTATGCCCAATCGGTAAATAAATAAAATGCAGAATTTCGCTCAAACAAATAACGCAATTCAATCGTATTTATCGAAAAGAAAGAAGCAAACAACGATTCTTCATCAAAGCCACGCATGGTTTTCAAGCCACCAAAACGGAACAACTCGTTACTATAAATACTGTCACTCATGATGTAGCGCGATTGATTACTCAATTTTATGGTGGTTTTTTTCGCCAATGGAATGTAAAAAGACAGCACATTATCAAACACGCCTTGTAGCAATTTATCATCGTCTTCAGTGTCATTTTCTGCGCTTGTTTGTGTGCGTTTATTTCCCAAAGCAGCGTTGACATCCAAGCGATATCCCTTAAGTGGATTGAGGCGATAATCTAAACGTGAAGTTGTTAATCCTAAACCATAATACAGCACTTCAATTCCGGTAAATGAATTGTCTAAAAATGCGGACAATGTTTGAGAAGAATATTTTTTTACAAAACCTTTGAAGATATTGCCGTTATTGAGGATATACTGCATTTCCGCTTTTTGTTCCAATTCTAAAAATGACGTGTCGCGCTTGTATAAATGTAGCATCAAATCGGCACCAAATGGTGTTTGTAGTAAATATGGGTAGTTCATTTGCGTAGTCAATTCTTGAGACAATGCCTGAAATTTTTTCCACTTTACATTGATGAGTTCGGCACGTTTTAACACATTTTGCAAGCGCAAATCAACATCGCCCGTTACACTAATATTGCCCGTTACAGGGTCGCTTTGTACACCAGCAATGCCATTAAATTGACTCGATTTTGTGTGTTTTAAAAACAAAAATAATTTGGTCTGATTTTCTAAAAATAACACCTTCCAAGGTTCGGTTTCTTCAAACAATCCTGACTCTTTAAGCTTGTTGCTAATCTGACGGATTTTTGCTTCGTTATAAATTTCTTCTCGTTTAATGTTGATGAGATTTTCAATTAAAAATGGACTAATTTTTTCGGTAGATTTTACCACAATAGAATCTATTCGTATTTGCTTAAATTTTTCAACGTTTAAGCTCGCTTTTAATGTGGTTTCTTCAATGGAAACACTATCTAAAAAAATCTTTGTAAACGGAAAGCCGGAATTTTCATAGTATCTCAACAGTTTTTTATTAAGCGTAGAAAATTGCTGTGCATTTATAGGTTTTCCGTTGTACCATTTTTGCTTGAAATTAGCATAACGCAATGCATCGTTCTCTAAACTCGAAACATCTAAATAACTCCACGAAATTTGTTTACCTAAATGAAGATAGAGCGTTGCATCTTTGTTTTCAACCACAGTAGAATCAATAGACGCAAGCAAATATCCTTTAGTGTGAAGTTGCGAAATGACTTTTTGTTCCACATTTTTTAATTCAAGTTCATTATCCGCATTTTTGGGGTATTTTATCTTCGGAAGCGGTTCGTTGCAAACAACAGAAATTTTTTGCCCAAAACCCACGTTATAGGAAACTACAATAAACGCTATAAAAAGCCATTTTCTCATTTAGTGTAACAAATATAGCAAAACTAAAAAGGGCATCAGAATTACTTTTCCTGACGCCCTTTAATACCAACCTTAAAAAACAAACCTATGAAAAACTATTACTTTTGGTTGCTACTACATACTTAAACAACAACTCAATTAAATTATTGTTTGAAACATAAAATATTTTTGGCAATAAAAAATTGAAAAAATGACAATCTCTATTTTAAATTTTTGACAATCATTCTGCCAAAATCTGCCAAAAGTGGCAGAGATTATACTTGGCATAACTTTCGCCATAGGGCAATCAAAATAATGTCAAACCTAAAATTTCAAAAAATATGAACGTAAAACCATTAGCAGACAGAGTTGTTGTAGAGCCCGCTGCTGCAGAAGAAAAAACAGCAGGAGGCATCATTATTCCTGACACGGCCAAAGAAAAACCACAAAAAGGTAAGGTGGTAGCTGTTGGCACAGGGAAAAAAGACGAACCAATGACCGTGAAAGTTGGTGATAATGTGCTTTATGGTAAATACTCGGGCACAGAAATCACCATTGAAGGTAAAGATTACCTCATCATGAAAGAATCTGACATTTACGCAGTAATTTAATCATTAACCAATCCAAAAAATTAAATCTAAAACATTATGGCAAAAGATATTTTATTCAATCTTGAAGCAAGAGATAAACTAAAAAAAGGCGTTGATGCATTAGCAAACGCTGTAAAAGTAACCCTTGGTCCAAAAGGACGCAATGTGGTAATTGAGAAAAAATTTGGCGCTCCTCAAATCACTAAAGATGGGGTAACGGTAGCTAAAGAAATAGAACTGAAAGACCCTATCGAAAATATGGGCGCACAAATGGTAAAAGAAGTGGCTTCTAAAACTGCCGATGTGGCTGGTGATGGCACTACTACGGCTACCGTTTTGGCACAAGCCATCGTATCTGCTGGTTTAAAAAGCGTAGCCGCAGGTGCCAACCCAATGGACGTGAAAAGAGGAATTGATAAAGCTGTTCAAGTTGTCGTTAAGGAATTGAAAAAACTCTCTCAAGAAGTTGGTTCAAACAATGATAAAATTAAGCAAGTAGCGTCTATTTCTGCCAATAATGACGAAACCATTGGAGCACTAATTGCTGAAGCCATGAAAACCGTAGGCAACGATGGTGTTATCACGGTAGAAGAAGCCAAAGGAACCGAAACTGAAGTGAAAGCGGTAGAAGGTATGCAGTTCGATAGAGGTTATTTATCTCCTTATTTCGTTACCGATGCCGACAAAATGATTGCCGAGTTAGAGCATCCGTACATTTTAATCTACGATAAAAAGATTTCTAACATTCAAGAAATGTTACCTGTGTTAGAGCCAGCTGCTCAATCAGGTCGTCCGCTGTTGATTATTGCTGAAGAAGTAGAAGGTAATGCTTTGGCTACTTTAGTAATCAATCGCTTAAAAGGTGGCTTAAAAGTGGCTGCTGTAAAAGCTCCTGGCTTTGGCGACAGAAGAAAAGCCATGTTAGAAGACATAGCGGTGTTAACTGGCGGTACAGTAATCTCTGAAGAAAGAGGTTTCAAATTAGAAAACGCTACGATTGCAATGCTTGGAACTGCCGAGAAAGTAGAAGTTGACAAAGACAATACCACCATCATCAATGGTGCTGGAAATAAAAAAGATATCACTGCTCGCGTAAATCAAATCAAAGCGCAAATTGAAAGCACAACTTCTGATTACGACAGAGAAAAACTACAAGAACGCTTGGCTAAATTAGCTGGTGGCGTTGCTGTGCTATATATTGGTGCTGCTACCGAAGTGGAAATGAAAGAAAAGAAAGACCGCGTAGATGACGCTTTAGCGGCTACTCGTGCGGCTGTCGAAGAAGGCATCATCCCTGGTGGTGGTGTTGGATTTATCCGCGCTTCATCTGCTTTAGATAAGTTAAAGGGCGAAAATGAAGACGAAACTACAGGTATTGCCATCATTCGTAGGGCTATTGAAGAGCCATTACGCCAAATTATTGCCAATGCTGGTGGTGAAGGTGCTGTAATCGTTCAAAAAATTAAAGAAGGAAAAGCAGACTTTGGTTACAATGCACGTACAGAAGTTTTCGAAAACTTATACGAAGCAGGTGTCATTGACCCAACCAAAGTGGCGCGTATTGCTTTAGAGAATGCCGCTTCTATTGCGTCAATGCTATTAACTACCGAATGTGTTGTAGCTGACTCGCCAAACGAAAAAGAACCAGCCATGCCTTCAATGGGTGGCGGTATGCCAGGTATGATGTAGGCATCTTCGATGCTTTAAAAATTGTTAGTTCGAGAGAAATCAAGGATTAAGTTTTATAATTAGGTTTAGGTTACAAAAAAACTCCTCAAAAATTTTTGAGGAGTTTTTTTATTAACTTTCATCAGGAAAAGTATATAACTTTATACCATGAACAGAGCTACCATACAATGGGTAATTGTTGCATCAATAGTTGCACTATTGGGCGTGGTGGTCAATCAGTTTTTTTGGGTAAAAAAAAACGTAGAAGTTCAACGAAACCTTATTGATATCCAAAAACAAAATTTGCAAATTGAAGAGGAAAAATTTGATAGCAAAGTGTCACTGGCACTTATTAATGTCCGTGATAATTTAGTGTCGTTAAATAAAGGTGCTTCCGAAATTTATTTAGACCCTGTAAAGCAAATAAACCCTGCGTATTATGTAGTGAGTTTCTATGAACCTGTAAACCCAAGTTTGCTTGAGCCTCTTTTGATAAAAGAATTTGAATCGCAAGACATCATAGAACCCTTTGAATATGGCGTATACGACTGCTTTACGGACTCTATTATATTTGACAAATTTGTTGATTTAGGTAAAAAAATTATTCGCGAAAATTTAGGTAATACTTTAGAAGAAAAATGGGAACACGATGGTTACTATTTTGGCGTTTATTTTCCTAACAAAGCATACGCTAATCAAGAGCCATCGTCAGAAATTTCTTACTCTTTATTGATTTCTACAAGCATTATAATTTTAGTTATTTCGGTGCTGGCGTATGCCATTAATGTTATCCTTAAGCAAAAGCGTTTGTCCGAAGTAAAAACAGACTTCATAAACAACATGACGCACGAATTAAAAACCCCTATTTCTACCATTGCACTATCAAGTGATTTTTTAGTGAAAACAAAAAATGAAACGCCTTTAGAAAAAATTCATCACTACGCCCAAATTATTAAAACAGAAAACAAACGCTTGGAAAATCAAGTAGAGCGCGTGTTACAGTTGGCAAAATTTGACAAAGAAAAAATTGAATTAAAAATTTCTACCGTTGATTTGAAAAAATTAATTTCAGAAATTGTAGACGTATTTGAGTTGACTATAAAAAACAGAAAGGGTAAAATTTTATTTACAACTCAACTGGAAAATGCTAGTATAAATGCGGACAGGCTTCACGTTACGAATGTGCTTTACAACTTGCTTGATAACGCAAATAAATACACAGAAGAAACGCCATTAATAGAAATTAGTTTATCAGAAAAAAATAACGGCATTTTGGTAGAAGTAAAAGACAACGGAAAAGGCTTATCTGATAAGGATGGAGAACAAGTTTTCGAAAAATTTTACCGCGTTTCTACAGGAAATATACACAATGTAAAAGGGTTTGGATTAGGATTATTTTACGTAAAAAGTATTGTAGAAGCGCACAGCGGAAAAGTAGGTGTAGAAAGTACCTTAGGCAAAGGAAGCAGCTTTTGGTTTTGGTTGCCCAACAAATAAAATACTACCTTAGTAGCAGAAAATGCCCAACAAAAAAAATATACTTTTAGTTGAAGATGACACCAATTTGGGTTACGTTGTTCAAGATAATTTAGAAATGAACGGCTATAACGTAACCCTTTGTACCAACGGAAAAGACGGCTTAGAAAAATTCAAAAAATCATCCTATTCATTATGTGTGCTGGATGTAATGCTACCACAAAAAGATGGATTTACATTGGCTTCTGACATAAAAAAAATAAACGCTTCAACGCCAATTATTTTTCTTACCGCTAAAGCATTGGCGGAAGACAAAATAAAAGGACTTACCATTGGCGCAGACGATTACCTAACCAAACCATTTAATTTTGATGAGCTACTTCTTAGAATTGAAGCGGTTTTGAGAAGAACATCAAACTATCAAAGCAGTAATGAAGAAGAAAAGTTTAAATTGGGAAATCTTTCTTTTGATTCAAAGAATTATCAGCTTTTAAAAAATGGAAAGTTGCACAAAAAGCTCACAAAAAAAGAAGCGGAAATTTTAAAAATACTTTGCCAAAAACAAGGAGAAACCGTAGAGCGCGGAATGATTTTGAATTTGGTTTGGGGCGAAGACACTTACTTTAATGGACGCTCTTTGGATGTGTTTATTACTAAACTTCGCAAGTACACACAAGACGAAACTATTGAAATTACTAACGTTCATGGCGTTGGGTTTAAATTAGAAAAATAACATGTTGAATCCTCTTTATATAAAAGCACTGCACATTATTTTTGTGGTAACATGGTTTTCGGGTTTATTTTATATTGTGCGTCTATTTATTTATCAACGAGAAGCGATGGACAAAACGCCCGAAGAACAAAAAATTCTCATTCCACAATTTAAACTTATGGCAAGAAGATTGTGGTACATTATAGCATGGCCTTCGGCAGCATTGACAATCATTACAGGGTTTATTTTGGTGTATGCTTATAATTATTGGACTTCGCCATGGATGATGTTGAAATTCTCGTTAGTTGCAGCTTTATTTTTATATCATTTGTATTGCCACAAAATTTACAACGATTTGCAAAACGATGTGTACAAATGGACTTCCATGCGTTTGCGTTTGTGGAACGAAGTAGCTACACTATTCCTTTTTGCTATCGTTTTTCTGGTAACGTTTAAAAGCCTAAATCAATGGTATTGGGGCTTAGCAGCACTTATAATTTTAGGCATTCTTTTGATGATAATTACCAAATGGTATAAAAAGAACAGAATGAAGGATTAGTTGAAAGTAGAAGGTTTAAAGTTGAAAATTCAATCAACAATAATCAATATTCATTCAACAATCGTCAATCAATAATAATCATTTTCTTAAAACCCAAACCGTGCTATCTTCAATTTGTCTAAACTCATAATAAAGATTCATCGCATCTTCTTTATTGGCAAATTTTGAAATGGCTACACGATACAACCCTTTGTGTTGGTCAATGATTTCTGCCTGATAACCCTTACTTTTTAAATCGGCAACCAAACCAAGTGCATTGGCATATTCTTTAAAACAACCAGCAATTACATAATACATTTTTGATGATGAAACCGTCTCTTTTGATACAGATGTTTCTACAAACGTACTTTCAGGAATTGCTTCTTCGTTAGTAAAATCAACCACTGCAAAATTTCTTCCTTCAATAGCAATAATAGAATCGCTTTTTTCTTCTTTTTCAGAATAAGATTCAAATGCTATTTTCTTCACCGCAGAGCTGTAAACCGATGGACACTTATCAAATCGAAAAGGATTTAAGTCTGACAACTCAACGTTACCTGTTTTCAAAGCATCTGTTTTCAGTGGAATCCACGCCACATAAAATAAAATAATCAATCCTAAAGTGGTAATGGCATATTTCGGAATGGTGCGTTTTCTTTTGGTTACAGCAACAACTTCAACTATTCTGTTTTCTTTAACAGGTTCTTCTTTGCGTTGAAGAGGTTTAGGCTCAAAACTTGTTTCTTCTTTCTTTTTCAATTCAAAAGAAAACTCTGGTAAACCATACGATTTTACTTCAAAATTATACGATGAAGAATTGAATTGTAATTTACTATCGGAATAAAAGAAAATACCAATTTTATCAATTTCTAAACGGTTATTTTTTCTCAACGAATCATGGCAATCATCTACATAATTTTTTACTAAATCTTGAGATTCTTTGTAAGAAATGTTTTCTTGTTTTGAAATTTCGTTAATCAATAAACCATCATTATGCAACAAAAAACGGTTGAATGAAATGGTTTTTGAGGGAGGTGTTGCAATGCCTTTTTCAGAGTTGATGTTAGCAGGTTTATAATTGGTAACAAAACCGCCAAAATTCGGCACAATCACACAATCGTGACAATAGAGTAATTGAGAAATATGTTGCGCTACTTTAACCATTTAATATCAAGCAAAGCTACGTAATTTTTTGCTTTTAATGCACATCAACAAACATGGAATATAACACCTAAAATTTTTGATTAAAATTAACCGTTGTTACTCAAATATTCTGACAACACTTCTCCAAAACGATACACATCTTCATGTGAATTGTACAATGGCACTGGAGCCATACGCACTACGTTTGGTTCACGCCAATCGGCAACCACACCCTGCTTGGTAAGGTAGTTAAATAATTCCTTACCATAACCATGA
Source organism: Bacteroidia bacterium (assembly GCA_046569885.1). Taxonomy (GTDB): domain Bacteria; phylum Bacteroidota; class Bacteroidia; order Flavobacteriales_D; family Parvicellaceae; genus JBKHVV01. Next base: position 15,807 of record JBKHVV010000012.1, read on the forward strand.
CACAATATAGACAACTGACAACCCCTTTGTGTTTTATTGTTGGGTGTAATTATTTCAAATTTGGCGTTGTGTTTTTGTGCTACATCGCTGATGATAAATTCTAAGTAACCAGTTAGCACATCCCGTTTGGTACACAAAGCATCCATACCTGCTTCATCAAAAATTTCTAAGGAAGCATGATGCGCAGCCATAGCTAACACAGGCGCATTGCTCAATTGCCATGCTTCGGCAGTAGGTATTGGGTCGAAGCCCTTTTCCATTTTAAAACGCGCGTCTTTATTGTGTCCCCACCACCCTGCAAAGCGTGGTAATTGTTTATTCGTTACATGTTTTTCGTGAACAAACAAACCGCTCACTCCACCAGGGCTTGAGTTTAAATATTTGTAAGAGCACCAAGCGGCAAAATCTACATTCCATTCGTGAAGGTTTAATTTTACATTCCCCGCAGCGTGTGCCAAATCAAAACCCACATACGCACCTGCTTTGTGGCCTGCTTCAGCAATGGTTTTCATATCGAATAGCTGACCTGTGTAGTAATTTACGCCACCAATCATCACCAATGCTAATTCATTTTTGTGCTCTTCAATCGCTGCTAAAATATCTTCCAAACGAATTAAATGTTCGCCCTCTCTAGGAGCTACCTCAATAATGGCTTCATCAGGAAAGTATCCATGAAAATTTACTTGTGATTCTAACGCATATTGGTCAGACGGAAATGCTTTGGCTTCACACAAAATTTTAAAACGCTTGGCGTTTGGCTGATAAAACGATACCATCAACAAGTGTAAATTGGTGGTTAACGAATGCGTTACTACCACTTCACTTTCTTTGGCACCAACCAATTTCGCTACCTTATCTGTTAAGCGCTCATGATAGCTATACCACGGATTTTTTGCATGAAAATGTCCTTCTACACCCCACTTTGCCCAATCGTCTAGTTCTTGTAAAATGGCATCTTTAGCACTTTTTGGCTGTAATCCCAAAGAGTTTCCTGTAAAATATAATACTTGCTTTCCGTCCATTACAGGAAAATGAAAACGCTCACGATAGCTGCGCAAGTTATCTTGCTTATCGGCATTTTGTGCAAACTCTAAGGAATTGATATATGTCATTAACCCAAATTTTGGGTTTAAAATTAATGATTATTGAAAGAATTAATGGAATTTGCCACGCATCAATTATTGTTTGATACCCCAAGAGGTGTTGGTTTTCAAAAAATCACCACTTTACAGCGATTTTCCCTATAGAATTTCTGTTTTCTAGCAACGAATGGGCTTTTGAGATGTCATTAACAGAAAAAACACCTCCAGAATGTGGTTGTATTTTGCCGTTATTAGCCAGTTTTACAACTTCTTTTAAAGTGTTCTGAAGAGCGTTAGGGCGATAATCTCCGAGCTTAAGCATATTAACGCCCACTACAGATTTTGAGCGCATCATCAAAAACAAGGGATTGTAAAATCCAGATGAAAACAGAAGATTTAAGTTGCTGAAAAATCCTGCTTTTTTATCTGTGCGACTTGCCGCACCAAAACAAATAAGTGTGCCCCCTGCGCTTAGAAGTTTTATATCTTTTTTTAGTGTATTACCACCAACGGCATTAAAACTGGCGTGTATGCGTTCGTGTATTTCCTTTTGATAGTCTATTTTTCGATAATTTACAGCAACATCTACACCATTTTTAAGAATAAAATTTATTTTTTCATCGCTTCCGCATGTGCCATAAATTTTACATCCTTTTAGCTTTGCTAGTTGAGTTAATGATACGCCAATGCCACCTGCAGCCGCATGAATAAGCACATTGTCTCCTTCGTAAATATTGGCTTTTTCATGTAAACAAAAATAAGCGGTACAATATTGAGTTGCTAATGCTAATGCTTCTGCTAAAGGATAATCTTTCGGAATTTCAGCCACCGCTCTATAGTCGGTAGCGGCAAATTCTGCATAGCCACCAAAACGAGTCATCGCTACAACGCGTTTTCCGATTAGGTTTTCAGGAACGTCATTTCCTTGTTCAACCACTTCTCCAACCACGTCATAACCCAATATCGATGGCAGCGGAGGAGCTTCTCTATATAATCCTTTGCGCGCCATTACATCTGCAAAATTTAGTCCGAAGCCCTCTACTTTTATTAATACTTGATGAGGTCGTATTTGAGGTTTTGTAACCTCTTCGATTTTAAAAATCCCTTTTGGATGTAAAACAACTGCTTTCATTTTTTCTTTTTTTCGTCATTGCGAGTGTCATGAAGCAATCTAAAATAGATTACTTTAGTTGTGTTACTTCTTCGCAATGACGCATATTAGTTTTTCCCTGCAACTATTAGTACAATTTCGCCTTTTATCGGTTGTTGTTTTATTTTATTGAGGACTTCCGATAGCGTTCCTCTAATGTGCTCTTCATAAAGTTTAGAAATTTCACGCGATAAAGAACAGGGTCTTTCAGCGCCAAAAAATTCTACCAACTGTTCTAGTGTTTTTTCAATGCGGTGTGGCGATTCGTAAAACACAATGGTACGTTTTTCTTCAGCTAAAATTTGTAATCGTGTTTGGCGCCCTTTTTTGTGAGGTAAAAATCCTTCAAATACAAATTTATCGCACGGTAACCCAGAATTTACAAGCGCAGGCACAAAGGCAGTAGCTCCAGGAAGCGTTTCAACGGTAATATTTTCTTTAATTGCTTCGCGCACCAATAAAAATCCAGGGTCAGAAATTCCAGGTGTGCCCGCATCAGAAACCAATGCTACTTTGCTTCCTGTTTTTAATAACTCTAAAACCGATGCGAGTATTTTGTGTTCATTGTCTTTATGAAAGGGTTTAAGGGTTGTCGTTATTTGATAATGGCTAAAAAGTTTGGACGTTGTGCGTGTATCCTCTGCTAAAACCACATCTACTTCTTTTAAAATGCGTAATGCCCGAAGTGTGATATCTTCAAGATTTCCGATGGGTGTGGGCACTATATAAAGTGTAGTGTTCAGTGAGAAAATTTTGGCTAAGGTAGGGATAGTCAATTAAGAATTAAAAATTATGAATTTAGAATTTTGGTAGGGGTAGCATTTTAGAAAAAAGATTTCCTGACGGTACAGGCTTTCAACATTAAACCCAAACGTATAAAAACTCCAAAGGGGCTTACTATTGCTAGTAAAACCCCTTTGAAGCCTTTGCCTATGAAAAAACTAATTGTTAACCTTGACACAAAGGTAATAATTAGTTTAGAATAATAAAACATTTTTCTAAAAGTTTTTAATCAATTTAGTTTTATTAAAAAAACAGAACCGTATAAAACCTCAAAAGGGGCTCACTATTGCTAGTGAAACCCCTCTTGAGGACTTTGCCTATGAAAAAACTAATTGTTAACCTTGGTGCAAAGGTAATGTTATTCGTGTATAATAAAACGTCCGAAAATGGACATAAAATAAAATTACTATGATTGATTTTTTATCTATTTAAAAAAAAGCATGAGTTTCTCGCCATCATACACTGCAAAACTAATAAAAATCATAGAATAGTTTCTGAATTATAGCAACTTTTGCCGTTCACTCAACAATGAAATCAAGAGCAAACAATAGTATTTTTCTTTGGCTAATGTCAGGAGTTGTCCTGGTTTTACTGATGGTAGTGATTGGTGGCATTACACGATTAACTCAATCTGGATTATCTATTGCAGAGTGGGCGCCCATTATGGGTAGTCTGCCTCCTATGTCATCCGAAGAATGGAATCGGGTATTCGATTTATATAAAGAAACGCCAGAGTTTAAACACTATAATTTTGATTTTTCATTGTCTGATTTTAAAGCCATTTATTTTTGGGAATACCTGCACCGATTGTTGGGTAGGGTAATGGGAGCGGTATTTTTAGTGCCATTTATTTATTTTTGGTTTAAAAATCATTTTAGTTCAAAACTTAAATGGCAACTTTTAATAGTGTTGTTTTGGGGTGGGTTTCAGGGTGTATTAGGCTGGTTTATGGTAAAGAGTGGATTGGTAGATAAACCACACGTTAGCCATTACAGACTCGCAACACATTTACTTACAGCCATTGGATTGATGTGTTATATTTTTTGGATAGCTCTTTCGGTAAAAAAGAAAAACAATTCAAACAATCAAAACGCGCGTATTTATAAAGTGATTAAGGTGTTTATGGTCATCGTTTTTTTTCAAATAATGTTCGGAGCCTTTGTGGCTGGACTTAAAGCAGGATTATTTTATAACACATTTCCGAAAATGGGAGAATTTTGGCTACCCATTGAAAGCAACGTAATGTTTAAACAACATAGCATCTTAGCGTTTACAGAAAGCGGTGGACTTGCACAATTTGTTCATCGCGTAATATCATACGTTTTATTTGGTTTTGGAGTTTATTTTTTGGTTCAATTAAAAAACGCTCAACCACAACTTAGGCTTGCTTTAAAATTTTTAGTGGGATGTTTGTTTTTTCAAATTTCTTTGGGCATTGCCACTTTGCTGCTATCGGTTCCTATTATTCTTGGTATTCTTCATCAATTTGGAGCGCTTACGGTTATTCTAAGCGCGGTTTATGTATTATTTATTTCAAAACCACAACAAAACTATGTCCGATAAACAGCTTGAGATTTTTAAACAATTTACGTTTGATGCAGCGCATTTTTTACCTAACGTTCCCGATGGACACAAGTGTAAAGAAATTCACGGACACACTTACCAATTGACATTGTTTTTTAAAGGCCCTTTAGATGAAACGATGGGTTGGATTATTGATTTTAACGAAATAAAAAAAACAGTGTCACCTATTTTATTATTGTTAGATCACAAATACCTGAATAAAGTAGATGGATTAGAAAATCCAACCTGCGAAAAAATGTGTGAATGGCTATGGGAAAAAATTAAACCACAGCTTTCTCAATTATCCAAAATAGAGTTGAAAGAAACACCTACTTCTGGCGCTGTGTATTGCGGAGAACAGTAAGGTAAAAACCATAAAAATCAAAAGAGCCATTCCTCGTTAGGATGGCTCTTTTGATACTTTGCTTATGAAAAAACTAATTGTTAACCTTGGTGCTAAGATAGCTACTTTTTTGAAACCAACAAAAAAAGCGGGCAATTTTTCTCTACTTTTGCTTTGCACAATGTAGTTTAAAATGAAAAGCAGCCCATTATTCGGATATATTTTTAGCTCAGGTTCTTTAGATGAATCACAATCATGAAGATGCCCAAAACATTCTGCTTTCAACGAGAATTTTTAAACATGAACACACCTTTAAATCTAAATAATTCATGATTTGGGATGCAATCATAGTAGGCGGTGGAGCTTCTGGTTATTTTGCAGCCATCAACATTGCTGAAAAAAATCCAAATAAAAAAATTCTTATTCTTGAAAAAAGTAGCCAAGTTCTTGGCAAAGTAAAAGTATCTGGAGGTGGGCGATGCAACGTTACCAACAGTTGTTTTATCGTAAACGATTTGGTAAAAAATTATCCACGCGGAGAGAAAGAACTCAAGGGACCATTCAATAAATTTATGACGGGCGATATGATGGCTTGGCTATCAGAACGTGGTGTAGAAACCAACATTGAAGAGGATGATAGGGTGTTTCCTGCAAGCAACAGCTCACAAACCATCATCAATTTATTTGTTGGATTGGCTAATCAATACGGTGTAAAACTTAACCTAAACGAAGGTTTAACAAGTATAGAAAAATTAGATAACTCCACTTGGAAAGTGAACACTTCCAAAACATCTTACCAAACGAAAAACGTGATTATTGCGACTGGAAGCAGTAAGCAAATTTGGCAGCATTTAGAGTCCATAGGCATTGAAATTACCGAGCAAGTGCCTTCGTTGTTTACCTTTAACATTAAAGACAAACGCATTGATGGTTTGCAGGGAATTTCCGTTCCTTATGCAGAGGTAGTGGTAAACAATACTTCGCTAAAAAGCTTTGGTCCGCTGCTTATTACGCATTGGGGCATGAGTGGCCCTGCGGTTTTAAAACTTTCTGCTTGGGGTGCTTTAGAGTTGGCAAAACTCCATTACAAATTTTCTATTTCGGTAAATTGGATAAGCGAAACAGCCGAGCAAGTAGATGCTTTATTTAAAAAAAATCGCACCTCTTTGGCAAAAAAACAAATTCTAAACTCTCCTCAATTTAACTTACCAAAACGCTTGTGGGAAAGCTTTGTATTACACGCTGGGCTTGAAAAAATGAATTGGGCAGACGCTTCTAAACAAGCGCTACAAAATTTACGCAACGAATTGGTAACGGGTAATTATTTGGTAGATGGCAAAAGCACCTTTAAAGACGAGTTTGTAACCTGCGGAGGAGTAGATTTAAAACAAATAGATTTTAAAACCATGCAGGTAAAAAATCACACAGGGCTTTACGTAATTGGCGAAGCGCTCAACATAGATGCCATTACTGGCGGCTTTAATTTTCAAGCAGCATGGACCACGGCTTGGTTGGCGGCAGAGGATATTGCCTATCAATAAATTTTTCTACTTTTGTAACACTTACAACGTGCAAGGATATAGTGGCAACCAACTCATTCGGACATATTTTTAGATTAACTTCTTTTGGCGAATCGCATTGCGAAGCCATAGGTGGTATTGTGGATGGCTGTCCAGCTAACGAAGACATCAATCTTGAACTCATTCAAAAAGAATTAGACCGCAGAAAACCTGGTCAATCTGCTATTGTTACTCAGCGCAAAGAAAGCGATACCGTGCATTTTTTGTCGGGTATCTATCAAAACAAAACCTTGGGCACACCTATTGGTTTTATTATTCCTAATGAAAATCAAAAATCGGAACACTACGCCCACTTAGAAAATGCTTTTCGTCCTTCGCATGCCGATTTTACCTATCAAGAAAAATATGGCATTCGCGACCCGCGTGGTGGTGGGCGTTCATCTGCTCGCGAAACCGCTTGCCGTGTAGTGGCTGGTGCCATAGCCAAACAATTGTTACATAAAAAAAATATTGAAATTTATAGCTACGTAAGTAGCGTTAGCGATATTTCTTTGGATGGTGATTATGCTTCGTTAAACCTCAACCAAATTGACATTAACGAAGTACGTTGTCCTGATGAAACCACCGCTTCGCAAATGATTGAAGCCATTAAAGTGGCTCGAAAAAATGGCGATACCTTAGGTGGAGTAATTACCTGCATCATTAAAAATTGCCCCATTGGTTTAGGCGCACCTGTGTTTGATAAACTGCATGCCGACTTGGGTAAAGCGTTTTTTTCCATCAACGCAGTAAAAGGGGTTGAGTTTGGTAGTGGTTTTGAAGGCACACTTAGACGTGGCTCAGAACTTAATGACTTGATGCGTATTGAACATGAAAAAATTCATTTTGAAAGTAACAATTCAGGCGGCATACAAGGTGGAATAAGCAATGGAGAAGACATCATCGTGCGCATTGCGTTTAAACCCGTAGCCACCATCATGCAATCGCAACCATCCATCAACGATAAAGGAGAAAACATTACACTTGAAGGCAAAGGCAGACACGACCCGTGCGTTCTCCCTCGTGCTGTACCTATTGTAGATGCTATGGCAGCGATGGTAATTTTAGATCATTATTTGTTGAATAAGACAGTGAAAATGTAGCAATATGACAATGTAAATTGATAATGACTTTTGACTTTATGACCTTTAGACTTTAAAAACGAAACTCAACACGATAACACACTAACATCTTAACACGCTAAAACACGAATAAAAAAATGAAAAAATTAGCACTTCACTGGAAAATAATCATCGGCATGACGCTTGGTATTATTTATGGCGTTATTGGAACATCGTATGGCTGGGTAGATTTTACCTCAGATTGGATAAAACCCTGGGGAACCATTTTTGTAAATATGCTAAAAATGATTGCTGTTCCATTGGTGTTGTTTTCTTTAGTAACAGGTGTAGCGTCATTAAAAGATTTATCTGCGCTTTCAAGAGTAGGTGCAAAAGCTATCACGTTGTATGTATCAACAACGGTATTTGCTGTGGGTTTAGGCTTGGTTGTAGTAAATGTTATTCAGCCCGGCAAATCATTTTCAGAAGAAACACGAACTCTTTTAGCCGAGCAAAATAAATCTGCTGTTGATGCAAAAGTGGCGATGGCTGAAGCAACAAAAAATCAAAGTCCGCTACAGCCAATGATAGATATGGTGCCTCAAAATCTTATTGAGGCTGCTTCGGATAACAGCATGATGCTAAAAGTGATTTTCTTCGCCATACTTTTTGGAATTGGCATTGTGATGACTCCTCAAGAAAAAGCCGCACCAGTTAAAGCATTTTTTGAAAGCGCCAACGAAGTGGTGTTAAAAATGGTAGATATTATTATGAGTTATGCACCTGTTGGCGTGTTTGCGCTAATGGGAAGTATTGTTGTAGAAATTTCAGGTGGCGATGCATCCAATGCTTTAAACATTTTAGGCGGATTGGGAATTTACTCACTCACCGTTTTGTTGGGCCTAGTAATTATGTTATTTATAGTATATCCCATTATGGTTACGCGTTTGGGTAAAATGTCCTACTCAAAATTTTTCAAGGGCATGGCGCCTGCAAAATTATTGGCGTTTTCTACCAGCTCAAGTGCTGCAACACTGCCTCTAACAATCGAGTGTTGTGAAGAAAAACTAGGTATTTCTAAAAAAATTACAGGCTTTGTGTTGCCTTTAGGCGCCACCATTAACATGAATGGCACTGCGCTATACCAAGCAGTTGCAACTTTATTTATTGCGCAAGTTTACGGGGTTGATTTATCCATCAGCGAACAGCTTATTATTTTAGCCACTGCAACGCTAGCTTCTATTGGCTCTGCTGCTGTTCCAGGCGCAGGAATTGTAATGCTAGTAATTGTGTTGGGAAGTTTTCCTCAAATACCACTCGAAGGAATTGGCTTGATTTTCGCTGTAGATAGAATACTAGACATGTGTCGAACGGTGGTAAATGTAACTGGAGATGCCACTGTAGCAACCATAATTGCGCGCTCAGAAGGCGAATTAAATATAAAGTGAAATTAATTTTTTCTATACTCTCTTTTCTTTTTTCTATCATCTCTTTTTCACAAGATGAAGAATATTGCGCGCTAGATTATATCCCAAAAGACAAGAAGGCATTAAAGCATTTTGAAAACGCCAAAAACGAAAAAAAATTCAGTTATGCAGAGCGTTTTCAGGAAATGAAAAAAGTGTTGGAATATGAAGAAAATTGCGGGTCGTGTATTTATTATTTAGCAAAAAATAGTTTTTTAACTGCCAAATCATCAGACGGAAATTTTGATAAATCTGTTGGTTATTATGAACGACTTATTAGGGTTTGTCCAAACTATCATGCGGATGCTTATTATAATTTAGGTGTGATTGCTTACGGAAAAGAGGAAAACGAAAAAGCACTAAATTATTTTAAAGGCTTTATAGACTTCAAAACCGATGATGAAAAGCGTGTAAATAAAAATTACGAGCAACAATTGTATGATGTAAAAGACATCATCGAAGAATTAGAATTTACCGTAAATTTTTACAATAACCCTGTTTCGTTTAATCCGCAAATGGTGTACAATGTAAGCACCGAAAAAGAAGAATATTTGCCCATGCTTTCACCAGATAATGAGTTGTTGTTTTTCACCAGAAGATATGAACGGAAAAATTTGGGAGACCTTGTTACCACTATTGTTGAAGAGCTTACATTAAGTAGAAAAACGAGTGAAAATGAATATTCTGCGGGGCAAATAATGAAAGCGCCTTTCAATGTTCCAGAATACACCAATTATGGCGGTGTTTCTATTTCTCCCGATAACAGAGAAATGTTTATTTGCGCCTGCAAAATGGAAAAAGGATACAACAATTGTGACATTTACGTTACCAATTATCATCAAGAAGAAGATAGTACAGGCAAAAAAATTTATATCTGGTCTGAGTTAGAAAATTTAGGCTCAAACATAAATGGCGAAAAAACATGGGAAGCACAACCAAGCATTAGTGCAGATGGAAAGACATTGTATTATGCTAAAATTGGTCCAGACACACAAATGCACGACATTTATTTTTCTGAACGACAAGAGGACGGCTCGTGGGGAATTGGTCAACCTATCGGAAACATCATCAACACACTGGGCAACGACAAATCTCCATTTATTCACTCGGATAGTAAAACGCTATATTTTGTATCGCAAGTACAACCCGAATATGGTCGCTTTGGCGCAGGTGATTACGATATTTATTTTACCCGACAAAATGAAGAAACGGGCGAATGGGAAAAACCTCAAAACATTGGCTATCCTATCAACACAACAGGAAACGAGGAGGGAATGATTGTAAGCTTAGACGGTGAAAAAGCGGTGTTCTTTTCAGACAAACAAAAAGTGCGCGAAGGTGGTAGAGATATTTACACCTTTGACATTCCGCCTTACGCCAAACCAGAAAAAGTAATCATTGTAAAAGGTCAGGCAGTTTTTGAAACCGAAGAGCAAAAAGAAAACGCCAAGATTGAAATTCATTATGCTGATGAAACGAAAAAACCAAAAGAAGTTGACTTAAAAACAGATGAAGAAGGAACGTATGTGGTGGTGGTAAATGTCGGAAAAGAACCCGAAGATGTATTGCTTACGGTTAAAAGCGAAGGAACGGCTTTTGAATCAAAACTTATAACAAAAAAAGTGGTTGAAGAAACCGCCTTAGTTAAATCAGATTTAAAAATACAAAGCCTAAAACCCAACAGCAGCTATACTATTAATGATATTTTATACCAAACAAGCTCTGCCGATTTAGAGGAATCTTCAAAATTAATTTTAAAACAATTTGCGATTTATCTAAGCCAAAACCCAAACTTAGTCGTAGAAATTTCGGGACATACAGATGATGTTGGCAACGACAATGAAAATCTTGTTCTATCCGATAGCCGTGCAAAAACAGTCATGCATTTTTTAATCACACAAGGCATTTCTGCCGAAAGATTATCCGCAAAAGGGTATGGCGAAACCAAACCAAAAGCGCCCAATAATTCTACCGAAAATAGAGCGAAAAACCGAAGAACCGACTTCGTTATTAAGCGCCTCTAACCATCTCAAAAAAATTGTTGAAAAGTACTTCATTTTTCTGCTAAAAAATCACTTCTAAAAGCAAGTAAAATCGTATATTTGTTGCTCATTATTCAGAACACAAAAAAATGACAGAAGTAAAAGCATACTCAGCCGATAGTATTCAGGCGTTAGAAGGAATGGAACACGTGCGCATGCGCCCATCTATGTACATTGGAGATGTAGGCGCAAGGGGTTTGCACCACTTAGTTTATGAAGTTGTAGATAACTCTATTGACGAAGCGCTTGCGGGACACTGTGATCATATTGATGTAAACATTACGCCAAGCAACGGAATTCGCGTAAAAGATAACGGACGTGGTATTCCTGTGGATATGCACAAAAAAGAAGGTGTTTCTGCTCTTGAGGTAGTCATGACCAAAATTGGTGCAGGTGGTAAGTTCGATAAAGATTCCTATAAAGTTTCTGGAGGATTGCATGGTGTGGGTGTTTCGTGCGTAAATGCATTGTCAAGCCTTCTAAAAGCTACCGTTTTTCGTGATGGAAAAATTTATGAGCAAGAATATGCCAGAGGTAAAGCACTTTATCCCGTTAAAGAAGTTGGCACGTCTGATTTTAGAGGAACTGAAGTAGAGTTTCAACCCGATGAACAAATTTTTGACACATTAGAATATAGCTACGATACCTTGGCTACACGTATGCGCGAATTGTCTTATCTAAACAAAGGCATTACCATTATTCTTACTGATGAGAGAGAAACCAACGAAGATGGTTCGTTCAAAATAGAAAAATTTTATTCTCAAGAAGGATTAAGAGAATTTGTAAAATATTTAGACAGCAATCGTGAACCAATTATCAAAGACATTATTTGGTTTGAAGGCGATAAAACAGGTATGCCTGTTGAGGTGGCGATGATTTACAACTCATCTTACAACGAGAACATTCACTCGTATGTAAACAACATCAACACACACGAAGGTGGTACGCACCTTTCTGGTTTTAGACGTGGTTTAACCAACACCTTGAAAAAATATGCAGAAGATTCAGGATTACTAAAAAACTTGAAATTCGAAATTTCTGGAGATGATTTTCGCGAAGGATTAACGGCTGTTGTGTCCGTAAAAGTAGCAGAACCGCAATTTGAAGGACAAACCAAAACAAAACTGGGGAATAAAGAAGTGCTTTCTCCTGTAAGCCAAGCCGTAAGTGAAATGCTTACCAACTACTTAGAAGAACATCCAGATGATGCGCGCATGATTGTTCAAAAAGTAATCGTTGCCGCACAAGCGCGCCATGCCGCACGTAAAGCGCGTGAAATGGTGCAACGCAAAAGTATCATGTCTTCTACAAGTTTGCCTGGTAAATTGGCAGATTGCTCTGAACGCGACCCCGCAAAATGTGAATTATTTTTAGTTGAGGGTGATTCTGCGGGTGGTACGGCTAAACAAGGTAGAGATAGAAACTTTCAAGCCATTTTACCATTAAGAGGTAAAATTTTGAACGTAGAAAAAGCCATGTATCACAAAATCTTTGAAAACGAAGAAATAAAAAATATGTACACCGCTCTTGGCGTGCGTGTTGGAACAGAGGAAGATTCAAAGGCGCTTAATTTAGAAAAATTACGCTACCACAAAATCATCATCATGTGCGATGCCGATGTTGACGGTAGCCACATCGAAACGCTAATTCTTACATTCTATTTCCGCTACATGAAAGAGTTGATAGAGCAAGGATATATTTACATTGCTACTCCGCCATTATATTTGGTGAAAAAAGGCAGCAAACAAGAATATGCTTGGAACGAAGAACAACGCGATGTGTTGATTGAACAATTTAAAGGCGGTGGTGCAGAATCAAGCGTAAACGTACAGCGTTACAAAGGTTTGGGTGAAATGAACGCAGAACAATTGTGGGACACTACCATGAATCCAAACAATCGCACATTACGTCAGGTTAATATAGATAACGCTGCTGAATGCGACCGTATTTTCTCTATGTTAATGGGTGATGAAGTTCCTCCACGTAGAGAATTTATTGAGAAAAATGCTAAGTACGCGCGTATTGACGCTTAACTCAATTAATTATTTGTGAATGTTGATTGGCGATTAAATGTTATTTTTAAAACATTTTCATTCTTAACGCTTCATTCTATAATTGGATTACAATCCTTAACAATTTGGTAACATTATGCGTCTTACATCCTTTACCTTTGTGCTTACAAATTTTTAGGTAAAATAAATGTCTTTTTTTGATGTCTTAATTTTAATTGGTTCTCTTGGTTTCTTCATTTATGGAATGAAGGTGATGAGCGAAGGAATCCAAAAAGCAGCTGGAGAAAATCTTCGTAAAATTTTGGGCATCATGACCCGCAATCGCTTTTTGGGCGTGTTTACGGGCTTTAGTGTTACTAGCATCATTCAAAGTTCTTCAGCTACCACGGTAATGGTGGTAAGTTTTGTAAACGCAGGGCTTTTAAACTTGCGCCAAGCCATCAGCGTAATTATGGGTGCCAACATTGGCACTACCATGACAGCTGTTTTAATAACAGCGTTTGGTTTTTCAAAGTTCAGCATTTCAGAATATGCCCTGCCCATTATAGGTATTGGTTTTCCATTTTTATTTGCAAAAAAAGACACCTTAAAATCCCTCGGAGAGTTTTTAATTGGCTTTGCTTTATTGTTTATGGGCTTAGATGCGCTTAAAAATTCTATCCCCGAACTAGATGCTGAGTCAATGCAGTTTTTAGCAAGTCTTAATAATTATGGTGCCTTATCAACGTTGATATTTATCCTTATAGGAACACTATTGACTATCATCGTGCAATCGTCAAGCGCAGCAATGGCACTTACGCTCGTGTTGTGCGATAAAGGAATGATTCAATTTGACATGGCTGCCGCTATCGTGTTGGGCGAAAACATTGGAACAACCATCACCGCAAACCTAGCTGCTCTTATAGGTAATGTTCATGCAAAAAGAGCTGCTATTACACACTCGCTATTTAATTTGATGGGTGTGGTGTGGATGTTTTTTATTTTTACTCCTTACCTAAAGGGAATAGAAAGTTATTTGCTAAGTATTGGCGAAGCGAGTCCTTTTGTGGGCACAGAATCTATTAAGTGGGCACTTACCTTATTTCATATTTCGTTTAATGTGATCAATACCTTTCTGCTTGTTTGGTTTGTTTCTCAACTTGAGAAAGCAGCCGTGAAAATAATTCCATCAAAAGGTGTTGAAGACGAACAATACCATTTGGAATATATTTCTACAGGCATGATGGGGACGCCTGAATTGTCTATTTTGGAGGCAAAAAAAGAAGTGGTGAAATTTGGTAAAATCAACAAAAAAATGGTCGGTTTTATTGAGCAACTTCTTGTTGAAACAAATCAAAAACAAATTGATTACTTACACGAAAAAGTAGAAAAATACGAACAAATTACCGACCGTATCGAACTTGAAATTGCCGAGTATTTACGCAAAGTTTCAGAAGGAGAATTATCTCACGAAACATCTGGAAAAGTACGCATCATGCTTCGTGTAATTGACGATATGGAAACCATTGGCGATATTGTTTACCAAATGTCCAGACTACTTAAGCGAAAACACGAAGAGCGCATTTTCTTTTTGCCAGAACAACGCAACAACATACTTCAAATACTACAAAAAGTAGGCGTAGCAATAGATATCATGATTCAAAACCTCGACAAAGACTTTGAGCAGGTTACTATAAACGAAGCTATGAGTGCCGAAAATGAAATAAACGAACTGCGTAATGCCCTTCGTGCAGAACACCTACAAAATGTAGAGAGCGG
>JBKHVV010000013.1:0-30132 GCA_046569885.1 Bacteroidia bacterium
GTTTCATTTTGAATGAAATACAAAAACTGCGTTTTTAATCCGCTAAAACTATAATTAAATCCTTGAATGGATGGATGAGAAAATTCAAACTTGTTTGGATTTCCTTCTTTTGCATATTTATCAATTAGGGGTCCGCCTGGATATGGTAATCCCAAAACTTTAGCAGCTTTATCAAATGCTTCACCTGCGGCATCATCAATGGTTTCACCTACAATTTCCATTTCTAAATGACTTTTCACCAAAACAATTTGCGTGTGTCCACCAGAAACAGTCAAACACAAAAATGGAAATTCGGGTGATGGTTTGTTGTCTGTATCTTTAATAAAATGAGCCAACACGTGCCCTTGCATGTGGTTGACTTCAATTAGAGGAATATTCAGCCCTTTTGAAAGACCTTTTGCAAAAGAGGTGCCTACCAGTAGAGAGCCCATCAGTCCAGGTCCGCGCGTAAAACCAATAGCATTGAGCTGATGTTTTTCTACACCAGCTTTTTTTAAAGCAGCTTCAATCACGGGCACAATGTTTTGCTGATGCGCACGTGAAGCCAACTCTGGAACTACACCACCATATTGTTTGTGTACTTCTTGATTGGCAATAACATTTGAACGTAGCTCGTTGTTTTTTAAAATCGCAGCAGAGGTGTCATCACACGAAGATTCAATGGCTAATATGTAGGTATCTTGAGAACTCATTTACCGCTCAAAGATACGAACTTTAGAGGTGTTATTTTCTTCTCACCAACTTATAACGTTCTACTTCTATCAATTCGTTGCTATTGCTGATTTTTACATGAAGTGAGCCATCATTTTCTACAATGCAGTGATATTCTAAAAAGACGTATTTTTGTTTCACATTTTGTTTAAACTCGAAGGTTACTAAGCTGTCATTTTTTAGAAATTCGGTAGTTTTTATTTTGGCTTTTGCAAAGGTCATGTAGTCGCTATTTGAAAGCACGTTTTTTGGCTTTTCTGGACTATTCCAAACACTTACTTCTTTTCCTGAAAACATTAGGTATTGGTACTCTTTTTTGCCTTTTACTTTGGTGTAAAATAAACCCGAAAATTCATCGCCTTTTTTTACTTTAAAGGTAACTTCTTGAGCAAACATAATTTGCCCAAGCAATAATGATATGCTAAACAATAAAAATTTCATTACATGATAACGATACACAAAGGGCTAAAGTATGCATTTCCTTTGCCATCTTCTCCCGAAATATAGGTAAAGCAAACTTCTTGCCCTTTTTTAACTTTTCTTAGTAGTCTTACGATTTCGGGCGTAATAAGGTTTGAATTTTGCCAAATAATGTACTTTTTTCTTCCATTTTTGAAGGGAATGGTAATTTCATAGTACACCACCTTTACATCTGAAATCTCAGAAAATAAACGCATAGAAGATTTAATTTGAGTTTTGTAAAGTGTATCACCGTGCTTTATTTCATGATTGATGTTAAATGCACTGATGCTTTTTATGGCAGAATCTTTTTTTACTACAAACGATACTTGTTGAGCTAATGAGATGTTAGCTAAAATTAAAAATGCTATAAGGAGTATATGTCTCAATCTTTAATAGTAAGTGTTATAGTATTGGCATCTTTTATTAAAAGATAATCTGAAGAAACGTCAAAGTCGTAAACTATATAATTTTTTATGGTTACTATAGAACCATCTTTTAATTTTGATAATTCTGACTTTATACCAGTAGGAATAACATTAGAATTAATCGTAAATTCTCTTAAAGTTCCAGCATTGCTTTTATATGAAATATCGTAGCTTAAAACCCTTAGTGAGCTATTTTTAGGTTTTATAATGTATTGTTGCTTTAGTTCTTTTTTGTAGATGATTGCTTCATGTTCGATAGTATCATTTATTGTAAAAATAGCTTTAGAAACGTCTTTATAATTTAAACTATCACTTGAAGTTTCTTTCTGGATTTTGAATGTTGTTTGTTGGGCTAAAGAGTTTTTAGCTAGAATAAGAAGGGCTATGAATATTATTTTACTCATTTTTAAAAAGAACACCTATATTGTCATAATCAGTTTTTACAAACTCTTCGCCTAGTTCGTTTATTAATCCGTATTTTCCATTTTTCATTACAACAGCAACGGCACTATTAAAATTGAAATCATCTATTTTAAGAATTTTATCATAAATAGGTTTTACTATTTCTTCACCAACTCTATTTATAAATCCTAATTTTCCATTTTCTTCAACTAGAGCCCATTCCCAAACAATTTTATCAAAGCGATATATTTTGTCATATTTTACAGGGACAACTTCTTCTCCTAAATCATTCACAAATCCAAATTTTTTGTTTTTTTCTACTAAAATCCAGCTTCCTGGATATGCATCGTCTATCAAAACATCATTAGGGGTTATGTTATACTCCTTTTCTTCTTGGGAAAGAATGTTAAAACTTAAAAGAGATATTGCCAAAAAAAGAAAGATTCTCATAATATTTTAGTTTTTAAATTGTTGATTTAAAGTCAAAAATTCTACATCAATAATTTCAAGTTTAATTTTGGTTTTCTGCATTTCTGCCTGAATTGTGTCTGAAAGTAGTTCATTAATAGTCTTATCTTGAATATTACTTTCTTTGTAAATTTCGCTATAAAAATGATTGTAGAGGAATAAATCATCAATATTTTGAATGTAGTCTTGATGCCTTATTTTTTCGTTTATTGGTATATTTAAATGTTCTCTTATAGATGGATAATATACCCAATACACAGTACTGTCTTTTTGAACTAAACCAAGAGAAATAATCCTAGTTTCCATAAATCTTCTTGATTTATCATAAAAAGAATCTTCTTTAATTTTTAAACTTACAATGTCATTTTTAGATATATTTTTAGGAAAAGAAATTTTTTCTCTAAAATCATCATTAGTTGAAACAACTACTAGACTATTTTTATCATTTAAAAGTATTGATACGATAATATTTATTGCGTCAATCTCATTATAAATAATAGAATTTTCTTTGGTGTTTGGAATGTCTTTCCATAGGCGTTTACTCCAAACTACATCATTTTCTTTGATGTTTTCAAATACAATTAAGTTGCTTTCGCTTCTAGTTTCTTGATGTGTATAGCCATTGTCATCTTTAAAGTTATAACTATTTGTGTAAGTTCTTTTAAGGATTTTTTCTCCTTTAGTGTCATATATTTTCCACTTTCCAACTTTTTGGTTGTTTAAATATTTACCAGCCGCCTTTATTTTTCCATTAGGATAATAAGAAGTAAAATTTCCATTAAGCATTCTATTTTCTGTTTCGTACTTAAAATATTTGTCACCATAAGATACTTCATGTTTATCTTTAGTAGCAGCATTAAGCAGAAACAAAGACGTTGTGTAAATTATAATTTTTTTCATCCCAAAATCAATTTTTTCAATTCTTCGGTGTCAAAATCATCAGGGTTTAAGATGTGCATTTCAAACTCGAAGTTAGTTGTGCCTGCTTGTATTTTTTTGAAATCTTCAGGTTTAAAAATTGCCATTTCACCACTTGGTAAAAAGCCAATCAAAATATTGTTTTCACTAGGATTAAAGGTGAATTTTTGCGTACGCTCACCATCTAAGCGAAACACCGCATTGCGCGCTTTTTCAATCAACATCAATACCGGAAAGGCAATGATGCCTTTAGTAATTTTATGTTTGAATTTTGCCAACACTTCGCGTCCGCGTGGTTGAGAAATCGGAGAATCGCAATTCCAAGTTCCGAAACGAGTAACGTTAAACGTGCGGTAAATTTTGTCAGCGTTTTTATTCATGTGTGCGTTCACAACTTGCGCTTCTGCCATAGCGCGTTGCTGAGCTTCTAAGCGATTTTTTGCTTCTTCCCATTTGGCTTTGGCTTCTTCGTATTCTTTTTGTTTTTGCGCTTCTTCTTGCTTTCGAGTGTCTAATTTTTTAGAGTATTCGGCAAATTTTTGCTCGAACACTTTGTTGGCTTTAACTAAATCTTCGCCTTTAAACACGGGCTGTGCTTTAAATAAACGCTCTTCTTTAGGCGATGTTAAATGAATGATAAATTGATTTTGAGTTTCCGCTTTTTTTAGTTCAATATTGTTCCATTGTTTATCTGCATCGTTTGGAGAAATTTTTTCGCCAGGCAATACTTCAAACAACATGCTTTGATAAACGGCTATTTCAGGAAACTGGTTTTCATCGACTTCAATGTCAAAGTGAAATTTGGTTTCATCCACTTGTTTTGGTTTTATAGGTTCGGTCTTTTCAATTTTCTTTACTTCTTTCTGAACAGCGACTAACTCTTCGCGTTTTTGTTCTTTGACTGCGTAAGTGGTTTTTACATTTTGCTTATTAAATAACTCCTTTTGATAGTCTTCCTCATCAATAGCTATTACATCGTCAAACTCAACTTTCAACTTTTCACTTTTCACTTCATCCTTCCCTTTATTCACCCAATTTCTCTGCACTGTGTCTAACTCGTACAAATTATACTTTGTGCCTTCGTAGCGACTTTGCATTTCTACTTTAATCGGTTTGTTGGGGTTTACAAACACTTCTTCACCATTTTGGTAACCGAAAATTTGCACCATGCCTGCACTTTCAAAGGTATAGGTGGTGTTCAGCGAATCGTACGTCATAGGAATTCCACTCAACAAAATATCCACTTGGTCGTGAAATTCACGGTAGCGAATTTCTACTTCACCAGAAACAGCATTGCCCTTTTTATCTACCATGCTTCCTTTTGGAATAGTAATTTTTGAGCCCGTAGAGTGGGTGATGGTTTCATTTTTGTCCGCATTTATTTTGTAGTTATTGTATTCTACGCCTTTATTTTTAATGGGCGGAAAAATACAAGGCGCATCTTCTTTATAACTTACCAATTCTTTTTTGGTGCTGTCTTCATGAGTTGCTACAACAGGCTTTTTTTTGTTAGATGTTTCGGATTCGTTAAAGATAAAAACACCTAAAATTACAGCCGTTATAAGCATGCTTGAGCTTGTAACTCCAAACCACGGTGTTTTGTAAAATGGCTTGGTGATAAGTTGATAATTGGTCAACACCTCTTGAAAGTTTCTTCTTTTCAGAATCTCTTCTGAAGAAATGTTAGGACGGTTGATATTTATTTTTCTATTTTCCATTTTGTGTAAAAATTCTATGCATTCATTACTATTTTAAGTTTTTGTATAATTCTGTGTACGCGTACTTTTGCGTTGGTTTCAGTCATGTTTAAAATCTCTGCAATGTCTTTAAATGAGCGGTTTTCAAAGTAGCGCATCTCTATTAGTTGTAAGTCATCTTCCGAAAGGGTTTTAATGTGTTTCATCATTTGTTTTTCCAAATCGGCTAGTGGATTTTCTTCCACATCGTGCATCAAATTAGTTAGATGCGTTGTGTCAATGTTTACCGTTCTGTTGGCTTTATCTTTTTTGTAGGCACTATTCAGTTCGTTTTGCGCAATGCGAAACAACCACGCAGCAAATGGCACACCTTTGGGCTCAAATTTTTCAATATTTGTTAGCGCTTTTAAAAACACCTGCTGTGTAATGTCAAACGCTTGTTCTTTATCGTCCATCCGTTGATAGACATAGCGGAAAATGCTTTCGTAGTTTTCATTATACAGTACTTCAAAATGTTTAGGATTTTTTTTGGCAGCCAATACCAATTGGGTTTCTCTGTCGAGCTGAACCTCTGTTTTGTGGTATTTGTTAATTGCCTGCTGCATTCCTAAAGGTTTTCCTTGCTTTCTGTGAGTAATAATTATAAAACGGATAAAAAGTTACAAGAAATTATAATTTTTTGCTTTAAAACTATTTCCTTGTATAAAACAGTTGGGATACTTCTTTGTAATCAGAATACTTTTTTTACGCAATTTTATCTCTACTATTTCAACATTGTTTTGTTTTAGAATATAGACATTGTTGATATTAAGAGTAATATCAAGTTCCGATTTAGTAGTGTCATCAATAAATTCGTAAGAGTTATTTTTTGTGTAATATTTTATATTAGGATTAAAATCACTAAAGTCAAATTCTAAAAACTCATATTTGTATTCATTAGATTCCCTAAATCTAACCTTAGATGAAGTTCTGTACAAACGATT
This sequence comes from Bacteroidia bacterium, assembly GCA_046569885.1. Lineage (GTDB taxonomy): Bacteria > Bacteroidota > Bacteroidia > Flavobacteriales_D > Parvicellaceae > JBKHVV01. Next base: position 6,067 of record JBKHVV010000013.1, read on the forward strand.
GGTCTCAATTAAGTTAATACCGTTAATAGTATCAATTAAAATACTTCCAGGATTAACACCTCTTATTAAACTGGCGCTTAAAGGATTTTCTTTTATTGTTAAATAGCTTTCACCAATAATCAATCTCTTTAATTGTTCTTCTTTTTGGTCGTAGTTTGAAGTGCTTTCAGAGTCTCCAGAAATCGTTACGAGATATTTATTAGTGAGAGTTGTTTTTACTTCTAATATATATTTTTTACCAGCTAATTTTCTTAGAATTTTTTCTCTTTTTCTTTCTTTTCTATTAGAATCTTTATCCTGATTATTGAGCAGCCAATTTCTATGTTTGTAATCTTTAATTATATAAGCGCTATCTCGATGAAAATATACAAAAAAATGATAGTTATATTGCCTCTGTGTGCTTTTCTTTACTGGGCTTTCTAAAATGTACAACCCATTAAATGCTCTTTTTATTGTATCTACACTATTTGTAATAATAGTTGTATCAAAAGAATATTCTTGCTCTTCTTTTACAACCTTTATTGTATAGTTGTTTTGAGAAAAGTTAAAATTGAAATTTAGTAATGTTAATATGAATAAAAAAAATCTTTTCATTGTTAAAAACTATAACTCAAAATCCGTTTTTAAGTTACATTAATTATCCATAAATTTAGTGAAATCTTTTTTAATCTTGAAAAAGATAGACTGTAAAAGAAATAGGATAGAGGCGTTTGAAAAGAATTTAGAAGGAAGGTACTATCACTCCCCAATATCCTCATTCCACAACTCCGGATTTTTTGCAATAAAATTTTCCATCATCGAAATGCAATCAGCATTATTTAAATCGATGACTTCAACACCGTGACTTTCCATAAATTCTCTTGCTCCCGAAAATGTTTTGGACTCACCAACGATGACTTTAGGAATTTTAAATTGAACAATGGTTCCCGCACACATATAGCAAGGCATCAGCGTTGAGTATATCACAGTGTTTTTATAACTTCCAATTCTTCCGGCATTATTCAAACAATCCATTTCGCCATGCAAAATCGGATTTTTTTCCTGCACGCGTTTGTTATGTCCTTTTGCAATCATTTTTCCATCCTTCACCAATACCGAACCAATCGGAATTCCGCCTTCGGCCAAACCTTGTTTAGCTTCTTCGATGGCTATTTGCATGAATTTATCCAAAACTAAATTTTATTTTTTCACTTTAAATTTCTTGTAAGCATCTTCTGGCGTAGGAACCCAATGATGTCTTCCTCCTGCCAATTCATCATCAAATGTGGTTGGAATATTTCCGGCTTCGGTTCTTTCGTGCCAGGTGAGATGTTCTTTTCCATCATCGCGTTTTTCCATAGTGATACATTCTTCGACCGGACAAACCAACGAACATAAATTACATCCTACACAATTTTCTTCGATGATGCTTGGGATTCGTTTTCCATCCAACGGAAGTGCAATGGCTTGGTGTGCTCCGTCATCACAAGCGATATAGCATAGTTGGCAACCGATACATTTTTTCTCGTTTATATTTGCAACTACTTTATGTTTTAAATTAAGATGTTTCCAATCGGTAACATTAGGCAATGCTTTTCCAACGAAATCATAAATGGTATTATATCCTTTATCATCCATGAATTTTATCAAACCTGCTTCCATTTCCCTTACGATTCCGAATCCGTAATGCATGACTGCAGTACAAACCTGAACAGAAGAAGCGCCAAGCAAAATAAATTCCACCACATCGCGCCATGTTTCAATTCCTCCGATTCCAGAAATGGGTGTATTTTTTATATCCGGATGATGCGCCAATTCGCGAAGCATTTGCATGGCGATAGGTTTCACTGCTGGTCCGCAATAACCACCGTTTGTTCCTTTTCCATCAACAATAGGATAAGGCGCATACGTATCCAAATCAATTCCTACAATGCTTTTAATTGTATTGATGAGAGAAATTGCATTTGTTCCACCTTGAACGGCCGCCAATCCGGGATCGGTGATATGTGAAATATTTGGCGAAAGTTTTGTGATAACAGGAATTTTTGCTGCTGCCATTACCCAACTAACAATCGTTTTTAATACTTCGGGTTCTTGTCCAACTGCAGAACCCATTCCTCTTTCACACATGCCATGCGGACAACCGAAATTCAATTCGATGCCATCGGCTCCTGCATTTTGTACATCTTTTATGATTTGTTCCCATTCGGCTTTTGTTTCCACCATTAGCGAAGCAATGACTGCATGATTGGGAAAATATTTTTTTACTTCTTCTATTTCGCGAAGATTATCAGCAAGCGGTCGGTCGGTAATCAATTCAATGTTGTTGAAACCTGCCATGCGTGTATCGCGATAATTTACTGCGCCATATCTGCTGGATACGTTTATCACAGGAACTCCAAGTGTTTTCCATACAGCACCGCCCCATCCGGCATCAAATGCTTTCATGATCTGATAACCCGAGTTGGTAGGAGGTGCAGAAGCTAACCAAAATGGATTCGGTGCTTTGATTCCTGCGAAGTTGATTGATAAATCTGCCATATTTATAAATTGAAAATTAAAAATTGATAATTGTAAATTATTTTTTTTGTTTAGATGATTTAATTATAGTAACCAACAACTTGATTAACTCTTTAACATCATTCTCCATAGATTGAAATTCATTAATTGAAATGTAATCCGTTTTATGAAGTAATTCTATCCAATAATGGGCTTCGTTTCCTTCTTTTAATGCAATGGATAATTTGTGAATGAAATCCGCTTTGCTTTCTGCATGTTCGGATTCTCTTACTAAAGCTCCAATGGCTGTTCCTGAACGCAATAATTGCTTTGAAATTATATATTCTTTCTTTTCAGTAGATAAATACCTACATAAGTTTACAGTCCTAATTGCAAAAGAAAAACTTTTATTTTTGACAATATTATCCTTCATTTTCAATTTTCAATTATACATTTTCAATTTTGAAAAATTGATGTATTCCCTTTGCAGCCATTTTGCCATCGTAAGCGGCATTTACTACTTCGGCTCCGCCATTAACGGCATCGCCACCGGCAAAATATTTCGGATTGGATGTCTGGTATTTTTCATTCACCACAATTCTTGTTTTATCATCCAGTTTTAAATTTTCGATGAGAGAATAAAATTTTCCTTGTTTAGCTTGTCCGGTGGCTTTGATGACCAAATCACATTCTTCAATGAATTCAGAACCTGAAATTGTTTCCAATTTTCCATTTACAGATTTTGTCTTTACAAATTTCACTCCGGTTGCTTTTCCATTTCCTACTATTTCTACAGGAGAAACATTAAACATTCCTTTCACACCGCTGCTTACTGCAAGTTTATACTCGAAATCATAAGCACCCATTTGTTCCTTCGAATTTCTATAAGCTAAAATCACTTTCTCAGCTCCCATTCTTGCCGATTCGGAAGCTGCATCCATGGCTGTGTTTCCGCCTCCGATAACAATTACTTTTGCAGGAACAGAAACTTTATGGTGTTTCATTCTTAATTCTTCGATGAATTCTACTGCACCGATCACATTTTCTTTTTCTTCACCACTTAGTTTAAGTGTTGCAGTAGCTCCAAGTCCCACACCGATAAAAACAGCATCATACTTTTTCTCTATGTCTTTTAATTGCTCGGATGAGCTAACAGGAGATTTATATTTGATATCAAATCCTAATTGTTTTTGCAGATAATTGATTTCATCCAATACTTCTTCATTAGTGATTTTATAAGGAGCAATTCCATAAACTGTAAGTCCTGACGGATTTTCTTTTGCTTCAAAAATATCTACCGCATATCCAAGTGTTCGCAATTCACAAGCACAGGCAATTCCCGCAGGACCCGCTCCGATTACAGCAACTTTTTTTCCGTTTTCTTTTCCTGCTGAAAATAATTTTTTGCCAGATTTGATTACTTTATCCGTTGCATAATTTTGCAAACGACCAATGTCAATTGGTTTTACATTTTGGTGATTGTAGACACAAGCTCCTTCGCATAAAACTCCGGTAGGACAAATTTTTCCGCAGGCATTTCCCATCCAATTGGAATCAAAAATGGTTTTTGCCGCTCCTTCTACATTTCCGGTATGAATTTGTTTGATGAACAAAGGAATATCAATATGCGTTGGACAAGCATTCATACAAGGTGCATCATAACAAAACAAACAGCGTGAACTTTCGAAAAAAGCTTCTGTCGGATTCATTAATGGTTTTTTCTGAGCGAAATTATTTTCAAATTCTGCTTCGGTAGTAGGTTTTTTGTATTCAGCCATAAGGTTAATTGAAAATTGATAGTTGAAAATTAATAATTATGTTTTTTGTTTTGAGGATTTGATAATAGAAACAAGCAATTTTATCAGTTCTGTTACATCCTTTTCTATATCTGAAAATTCTTTTTCGTTTAGATAATTTGTTTTGTAAAGAAGTTCAATCCAATAATGGGTTTCGTTAGCTTCTTTTAGTGAAATGGAAAGTTTATGAATAAAATCTGCTTTACTTTCGGCATGTTCCGCTTCTCTCACTAAAGCTCCTATTGCTGTACCTGAACGCAATAACTGTTTGGATAAAATAATTTCTTTCTTTTTCTCAGAGAGGTGTTTGTATAGATTTACAACTCTGATTGCAAACAAAAAGCTTTTATTTTTAACAATATTTTTATCCATTTTTAATTATCAACTTTCCACTATCAATTATCAATTTACAATTCTACAATCTTTCCATAAGTTTCCGGTCTTCTGTCTCTGAAAAATTGCCAGGTGGAACGAACATCATCAATCACATCCAGATCAAATTCTGCAATTAATAATTCATCATTATCTCTCGATGCTTGCGCAAAAATTTGCCCGCGCGGATCCACAAAATAAGATTGACCATAAAATTTTCCGAGATTCCATGGTTTTTCTTCTCCCACACGATTGATACATCCCATAAAATATCCGTTGGCGGCTGCATGTGCAGGTTGTTCCAGTTTCCATAAATATTCGCTCAATCCTGCAACTGTGGCCGATGGATTATAAACGATTTCTGCGCCATTTAATCCCAAACATCTTGCTCCATCAGGAAAATGACGATCATAACAAATATAAACACCTACTTTGGCATATTTGGTTTGAAAAACAGGATAGCCCAGATTTCCGGGTTTGAAAAAGAATTTTTCCCAGAATCCGGATGTATGCGGAATATGATTCTTGCGATATTTTCCGAGATATGTTCCATCAGCATCAATAACGGCAGCAGTATTGTAAAGCACACCTGCTTGTTCTTTTTCATAAATAGGAACGATAATTACCATATTGTATTTTTTAGCATATACCGCAAGTTTTTCGGTGGTAGGTCCGGGAACTGCTTCTGCTGAAGCATACCAAGCTTTATCTTGTCCGGGGCAGAAATACGGAGTATTGAAAATTTCTTGCAAGCAAAGAATTTGTACTCCTTTTTTTCCTGCTTCTTCAATAAAAGGAATATGTTTTTGATACATTGCTTCGCATATTTCCTGAATGGTTCCTTCTCCTTCTGTCATTGGAAGGCTCATTTGTATGAGTCCTGATTTAATTTTTCGTGCCATATTATTTTTAAATTATGAGTTTTTGAGTTATAAATTATTATTATTCGAACGCAGATGACGCAGATTGTTTAAGATTTATTTGATTTGAAAATACTTTCCGTTTGAATTCAGGATTTTTTCCAAAATTCAATAATAATCCGACTTCAATTTCTGTTGCTTTTAAATAATTAATAAGTTGAAATTCGTGTTCTTCACAAAGTGACTCTGCAGCCTTTAATTCTATAATCACTACTTTATTTACTATTAAATCCGCATAATAATCTCCAACTTTTTGATTTTCATAAAAAACTTCAATAAGTCTTTGTTTTTCCACAAAAAATCCCATTTCTTTTAGTTCAATAAAAAGCGCATTTTCATAAACTTTTTCCAAAAAACCATATCCCAAAGCATTATATACCTTATAAAATGCCCTGATAATCTTTTCAGTTATTTCCGAGTGTTTATAATTATCATTTTTTAGCATACTTATATGTGTTTATTTACAATCTTTCTTTCAATGGAACGCGGATGACGCGGATTCTTATGATTATAATATGATTTATCTGCGAACATCATAATCATCTGTGTCATCTGCGTTCTATATAGTTAACGATGTTTTATTTCTCTTAATAAATTTTCCATATCCTTTTTCAAGTTTGCACTCGTTGTTTTCGATGGCTACTTTTCCTCTTAGTAAAACGGTTTCTGTTTTTCCTGTTACTTCCCAACCTTCATATCCTGAGTAATCAACATTCATATGATGGGTTTTCACAGAAATTGTATGTTTTTTATCGGGATTAAAAATTACCAAATCTGCATCAGCCCCAATGGCAATCGTTCCTTTATGTGGATACATTCCAAAAATTTTTGCAGCATTCGTTGATGTAACTTCTACAAATTTTGGTAAGGTAATTTTTCCTTTTTTTACACCTTCCGAAAACATAAATTCCATGCGATGTTCAATGGCAGGATGTCCATTCGGAATTTTTGAAAAATCTTTTTCTCCCATTTTTTTCTGCTCCCACATAAACGGACAATGGTCGGTTCCTACAACATTCACGAGCCCTTGATTGATTCCAGCCCATAGTGCTTCTTGGTCTTTCTTTTCGCGAAGCGGTGGACTCATCACCCATTTTGCTCCTTCAAAATCTTTTTCATACAGCGATGCATCGAGCATCAAATATTGCGAACATGTTTCTACAAAAACTTTTTGGTTGCGCAAGGTTGCTCTGCGAACAGCATTTAACGCACCTTCACAAGTCATATGAACAATATATCCGGGGCATCCTGTGTAGTGGAGCATATCGGTAAATCGTGCGGATGCTTCAGCTTCGGTAATTTCAGGTTGCGATAAATAATGATAAATCGGCTTTGTATTTCCTTCTGCGCGGTTTTTTGCAATAAGTGAATCAATCATATCACCGTTGGTGGCATGAACAGTAACTAATCCTCCGTGCTTTTTTACCACTTTCATTAGTTGTACCATTTGTCCATCATCAATCATCAAAGCTCCTTTGTAAGCCATAAATGTTTTGAAAGAAGTGATTCCTTCTTCCTCAATCATCTGAACAATTTCCTTGGAGACATTATCATTGAAATCGGTAACTGCCATGTGAAAAGAATAATCTCCTACTGCATTTCCGTCAGAACGACCTTGCCATTCTTTCAGTGCATCATGTAAAGATTTTTTTTGTGTTTGAAGAATAAAATCTATAACCGTAGTAGTTCCTCCGAAGAGTGCAGCGCGTGTTCCTGTTGTGTAATCATCGCTGGAATGAGTACCCATAAATGGCATGGCAAGATGCACATGCGGGTCAATTCCTCCTGGGAAAACCAATTTATCGGTTGCATCAATAATTGTTGATGCTTTATAATTTAAGTTTTTTCCGATGGCAACAATTTGTTCTCCTTCTACATAAACATCAGCATTAAATTCTTCTGATGCAGTAACAACTTTTCCGTTTTTTATTAATACTGACATTATAGTTTAAAGTTTAAAGTCCAAAGTTTAAAGTTTGTTTAAAGTTCAACATTATTTATACTTAACACCTTTTAGTTCTGATTCATTCAAATATTTAATAAAACCCATAATCATCTTGCTTAATTCTGTACAGTTGTTTATTAATAAATCATATTTATCTTGAGAAAGATAATTTTGGTCAAATGCCCTGTGAAGTTGCGACCTAACTTCTCCGCAAGATGCTTTTGCGATGCTCAAAAATTGTAAAAATTCTTTTCTTCCTCCACGTTCAAATCCTTCAGCTATATTGTCCATGACAGAACCGCTTGATTTTTTTATTTGCTTTACTAATTCATAATCTTTAGAAAATTTTTCAGTTTTCAAAAGGATATAAATTTCTTTACACAATTCTCTTGCGCTTTGCCAAATTTTTAAATCCTCAAACTTTTCGATTGCAGACATTTTTACTTTAAACTTTAAATTTTAAACTTTGAATTTCATTTCCTTTTTCTTTCATTTTTACAAGGTTTTCCTTGTTTTTTTCAGGGTTGTCCTTCAATTTTTAAAGGTTTTTCCTTGATTTTTAAAGGTTGTCCTTTAACTTTTAAAGGATTTCCTTTAATTTTTAATGGTTATCCTTCAATTTTTAAAGGTTGCCCTTTAATTTTTAATGACCATTCTTCAATTTTTAATAGTCGTCCTTTGATTTTTAATACTCATTTAATTCCTAATAATCGGGTTCGTTTCATTAAAAAATAATACAGAAAAAACGATATTGTAAATCCTGTGAACCATGATAAAGAGTACAAAAATTCCAATTCTTTTATCCAAAAACCTATTAAAGCAACGCTTATTCCTGCAATAAGTGATAGTATTGCTGCGGAATTAAAGCCCGATGAATAGGCATAAATACCATTTTCTTTGAATAATTCCACTAAAACAATATTTTTTTTTCTAACTAAAAAATAATCGGAGAGTAAAATTCCCAGAACAGGACCAAGTAATCCGCTGATGAAAATGAGAATGCTGCTAATTTCATCCATTAGCAGCCAAGGACAAATAATAATTCCAATAATTCCAGTGATAAAACCTCCTGTTCTGAAACTTATTTTCTTTGGAATAAGGTTTGAAAATGCGTTGGCAGGGGCAATTACATTGGCTGCAATGTTGGTGCTCAGGGTTGCTATCAACATAAAAATTTGCGAAATAATAACAACTGTTGGGCTTTCAAATCTTGCTAAGAGTGAAACGGGATCCCAAGGTGCATCGGAAGCAATTAAAATATCGTCAAAGTTTATGACGGCTGCACAGGTAACAAAAATTCCTACAAATGAATAAAGCATCATAGTGCCCGGCAATCCGATAAATTGTCCTGCAACTTGCGATTTTTGTGATGTAGCATAACGAGTAATGTCGGCTATGCTCAACGACATGGTTGCCCAAAAACCTACCATTGCCGTGAGCCACAAAATATAACTCCACAGTTTTGATGTGCTTGATTTTTTTTCGTCAAGTGGTACAGGAACTAAAGAAGAAGTATGTTTTTCATTTCTTAGTTGAATTTGATAGCTGTCGTTATTGAGTTGTTGAATGGGAATTTTATTAGAAACAATTTTTTCCCAGCCCAATGATTTACCATTTAATGTGATTTGATATTCGCTTGCTTTTGGATTTCCTTTTAAATCGGTTATCGGATTTATTTGAATAAATGCGCCACTTTCGGTTTGTGAAATTACAGCCGTAGGTTTTTCTAATTGGGTACTTTGTTTGAGAACAATGCCAAATCCATCTGCTTTATATGCTCCCCATCCAATTAAAATAATTCCCATACCTATTAAAATTGGTGCTGAATAAACTTCAAGCCATTTTATGCTTTCTGTTCCTTTCCAGATAAAATACATGTTGATAATCCAAAAAATAAAAAAGCAAATAAACTGTCCGATGGATAATTCTGAGGAAGCCACATTTCCTGTTGCAGCATTAAAAATAGCATATATGGCAAGTCCGCCAATCCATGTTTGTACGCCAAACCAACCGCATGCAACAATTCCTCTTACAATGGATGCGATGTGAATTCCTTTTGTACCGAACGATGCTCTGCCAATTACGGGAAATGGAATGCCGTATTTTACTCCAGCGTGTCCGTTCAACACCATAGGAATTGTGATGATTAAATTAGCCAAACCTATAATCAGAAGAGCTTCTACCCAATTTAATCCTGATTTTATCATGTAAGAAGCCAATAGATACGTTGGAATACAAACCGCCATTCCTACCCACAGCGCAGCTAAGTGCCATGTGTTCCATGTCCTTTTTGCTTTAGGAACAGGAGCAAGGTCTTCACTGTAAAGAGAAGATGAAGAAAGGTCTTCGTTGAGTTCTATTATTTCTTTATTCACAAGTTCAAAGTTTAATGTCTAAAGTTTAAAGAGAAAATTCAATTTTAAATTTTCAACTTTTAATTTTTAATTATTTACAAGTTTCATCTGCAATAGAAATTACTTTTGAAATAATATCCAAGCCCTCATCTATTTCAGTTTTATTAATACACAAAGGAGGTGCAATAAAAATCCAGTTCCAGCGAACAAATGTGAACATTCCCAATTCGCGGACTTTTGCTGCCATTTTATTGGTTACTTCCATTTCTGCAGGTTTTGCATTCCACGGTGTTACAGGTTCTTTGGTTTTTCTGTTTTTTACTAATTCAATACAACCCAACAATCCTGTATTTCTAAAATCTCCGATAGACGGATGTTTGTCTTTTAATTTTTCAACTTGTTGTTCAATATAAGTTCCCATTTTAGCAGCATTTTCAATCATGTTTTCTTCTTCCATGATTTTAATATTTTCAATGGCTGCAGCACAAGCTACGGCATGTGCGGAATAGGTTAATCCAACTGCCAAAACATTTTCATCAAAGTGTTTGGCGATTTTATCGGTAACAATGGTTGCTCCTAATGGAATGTATCCCGAAGTCAATCCTTTTGCAACGCACATAATATCGGGAGTGGTATTATGATGGTCAACACCAAACCACTTTCCCGTGCGTCCGAAACCGCTCATCACTTCATCGGCAATCAACAAAATACCATACTTATCAGCTAATACGCGTAATTTTTGCCAATAGTTAGGCGGATATTTTATACATCCCGAAGAACCCGATTCTCCTTCAAACAAAATAGCTGCAACGCTATCAGGATTTTCATATTTGATAACTCTTTCCAAATGTGCTAATGCATTTTCGCCACATTCTTCAATCGTTTTACTTCCCCAAGGACAGCGATAGAAATAAGGATTTTCGACATGAATAAAATTAGGCGCTGCCTGACTATCGGAGGGATGTCTGCGAGGGTCACCACCAACCGACATGGCTCCATAAGTAGCTCCATGATACGATTGATAATGCGAAATAATTTTATGACGCTTGGTATAGATTCGTGCTATTTTAATGGCATTTTCAATGGCTTCGGCACCGCCAAGCGTAAAGAACGATTTGGTTAAATTACCGGGTGTTATTTCGGCTAATTTTTTTCCGAGCAATCCTCTTGCTTCCGTTGCCATTCCTGGATAAACATAACTCACCTGCTTCATTTGATTTGCAACGGCTTCGGTAATGCGCTGGTTGCCGTGCCCGATATTTACATTCATCAACTGCGATGAAAAATCAATGTATTTTTTTCCATCTTTATCATATACATAGACACCTTTCGCATAATCTACATCAATGGGATTTAGTCCTGCTTGTTTCGACCAAGAGAAAAGTGTGTAGTCGAGATTGTTTTGTATGCTTGTTGATTTCATTATAGTCATGCTCATAATATTATTTTTTATTTTTAAAATATTTTCTCGCAAAGGCGTTAAGACGCAAAGTGCTATAAGTTGTTTACAACTCGGGTTATTCCATTTTTAATTAATGATTCGTTAAAATTGATAAGCAGTCCTAGTTTTACTCCTGTCAGTTTCAAATAAGTCATTAATTGTTTTGGATGAACCTGTGCAATGGCTTCTACCGATTTTATTTCTATGATTACTTTTCTTTCCACAATTAAATCAGACCTGAAGCCCAAATCCATTTTTAAATTGTCCCAAACAACGGGAATTCCTTTTTGTCTCTCCATAGTTAATTTTTGTTTGCATAATTCGTAATATATAATTTCTTCATAAACCGACTCTAACAAACCGGGTCCCAACTTAGTATGGATGTGAAAAGCGGTATTCACAATTATTTTTGACAATTCATTTTCACTCATCTTCTTTGCGCCTTAGCGTTTTTGCGAGACATAATTAATTACTTTTTGTTCTCTGTGTTTTCATTTTTAATTATCAATTTTCAATTAGTAACTAATTTTTAGCTCATCCAATTGGTTTTAGCTTCGGGATTCCACTTGATGGTAGTTTTTTTGTTTTGAGTCCAGAATTCAATGGAACTTTTTCCTGTTATATCTCCCACACCAAATTTCGAATCGTTCCATCCGCCAAATGAAAACGGTTCTCTAGGAACAGGCACACCCACATTTACACCAATCATTCCTGCCGATGCTTTTTCCATTACTTGTCTTGCTAATCCACCGCTTTGTGTGAACACAGCAGCAGCATTTCCATAAGGATTGCTGTTTTCAATTTGTAGAGCTTCGTCCAAATCTTTTGCACGAATAATGGAAATTACAGGACCAAAAATTTCTTCTTTTGCTACGCTCATATCGGGAGTAACATAATCAATAATGGTAGGACCAACATAGAAACCGCCTTCTTTTCCAGCAACGGTTGCATTTCTTCCATCCACCAAAATTTTTGCACCTGCTTTTTCGGCTTCGGTGATGTATTTTTCTATTCTTTCTTTGGCTTCTTTACTGATAACTGAACCCAAATTTTTTCCTGGAACAATTTTTTTAGCTTCTTCCACCATCTTATCAATGATGTGCTGAACTTTATCAACACCAACCATAACGGCTGCTGCCATACAACGCTGTCCGGCACAGCCCGACATAGATGCAACTACATTCGATGCCGTCATTTCCAAATGTGCATCGGGCAATACGAGTAAATGATTTTTTGCTCCGCCCAAAGCAACACATCGCTTGAGATTTGATGTTGCTCTTCGGTAGACAATCTGTGCAACTTTAGTAGAACCAACAAAAGATACTGCTTTAATTTCGGGATGGTCGCAAATGGCTTCTACCACTTCTTTTCCTCCGTTTACAATATTAAAAACGCCATCGGGAAGTCCAGCTTCTTTTAATAATTCTGCCATACGCATAGCGCTGAGAGGAACCAATTCTGATGGTTTTAAAATCATACAGTTTCCGAGCACCAATGCATTGGGCATTGTCCAATGAGGAACCATATTCGGAAAATTAAATGGGGCTATTGAAGCCACAACTCCCAAAGGTTTTTTTTCAATGCGGCACTCAACGCCTTTACTTACTTCCTGCACTTCGTTGGCAACAATTTGAGGCATAGATACCGCAAACTCGCATAATTCCATACTTTTTTCTATTTCGGCTTTGGCTTCGTCATAGATTTTTCCATTTTCCAGGTTTACCAAACGGGTAAGCTCATCCATATTTTTTTCGAGCAAAGTGCGATAACGAAAAAAGATTTGCACTCTTTCTTTATAAGTCATTCCCGACCAAAGAGGAAATGCTTTTTGAGCGGCTTTTACCGCTTTATCAACATCATCATAGGTTGAGATAGGCAGTGTAGAAATTACACTTCCATCGAGCGGACTATACACATTCATTTCTTTTTGTCCATTGCGTTCAAATTGTCCGTTGATGTAATTTTTTACTTGAGGGATTTTTTCCAAAATTTCCATTTTTATTTAATTTTATTTTTGAATTTAAAACAGCTTATTAGGTGCCTTCTTTAACCTGTTAGAAAAAGTTAAATTGCCGTTTGTCGAAAAGCGAAACGTAAATTTTAGAAAAAAAAATTACACTTCCAAATTTTTTTCTAAAAAGAATCCATAAATTTAGTGAAAGATTTTTCAATCTTGGCAAAATCCGTTTATATAAAAGGCAGTGGCTCGTATGTAAAGCCGCACAATCGTTTTGAGCAACACCAAATAGTTCCTGATGGAGACTATATTGATAAACTTTTAGCGGAAGAAGGTGAAGCTATTTTTTCTGAACGTACCCAATTTATTGAAGTGTTTCCTAAAACCATCGTGAATAAAATTGATAGCCCTGATTTAGGTTTTCGCTATTCGATGAATCCTTATCAAGGTTGTGAGCATGGTTGTACGTATTGCTATGCGCGTCCGAGCCACGAATATTGGGGGTATAGCGCAGGAACAGATTTTGAACGCAAAATTTTAGTCAAAAAAAATGCAGCTGAGTTGTTGGAAAAGGAGTTTAACAAAAAGAAATGGGAAGTGCTGCCCATCATGCTTTCGGGCAATACCGATTGTTACCAACCCATAGAACGTAAATTAGGAATTACGCGTCAATTGCTAGAATTATGCGTTAAGTACAAACATCCTGTAAGCATCATTACTAAAAACGCGTTGATTTTACGCGACATTGATTTGTTGGAACAATTAGCCAAAGATAATTTGGTGCATGTGAGTTTGTCCATCACTACGTTTGATGATGATTTGCGCAGAGTGTTAGAGCCACGCACGTCATCGGCAAAAAATAAGTTGAAAGCGTTGGAACTGATGACGCAAAAAAACATTCCTGTAAATGTGATGGTGGCGCCCATTATTCCTGCGTTGAACAGCCACGAAATACCTACCATACTAAAAACCGTTGGTGAGTTAGGCGCAGTAAGTGCTGGCTATACCATTGCCCGATTGAATGGTGCTATTGCCGATGTATTTACCAATTGGCTGGAAACGAATTTTCTGGATAGGGCAGAGAAGGTGCTCAATCAAATTCGCGAATGCCACGATGGTGAGTTGTTTGACTACCGTGCTAAAAAACGCATGCGTGGTGAGGGAAATATTTCTAAACAAATAAAAGATGTGTTTCACCTTTACCGAAAAAAGTACATTAAAGGCACTTTGCCCGATTACAATTTAGAGTTGTTTTATCAAAACAAAGAAAAGCAATTGAAGTTGTTTTGAGATTAATTCTTTCCTCTTTTTTCGATGTCTTTACCTAAAAAATAACCCATTATAAGTCCATGAATTAAACCAAGTATTAAGAATTGTAGCAAACCAAAATAAACCCAACCAAGAAATCCTGAAGTAAATTCATAATATTTAGAGAGAATTAGTTTTTCTATTTCTGTAGTTATAGCACAACTAATAAAAAGAAAAATCCATAAAGTAAAAAATGCTAAACTGCCTATCAGAAATTTTGACTTATTCTTATCAAGAATCAGTTTTCCTGTTATTCCTCCAATTAACCAAATCAAAGTCAGTGTAACAAAAAACTGTATAATAGTAAAAAGTAAATTGTCTTGAAGGTCAATTGATATGTTTTCAAAAAAGGCGACAATACTAATTTCATTATTTGTAAATATCTTTAAAATAATTCCAATAATGATGGGTATTATAAAGATTGCTATTAATGAGATAATACAATATTTCAATAATACTACTCGTCCTATTTTTTTACTATTCATTTTTAGTTTTTCACTATTAACTATTCCTCAACCCTCACATGATTAGCCAATTCATTTACGTCATTGTTTTGAACATTGAAGCCATTGTTGAGCAATAATTTTTCGCATAAGCCAATAGCTTCTGTCAATTTTGTGGCAATGGTTTTTTGTTTGATGCCTGCAATCACCGTGTTCAAAATAGTTTCCCAATCTTCTTGATTAATTTTTTGGTTGATGCCTTTATCGCCCAACACCATTACTTTGTGTTCGAGTTGAGAAATGAAAATGAGAATGCCTGTTCGGTCTTTGGTGTTGAAGACTTCTTCTGAAAGAAAAACGGTTTGTGCTTTTTGTAATACTTCTTCATCAATGTCTTCATCGTTTACAAAATACAAACGCAAACGCGGAATGAAATACGTAACACAAGCAGCGGCAAACATGGCAAATAGTGTAATCATAGTAGTTTGCGAAGCACCAAAATTGCTATTAAGTAGCCACATCCAACTTAAAACGGAAATAACTACCAAAGCAATAACAGCAGCCAATGCAATAGAAATCCACATACCTTTTAGGTACTTGTGCGATTGCTTGGCAATGTAAACCACCACTTCACCCGAAGTTGTTTTTTCCAAGTGCTTTATAGCATCTTCAATGTGTTGTTTTTCTATGTCTGATAAATTAATCATTTTTTAAAACGTGTTAAAGTGTTAGTGTGTTGACGTGTTATAGTTTTAATAAACGCTAATACGTTAACACATTCGTACGCTTGCACTCTTTTTACCAACTTCCTGATGCGCCACCGCCACCAAAGCCACCGCCTCCTCCGCTAAATCCGCCAAAACCACCACCACCAAAGCTACTGCTTCCGCCACCATAATACCAACCACCGCTGCGTCTGGTGTAGCCACCGCCTCTGTTTTTATCGTTAAAGCTCATTAGTAATCTAAATAGAGCTGCTAAAATTCCAGCGATAAATCCCTTTAAGATGCTTACTACAAACAAGCCAACTACAACACCAATAATAAGTGTAATTATGGCTGCAATGGGTTTCTTTTTAATAAATCCGGTAAAAATTATTGAGATGAAAATAGTAATGACCGTGAGGAATAATAGTGTTCCAATAAAATTGTCGGATTCACTTTTAGAAGCAACGTGTTCAGGAAATTCTTCGCCTTTAATTATCGCCATAATGGCGTGAGAAGCTTCTTTTAATCCTAAATAAAATTGTCCGTTTTTAAAATCTGGAACGATGATGTTTTCGATGATGCGTCTTGACAAAGCATCGGTTAAAGCGCCTTCCAAACCATAACCCACTTCAAGACGTACTTTTCTATCATTTTTTGCCACGATGATGATAACGCCATCGTCAATGCCTTTTCTGCCAATTTTCCATTCGTCTGCGGTGCGAATACCCAATTCTTCAATCGCTTCGCCATCAAGGTCGGTAACGATTAGTATGGCAATTTGACTGCCTGTAGAATCGGCAAAAGCCATGAGTTCTTGGTTGAGCGAGTTTTCTTCCGTTTCCGACAAAATGTCTGCCATATCTACAATGGGACGATTGTTGAGAGAAGGAATTTCTATCTGTGCATGACTAAAAAGTGCAGCGATTGAAAATAAAACAGAGATATATTTTAATGAGAAACGATTCAATTGTGTATTTTTGATAAAGAAAACTAAATTAACAAGATAAAACTACAAAAAATGAAAGCATCCACAAGAAATTTATTAATAATATTAGGCGTTGTTGTATTAATAGTGTTTTGGGCGGTTGGTCGCTATAATGGCATGGTGGCAAAAGAAGAAGGTGTGAAGACCGCTTGGAGTAATGTTGAAACTCAGTATCAGCGCAGGTCTGACCTTATACCTAACTTGGTAAACATAGTTAAGGGCTATGCTTCTCACGAAAAAGAAGTGTTGCAAGGTGTGGTAGAAGCGAGAGCAAAAGCTACGTCTATGAATATTGATGCATCAAAATTGGATGCTGAAACAATGAAAGAATTTCAAGCAGCGCAAAGTCAAGTGTCGTCTTCTTTGTCGAGGTTGTTGTTGGTAGTAGAAAACTATCCTGATTTGAAAGCCAATCAAAACTTTTTAGAGTTGCAGTCTCAATTAGAAGGTACTGAAAACCGCATTGCTGTGGAGCGTAAGCGTTTCAACGAAACGGTAAACGACTTTAATACCTATATCAGAAAATTCCCAAATAGCATGATTGCTGGCTTTGGTGGGTTTACGCAAAAAGAACGTTTCGCTAGCGAAGAAGGTTCTGAGAAAGCACCTGAGGTGAAGTTTTAGGGTTTCAATTTTTTTAATGGTTTAAGAGATTAAAAATTTCTTTTAAAAATACCTGAATTATATTGTAATCTCAGTTTTAGCTTTTGTGATTGTTTGGATTCCTTATTACAATTAGTTTTTTTAAGTCTTCCCCTTGTAGGGGAAGTGTCCACCTTAGGCGGACGAAGGGGTACTAACTAAACACATCCATTCAAAAATGTTTTTTATATTTGTATCAAAATGAGAATTATATAGTTAGAAAAATTGAAATTAAAAACTTAACAAAATGGCTAAAATAATACAACTTATGGGTTGGTTTAGTGATGATTTAAAAAAAGAAGAGCACAACATTTACTTCAATACCGACCATATTACTACAATTACAACGAAGGTTGATAATAATATGGTTTTAACTTCCATCAACATTGAGTCTTATAATTCTCGTACTTTTGCCCCTTCAATTATCACAAAATTAAATATTGACGAGGTTATAAAATTAGTGAATGAACATTAACTGAATTATAAAAAAAACTGTAAAACATGAAAAAGTGCATTATTCTTTTCTTTTTAGTGTCATTTTTATTCTTTCAAGGCTTTGCTCAGTCAACCGATTGGACAAAGGATGATAGAAATAATATTTATAATGAATGCATGAGTTATATTGTTAAATATCAAAATTTATCAACAGAACAAAAAGAAAGTATCAGTCTCTGTTATCTTGATGAAATTACAAAGAAGTACACAAAAGTGGAATATCAGAATAAAATTGAAATTGAAATAAAAAAAATAAGAGAGACAACCTTAACGTTATGTTCTAAAAATTTAGGGATAGAATTATCTGAAGTTAAAAAAGAAGATCCAAAGAAGCAAGAACCAAAAACAGAAGTGACATCGTTAACTCCAACCAAAGAAATGCTTACTGGGCATTGGAAAGATGAAAATAGTGAACTTTGGTTATTCGAAACAGGAGATTATAAAATACAATATGCCGATGGCAAGACCGCAAAAGGGACTTGGAAAATAGATGGAGATCTTTTAAATCTTTATAAAGACAAACTGCTTGGAACAAGTATGAATGTGTTTAAAATTCTAGTATTTACAAATGATAAGTTCGTTTATCAATCAATTAAAAGTAAAAAAGATACATTTACTGCAATACGAGTAAAATAAAAGGATAAATCTTTCTATCATAACATATTTCAAAGCAAACAAAAAGGCAACATAACGTTGCTTTTTTTTGTGTAAAAATAAGTTTGAGTTTACTTCAAATTCTTCACCATGTCTAGCACTTTGGCTTTAAGGTCTTCTTTGTAAGTGATGATGCGTTTTAGCACTTCGGGGTTAGAAGCACCAATAATTTGCGCGGCCAAAATACCTGCATTTTTAGCGCCATCTAAAGCAACAGTAGCCACAGGTACACCCGCAGGCATTTGCAAAATAGACAATACCGAATCCCACCCATCAATGCTATTGCTTGATTTTACAGGAACACCAATAACCGGAAGTGGCGTTAACGAAGCCGTCATACCGGGTAAGTGCGCAGCACCACCAGCACCTGCAATAATTACTTTAATGCCTTTGGTGTGGGCATTTTTGGCATAGTCGAACATACGCTCGGGTGTGCGGTGTGCCGATACAATGGTGAGTTCGTAGCCAATGCCCAATTCTTTTAGCACATCGGCTGCTTGTTGCATTACAGGCAAGTCCGATTTGCTGCCCATGATAATTCCTACTTCTATAGTCATGCTTTGCATTTTAAGGTTCGTTTTACAAAGTAAGCGTTTTCTTTCGCTTTTTCTAAATCTTTATGTACAATGGTTACGTGTCCCATTTTTCTAAAGGGCTTGGTTTCGGTTTTTCCGTACAGGTGAATGTACACACCTTCTTTTTGCAAACACGCCTCCAATCCTTCGTAGTTGGCTGCACCCGAAAACCCTTTTTCGCCTAACAAGTTTACCATTACCGAAGGCAATTTAATATCGGTATTTCCTAACGGAAGATTTAAAATAGAACGCAAATGTTGTGCATATTGCGAAGTGTAGTTGCCTTCAATGGTTTGATGGCCACTGTTGTGCGGACGTGGTGCGCATTCGTTTACCAAAATGCTACCATCTTTAAGTAAAAACAATTCTACGGCTAAAATGCCCACCAAGTTAAATGCCTTGGCTACGTTTACTGCAATTTCACGGGCGTTGTTGCTTATAGTTTCGCTAACATCTGCAGGAGAAAATAAAAACTCTACCAAGTTGGCGTCTGGGTTAAATTCCATTTCTACCACAGGAAAGGTAGCTACTTCGCCTTGCTCGTTGCGAGCAACAATCACGGCTAATTCTTTTTCAAAATCAACCAATTGTTCTAACACACATGGTGCGTCAAATGCTTTTGATAAATCGCTTTCAGATTTTAATAGCTGCACACCTTTGCCATCGTAACCGCCTTTTCTTAGTTTTTGTGCAAACGGAAATTTTGCTAAATGCTCGCTAACTTCTTTCTTGTTATTTACTAAAATGTAAGGCGCAGTAGGTATGTTGTGTTGGGTATAAAATTCTTTTTGTAATCCTTTGTCTTGAATGAGTTCAATAATTTCGGGAGAAGGAAAAACCTTTACACCTTCTTTTTGTAGTTGTTTCAGTGCTTCAATGTTTACGTTTTCAATTTCTATGGTAACTATATCTTTGTTTTTTCCAAATTGATAAACGGTATCGTAATCGGTAATAGAGCCAACGGTAAATTCGGCTGCTAATTTGCTACATGGTGCATCGGCAAAAGGTTCTAACACACATACATTGATGTTAAGGTTTACCGCTTCTTGAATAAGCATTTTACCCAATTGTCCACCGCCTAAAACGCCCAGCTTAAATGATTTATCGTAAAATGGTTTTGACACGCTGTAAAGTTAAGAGATTTAAAATTGCGCTAAAAGAAATACTTTCAAAAAACACTATTGATTTTATTTATTCCTTCTTTTCAGCAAGTATTTCACGCATCATTATTTCACGCGAAGTGTTCTTCCAATTTTTAACGTACTGCTTGACTTTATATTGTTAAGTTGACAAATCTTCTGAACCGTAGTTCCATGTTTTCGTGCTATGCCATACAACGTATCTCCGGAGCGTACTCTGTGATACACATTTGAAGAAATAGTAGGCGTTGACATAGGTTTCACAACACTATTAGAGGCATGTTTGTATTTAAAAATATCTTGGTGAATGATTAAGTTTTCATCAATAATGTCGTTCGTTTCAAAATCAAAAATTGTTTCGGGGTCGAAGGGTTTATCCATAAAACGCGTTTCAAAATGCAAATGGCTTCCGTACGATTTTCCTGTGTTTCCGCCAAGTCCAATAACCTGTCCAGCTTTTATATCTTGATTAGGAACCACCATCAACTTAGAAAGATGCGCATAATAGGTTTCAATACCATTAAAGTGACGAATAATCACCAAATATCCGAATGAGCTGTTGTACCGAGAGTAGCGCACTACACCATCAAAAGCCGATTTTATGCTATCTCCTGTGTTTAGGTCTATGTCAATGCCCTGATGATAGCGTCTTCCACGTTTTCCAAAACGAGAAGTAACTCTTCCGCTAAACGGAACACAATACGCGTTGTTAATGCTATCAATGGTGCACAACCACAAAGAGTCTTTCATTAATGCATCATAGTTTTGACGATTGAAGGTAACATCACTGTTCCACTCCATGTTAAAGGAAGAATCGGCTAAAGAAAAGTTGAGCACACCTTCATTCAGCACCCCATCAAAATCTACTTTATTGAGATATTCCCACGTTTTGTCTGAGAAAATGACAATAGAATCACCCTCATGCATCACCGTATCAACAGGGAAAGAAAACTTATTTTGTGCTTTTGAATTAAACGACAAAAACACAGCAAACACCAACACTAATCCGTACTTCATTATCCTTGCAAAAATTACTAAGGGATAAACATAAAAAAAAATTCGCAAAAAGAGCGTATTTTTGTAATCAAATGGTATTTAAAGTAGGAGATAAGGTTCGTTTTTTGCATGAAGTAGGTGAAGGTATTATTCTCAACATCAATGGACAAAGTGCTTTGGTGGAGAATAACGATGGTTTTGAGCAAGAATATGCGCTATCTGCTTTGGTGCTAAGTGCTAAAGATGAAGATTACGAAATAGACGAACATCAGATAAATAGTAAACTTCAAGAGAATGATTTTAAGCGAAAATCGGAAGCGTTAGATAAAAAGTTTAATCACATCAAATCCAAATTAACGGATATGATGGAGATAGATTTGCATATTGAAAATTTGATTGATAGCCACAAAGGCATGCAAAATTATCAAATTTTAGAAGTGCAAATGGCAAACTTTAGACGTTCGTTAAATAGCGCCATTAGTAGACGGTTGAAAAAAATGGTGGTTATTCATGGCGTTGGTGAAGGCGTGTTGAAACAAGAAATAAGAAAAGAGTTAAAAGAATTTTATCCTCATTTCGATTTTTTTGACGCTTCTTACCAAGAATACGGCTACGGAGCAACCGAAATAGAGTTGAAGTACAAATAATGAAATTACAAACCGTTCTATCGCGGTGGCAGCAATGTCAACGAGGAAAGTCCGGACAGCATAGAGCAGCATACTTCCTAACGGGAAGGATTTCGAGCAATCGGAATACAGAAAGTGTCGCAGAAAATTACCGCCACAACGTGTTGTGGTAAGGGTGAAAACGTGAGGTAAGAGCTCACGGATATGGGTAGTAATATTCGTATCGGATAAACCTTATGCGCTGAAATATCAAATAAGCTAGGGCTTGAGGTCTGCTCGACCAATCCTAGCGGGTAGATAGATAGACTCCTGTTGTGAAATTGGAGCTAGATAAATGATAGAACTAGACAGAATCCGGCTTATAGGTTTGTAATTTGCTTTTTAATCCCTCATCTTAATTGGTGGGGGATTTTAATTTTTCGTAAGCTAAACTTAGAGCAGACATAAATTCATTAAAGTTTAACCTTTGGTCTTGTAAGTTATAAAACTCTATTTCGATATCATCGTTTTCTTGAATTATTTCTACAATTTGAACATTGTCTACCCAAATTTCTGCTACCAATTTCTCTCTATCTAGTACAGAAGCAATTTTTATTTCAAACATTACTCTTTTATTTTTATGTGCTCGTTGGTCTTAAAGTACAAACGATAACCTTCATTTATCCAATGTGTAGAATCTTGTTGAATATCTAAAACAAAAATTGTTTTCGGAGGATTTTCAATAGGCGCGAACTCTAATTTTACAGTAGAATCTTTTTTGTGTTGATGGATAATTGAATAACGTTTGCTCATTTGTTTGTCGTAGCTGTGTAGCTTTTTGTAAGCGATATCATTTATTACATCATAGCCATTTGAAGTAAAAAATAAGCTGATAAAAAACACAAACATCAAACTATTTTTTAATGCAGAACCCATTTCAAAGGTTCGTAATCGCAAATGGTTAATCCACGCACTAAGATTGATAAACCAAAGAGGAATAAAAAAGATGTAAGCCAAATTTACCGTGCGGTGTTGACCTAAAATTCCTGTGGCGTAATAGGGCAGAAAAGTTGCTATGAAAATGATGAAGAATAGCAGAAATAAACTTATCCATCTATTGACGTAAAACGATTGCTTGAAAATTAAATTCGTTTCAGAAATTTTTCTGTGAACACCTATATACAAAAATGAGATGATAAGTAAAGGAGCAGTAATAAAATGAGCTAAAAACCGTAGTGTTTGAAGCAATGCCATTGATAAAGATTTCACAAAATCTTTATTGTCTGCAAAAATTTCTGCTCTGTTTGCACTTCCTGGAGATAGTATTACCAAAGTAAACGAAGCCACACTTAAAAGAAACAATAAGAAAAGAGTTTTACTATGATTCTCTTTATTATACCAAGAAGTTAGTGCTGCTATAAAAAATACCACAACTAAAAAGAGTGTTAACACCTCATTAAATCCACAAATGAAAAGAGTGGTGATATACATCAGAAATAAATGAAGCTGTTTGTTTAAAAAATATTTTCCTCTTACATAATAGATAATAAGCGCAAAATAAATTAAAGCTAAAATTGAGGCGAAGGTATAAGTTATGGCTCCTGTAAACCAATAAAAACCTTCTGCTGTGTTAGGAATGCTGTGAAGTGTTATTGAAAGCATCACCAATGAAAAAATAAAAGCCTTCTTTTTATTTTCTTTTAATAGTGATGAAACAAGTAAAAAATAGGCAATAAAAAGCAAAATTATAAATACTACACTTGTTGCTCTATAAGCATTTAATCCATACTTAAAAGGATTAAAATAGACCATTAAGTTCGATGAATATCGCCCACTCCAGTTTTGGTATTCATCAATTAAAAATGTTTTTAAATCTTTTATAGAAGAAAGATGTAAATAGGAAAAATCATCGGCAATTGGGTGAGCAAAAAATGAAGCACAGATGAATAAAGACAAAAAAGCAACTAACAAAAAAATGCTAATTGCTTCTGGAAAAGTTTTATTTAAAAATTTCTTCAATACAAAGCAGGATATTGATTAGGGTTATACTCGTGCATCATATCATAAACCGCCTCAAAAATATCTTCTACACTTGGTTTTGAAAAGTAATCTCCGTCAGAGCCGTAAGGTGGTCTGTGGTCTTTTGCCGTAAGTGTTTTTGGAGCGCTATCTAAATACAAATATCCTTTTTGTTCTTCCAAAACTTTTTGCATCATGTAAGCCGTTGTTCCACCAGGAACATCTTCATCAACAA
>JBKHVV010000014.1:0-6552 GCA_046569885.1 Bacteroidia bacterium
TTCAGAAACAATTACATTAACATCACCGGCCGTTGCTTCTTCTACTGCATCAAGCATTGTCGCTCAAGATATTTCAAACAATGGCGATGCTACTGATTTAAAAGTTAACTTCAACAAAGCATCTGATGAAACTACTGTTGATGAGTATCGTGCTTTTGTAGTAAAAGATGGCACATCCTTTTCATTAACCGATGCTGAGGCCAACAGCAACTATAAAAGTGTTTCGCCTTCTGGGTTTTCTCAATACACACTCAATTATTTAGCAACTGATACCGATACCAATGGCGATATTATTGTTGAAGATATTTGGTATAAAGTATATGTAATGAGTGTGGCTGATGGCGTAAATGCTAATGCCAACAGTTTATCTTCTGCATCAAATCAAATTACACTTACTACACCAATTATTGCATCATCTGCTGCATCTAACATTGTTGCTTCTGATATTGATAACAATAAAAACGCAACCGATTTACACGTTGAGTTTAGCAAAGCATCAGATGAAAATACATTAAGCGAATACAGAGTTTTTGTTTGCAAATATTCTAATACGTTTAACATAAATGATGCTGAAAATAATAGCAACTATACTCTAGTTACAAAAGCTGGTAGCTCTAAATACACAGCTACTTTTTTAGAGACGACTCTTGACACTGATGGCGACCTAATTATTGAGGATGTGTGGTATAAAATTTATGTGATGAGTGTGGCTGATGGTGTAAATGCCAATGCCAATAATTTGTCAAATCCTTCCAATAATGTGAAGTTAACTTCACCCTTATCCGTAAAAGAAAACACCAAAAACTTTGGTGCTTTCTATAATAACAATCAACTAAACATTAATGTTGACAATACGCTTGTCGGTGCAGATATTGAAGTAGTAAATCTTTTGGGTGAGAAAGTACTTTCAAACAAACTTGATAATTCTAACAATCAGTTTGCATTAAACGTTGCAAATGGTATGTACGTGGTAATAATTAGAAAAGATGGTGCAGTAATGACTAAGAAGGTTGTCGTTAATTAAAACGAACTATCACCTTGGTCTTTCGGTGGGCGTTTTAAGATGGGTACTCTTGCGCCAAAGTAAAAGTCTATACCTTTAGAGTTCTTGTTTTTGAATACCGCAATCATATTGGATGAGCCAACATATAAAGGGCCTAATCTTATTCCTGTTCCCATTCTAAAGCCATCAAGAAAACTATAAGTTAAGGGTAATGAGAATCCAAAATATTTATTATCCCAACGAGGGCTTATAGTATAAGTAGTAATTTCGTGTGATTTATTTTCGTTCTTTTTAAACTGAAAAGCATTGTGCAAGTTTAAGTTTACAAAAAATGTTTTATACAAGTTATAATCAACATTAAGATTAATTACCGTTGGAAGATTCATTTTAAAATATTCTTCATTATTTGGAGACTTTACAAATAGGCTATTCATCAATGTGTCCCAATCAATAACATTATTCACATCAATTTCACGCACATTCCAATAGTCTATATTTGCTTTAAAATCGTTACTTTCGCCACCTTTTTTATATTTAATTCTACCAATATCTAAAATAGAAAATCCAGCTCTCAGTTTATACTTATTTGGAGCGGTTTCAAAAAATTTCAACTTTTTTAATGTTTGATTTTTGTACCCTTCTGGGCGCCATTCATATACAGCTCCAAGGTCTAAACCTAATCCCGGATTCGATTCAAATTTATAAGCTAATGAGTTGTTGTCGACAATACTAATGTTTTCTGAGTGTCCATAGCTAACATCTACATTATAAATAGCCATTGTATCGGCATTGAGATAAGCATAGTCAAAATCATTTACAAATACATAGGCTGCTCCTATCCCTTGTAGTAATTTTAGTTTTCCCCCTGCTTTTACAAAGTGATCGCCCTCGTCATATACAACCTGAGCATAGTTTGCGGCATACTCAAACCAAGCCATTGCCTGAACATCTAGCTTATCATTAAAAATATCTTTTTCCCAAAGAGAAGGAACATTTAAATTTTCGTACATTAACTTGGCAAATTCATTAGAAACACCATCTATATTAGCATAAGCCCTAAATCGAGTGCTCAAACCAAATGCTATTTTATCGTTTGGACTTACCATGAAAGAAAGTAAATTCATATCAACACGTGTAAATAAACTGTGACTTTCTTTATTATTTTCAGTAAGATAATCCTTATAGTTGGTTTCCCAATCGGGTTCTTCAACTTTACTTTTCAATTTTAGAAGGCTTGAATTAAGTCCTAAATAACTATTGTAAGCTATAACATCAAATCCAGATATATTTACATCAACAATGTAACGGCTGTCAGCAATAGAGGCAGGTTGTAAATCAGCTCCCAACACGCCAATATAGTTGCTTTCTTTCAATCCCAAGTATGATTGGGAAAATAGACCATTGGCATAAAAACAAATAAATATAACTAACGGAATGGCTTTTAATGTTTTGCCCATAAAACTGTATTATTTTTGAAATTCGAAGATATATAATTTTGTTAGTATTTAAAATTCAATAATGGGATAATATTGTATTCCTAGTTATTTTTACTCAAAATCCTCATACAACAAATATTTCTTGCGGATTTTTTTAAATTGCGCTACATCATTTTTCCAAACAGCCGAAATTTCTTCAACAGATTTGCCTTGTTCAATTAGTTTTTGGATATTTTCATTTCCAACAAGCAACGTAAAAAATCCATCTTTTCTAAAAAACTCTTTTTTATTGGGATAAGACTCATACATCAGCAAAAGCCAATCTAAATACAGTTTCTCAATGTTTCTAAAATATAAATCGCCAAATTGTTGAAGATTTAATCCGCAACATTTCTCGCCATTGTAATCGGGATTTTTTGCACCTACATTGGGTTTTGGTGTAAAACAAAAAGAAGTGTCGGAATATTCTGGATAGCCAATAACTTGAAATTGCAAATCTGTTCCTCGACCTACACTCACTTTGGTACCTTCAAACAAACACAAACTAGGGTATAAATAAATGGCAGCCATATTGGGCAAATTGGGCGATGGTGCTATGGGTAATTCATAATAATCGGAATGGGCATAATTCTCACAAGTTACAATCGTTAAATCACATTTTACTCCTTTTTCTAACCAACCTTCTTCATTAACCATAGTGGCATATTCGGCTACGGTCATTCCATGAATTACAGGCACAGGATGCATGCCAATAAACGATTGGTGTTTCAGGTCTAAAATTGGACCATCCACATAAAAACCATTAGGGTTTGGGCGGTCTAAAACGATAACTTTTTTATCATTTTCGGCTGCAGCTTCCATCACGTAGTGCATGGTAGAAATGTAGGTGTAAAAACGCGCACCCACATCTTGAATGTCGAATATCAGCACATCTACATCTTGCAACTGCTCTTTAGTTGGTTTTTTATTTTTTCCATAAAGTGAAATAATAGGCAAACCTGTTTTTGTATCTTTACCTGATTCTACTTTTTCGCCAGCATCGGCAGTACCCCTAAAGCCGTGTTCGGGAGCAAAAACCTTAACAATGTTGATGTTTTTATTCAGTAAAAAATCTACCAAATGAACACTATCTACAACCGATGTATGATTGCCAACTATAGCTACTCGCTTACCTTCTAAATAGGGCTTATAAACGTCAAATCGTTTCGCGCCCAGTACAATATTGGTTTTGAACTTCTGGTAAATTTCTACCGTATCTTTTGGTGTGTCCAAATCACCTTTAATGGCTTTGTTTTCTGGTTGTGCACAAGAAGTTAAATTCAACAAGATGAAAAATAAAATGGTAGTTATTGGCATATAATTTTTAATGGCTAAATCTATTGTGTATTTTCGCACAACCAAAACTACATAAATTTTACTGTTAGGTTTAAGTAAATAAAATAAAAAATTTATGTATGTTTCTTTCTGACAATTAAAAATTATTTTTACAGAAAAACGTAATAACTTAACTCGTTGAAGACAGAATTTTTTATAGCCAAACGCATTTACGGAGGTAAAAAAAGTAAGCAAACGTCCAAACCAATTATTCGCATTGCGATTATTGGCATTGCTATAAGCGTATGTACTATGCTTATTTCTGCCTCGGTGTCTAAAGGGTTTCAGCGCGAAATAAGAAATAAGGTTACTGGTTTTGGTGCTCATATTGATATAAAAAATATTTCTACTGCCAACTCTTCCGAATCATCTGGAATGAATGTAAATCAATCGTTTTATAATGAAATTTCTGAGTTGAACAATGTGAGTAATATCCAAATCTATGCCATAAAACCAGGAATTATTCAAGCTAATCAGGATAGCTCAGAATTTTCTAAAGCTGAAAAAAACATACAAGGCACATTATTTAAGGGTATTGGCAATGATTTTAATTGGAGTTTTTTTAATGAAAATTTAATTGCGGGAACATCCTTTTCTGTTGGTTCTTATGAAATTCCGAATGATAGCATCATCATTTCTAAGTTTATTGCCAATAAATTAAATTTAACTATTGGCGATAAAATTTCGGGTTATTTCGTAGAAGGTGATGTACCGAAAGAACGGAAATTTATTGTGGGTGGAATTTACGAAACAGGCTTGGAAGAGTTTGACCAAAAATTTGTTTTGATTGATATTCATCATCTTCAACGGCTTAATAAATGGGGCATTCAAACGTTTTTAAGTGTTAGCGAAGAGTGTTTGGACAACAATTTAGTCATCGAAGCAACAACATTGGGCAATGAAGACAAATATGAATACCAATGGAGTGAAAAAATTAGCACCATCAACAATCGCGTGTATTTCTGCCCTGAAAAAGACACCACCATTCATGTCATCACAAAATCATTGATGAGCAACAATGGAAATTTTGCTCTTTCAGACACATCAACTCTTAAACTAAACGTAAACATCAAAGACAAAACCAAATGTATTTGTATGATGCCTTTGCAAAGAGAAAACATCAATGATAGTATTAATCGATACTACAATGAAATTGGTGAAATAATAAGCACGTTCACCCCAAATGGAACAGGAAAATATTACTGTGGTGGTTTTGAAGTTAATCTTAAAAATTTCGACCAACTTTCAGATACAAAATACGACATCGCTTTATCCACAGGACCATTATTTAATGTAGTGAGTACGTTAGACAAGCACCCCGAAATTTTTGCATGGTTAGATTTGTTAGATACCAACGTATATGTCATCATTTCGTTGCTAATAGTGGTTGCCATCATCAACATGTCTTCTACCCTTTTGGTAATAATTATTGAGCGTTCAAAAACCATCGGTTTGCTAAAAACTATGGGCGCAACCAAGCAGTTTTTAAGTAAAGTATTTGTCGCTCTTGGCGGAATAATTATTTTAAAAGGAATGCTCTGGGGCAATATTTTAGCCTATTTGGTAATTTTTATTCAAAATAAGTTTGAAGTATTTACACTTCCTCAAGCCAATTATTTTGTATCTGTAGTTCCAATGGATTGGACTATAAATTGGTTCGTCTTAATAAATCTTGGAGCAGTAATTATTTGTACTTTTGCTTTGTATTTTCCAGCAAGATTGATACACAAAATGTCCATTATTAAAGCCATTAAAATAGACTAACGTACGAATGTGTTAACGTGCTAAAGTGTTAACGAGAAAATAATAATAAACGATAACACACTAACACATTAACACTATAACACTTAAAAAAATGAAATATTACAACAACGTTTTAGAAACGATTGGCAACACGCCACTCATCAAGTTAAACAAGATTACAAAAGACATTAAAGCTACTGTGTTGGCAAAGGTAGAAACCACTAACCCTGGTAACTCTGTAAAAGACCGAATGGCTGTAAAAATGATTGACGATGCCGAGAAAAATGGTTTGCTAAAACCAGGCGGAACAGTAATTGAAGGCACATCAGGAAATACTGGTATGGGCTTAGCTTTAGCATGTATTGTTAAAGGATATAAATTGATTTGTGTGTTGAACGACAAACAATCAAAAGAGAAAATGGACATATTACGTGCAGTTGGTGCCGAAGTGGTAGTGTGTCCAACAGCCGTTGCTCCCGAAGACCCTCGCTCCTACTACTCTGTAGCAAGAAGATTAGCGAAAGAAACACCTAATTCTTGGTACGTAAATCAGTACGACAATTTATCAAACCGTGCAGCACACTACGAAAGCACAGGACCTGAAATTTGGGAACAAACGGAAGGAAAAATTACGCACTTTATTGTTGGTGTAGGCACAGGTGGAACAATTTCTGGAGTTGGTAAATATTTGAAAGAACAAAATCCAGGCGTAAAATGTTTTGGTATTGATACCTACGGCTCGGTATTTAAAAAATATAAAGAAACAGGCATTTTCGATGAAAAAGAAATTTACCCATACATCACGGAAGGAATTGGTGAAGATATTTTGCCCGCAAATGTTGATTTTGATGTAATAGATTATTTCGAAAAAGTAACCGATAAAGATGCCGCTATTATGACTCGTAGATTGGCTAAAGAAGAAGGCATTTTTGTTGGAAACTCTGCCGGTGCTGCAGTTGCAGGATTACTTCAAATGAAAGATAAATTTAAAGAAGG
>JBKHVV010000014.1:6652-29441 GCA_046569885.1 Bacteroidia bacterium
GTAGTTCTCTTCCACGACCATGGCAGCCGCTATGTTGGTAAATTCTTTAACGATGATTGGATGCGCGATAGAGGATTTTTGGAAGAAGACAAAAAAATAGCTGCAGATCTTATTAAAAATCACCGCGACTTACCTTTAGTTACTTGCGAAGGCGAAGAGTTGGTGTCTCACGCTGTGGCTAAAATGAAAAAATATTCTATCTCTCAAGTTCCCGTAATAAGCTTAGGAGAATTTATTGGTTTTGTGGATGATTCGCACTTATTTCAAGCATTGTTAGGCGACAGCAACTTCATCAATAAACCACTAAGTAGTGTAATGCAAAAACCATTACCTATTGTTGAAAAAAATACCAAACTGGAAGACATTTCTAAATTAATTTCAAAAGACGTTCCTGCGGTATTAGTGCATTTAGAAGATAAAAATTATCACATCATCACTCGCCACGACTTGATACAAGCAATGGCTTAAAACCATGCTATTTACCGACCAACTAAATAGAACCATCCGTTTAGAAAATTTTCCCCCTAAACGGATGGTTTCATTAGTGCCTTCTCAAACCGAATTACTCTACGATTTAGGTTTAGAAAATGAAGTCGTAGGCATCACCAAATTTTGCATTCATCCCAATAGTTGGTTTAAAACCAAACAACGTGTGGGTGGTACAAAGTCAGTAAAATTAGATGTCATTGATGCGCTAAAACCCGAATTAATCATCGCTAACAAAGAAGAAAACGAGCAACAACAAATGGAGGCACTTTGCGAAAAATATCCTGTTTACGTCAGCAATATTTTCAATTTAGAGGATGCTTTAAAAATGATAAAAGATGTAGGTGAAATAACCAATACATCTTCAAAATCAAATGAATTAATTAAAAAAATACACGATGAATTCTCAAACCTGAAACCACTTACAACAACAAAAACTTGCGCTTATCTAATTTGGAAAAACCCCTACATGGCTTGTGGTACAGAGACATTTGTAAACGACATGCTAAAACGTGTTGGCTTAAAAAATGTGTTTGACGGTCGTTATCCTGAATTCGGTATTGATGAACTAAAACAAAAAAATCCTGAAGTGGTATTGCTCTCCTCAGAGCCCTATCCGTTTAAAGAAAATCATATTCAAGAACTTAAAAAAAATCTATCTAACAGTACTATTTTATTGGTAGATGGCGAATTATTTTCATGGTATGGTTCGCGCCTACTGCAAGCTCCTAACTATTTTTCTAAGTTGAAAAATTTACTTGAATAATGCCATACTAAAGCTAAAATATTTTAGTTTTGTTGTAAGTGAAAAGATTGTTAAACATAACTCCTGCCGCAAAATATTTGCTTGTTTTTATTTTTGTTTTTTTAGTTCACATTAAACAAAATGCGCAATCTGTTGGGGTAGTTTTAAGTGGTGGCGGTGCTTCTGGCATGGCTCATGTGGGTTTTTTAAAAGCGCTCGAAGAAAACAATATTCCAATTGATTACATTGTAGGCACGTCATCTGGGGCTTTGGTTGCGAGTTTATATGCTTCTGGATATTCTCCACACGAAATTGATTCTTTGCTAATTTCCGAAAAGTTTTTGCTGATGGCAAATGGTGAAATTGAAGACGAGCATAAATTTTTCTTCAAATCGGACATGCAAGATGCATCGCTTATAAATATTGATTTTTCTAAAAACTTCAAAACCGAATCGTTCTTGCCTACCAACTACATTTTTCCCAATCTTTTAGATTTTGAATTAATTAATTTGCTGAGCAAAAAAAATCCGTTAAACTGTTCTTTTGATTCATTATTTGTTCCTTTTAGATGCTTGGCTTCAGATGTATCAAATAACAAACCAATCATTTTTAAATCGGGTAATTTAAACGAAGCCGTTCGTGCCTCAATGACTTACCCATTCTACATGAAGCCTATAAAAGTTGATGGAAGATACATGTACGATGGTGGTATTTATAATAATTTTCCTTCCGATATTTTATATCATGATTTTATGCCAGATGTCATTATTGGGTGTAATCTTTCCGATACTATTGTATATGAAGATGAGGACTTTCTTTCTCAATTAAAAAATATAATTCTAGAACGAAGTAGTGACGAAATTCAGTGCGAAAATGGAATTGTTATATCGCCTAAAACTTCGGTAGGTACGTTTGATTTTGAAAATGCTCCTTATGCCATGAAAGATGGATATGCAGCCACCTTACAAATGATGGATTCTATCAAAAAGCTTATTGAAAGAAAAGAATTACATCCATCAATTACAGATAAAAGAAAAAAATATAATGCATGGAATAAAAATGAAATAATTATAGACTCTATTGCTTTTAAAGGAAAAATCAGCTCGAAAAAAGCCCTTTTTATAAAAAAGAGCTTAATAGATAAAAAACAAATTAATTACAGCGAACTAAAGAAAAACTATTTCCGATTATTAGAAGACCCGAATATTCTGCACATTTTTCCAACCATAAAACACAACCCAAAAACTAACAACTATATCTTAGTTCTTGATGTTACATTTAACAAAGAATTAACGGCAAGTTTTGGCGGAATATACTCTTCATCACCTATAAACACTGGCTTTATTGGATTAAAATTTCGTTCGTTGACACGTACATCAAATCAACTTACCTTTAATTCTTACTTTGGAAAACTCTACGGTTCTGTTTATGGCGATTACAGAATTGACCTTCCATCAAGCAAATTCCCTATCGGATTTTCTATAAATGCAGGAATTAATCGCTGGGATTTTTTCAAAAGCTACGCAACATTTTTCGAGGAAGTAAAACCATCATTTATTGTTTACAACGAATATCATTATGGCGCCTCCATTCATCTTCCTTTAACCAATTCAACAAATTTCGACCTCTCATATACCAACTTTTATAACACTAGTAATTATTATCAAACAGAGGAATTCACCGTTGCGGATACTACAGACTTTGTGAGATTTTTAGGGCATAACTTCAATTCTACACTTACAAAATCATCACATAACGATAGATTATTTCCAACTTTAGGGACCTTACTGCAAGCAGACTTCGATTATACGCTCGGCAATGAAAGATTCATTTCTGGCTCTACCTCATTAATAAAAATTGAAGATAATAATCAGTTTGATTGGGTTAAACTAAAATTCATCTACGATAAATACTTTAAACTTCACTCGAAGCTATCCATAGGAATTTATTTCAATGCAGTTTTATCAAGTAACTATCAGTTTTCAAACTACTTTTCAACTCTTATTTTCTCCTCACAATTTCAACCAATAGAACAATTAAGAGTGATTTATTCAGAAAAATTTCGTTCCAATAATTATTTAGGAATTGGATTAAAACAAATATTTTTAATTCGCCCAAAATTACAACTAAGAAACGAAGCGTACCTATACAGTGCTATTGTGGATATACGCAGCGGAACAAACAATCAACCAATTACGTTAAGTAAAAACTTTTTAAGTTATTTTCCAATCATTAAATCATCTCTTGTTTTTACAACTCCAATCGGTCCTTTAGGATTTTCTGCTTCATATATTTACCCCGAAGAAAAATCTCTACTGCTTCAACTAAATTTCGGATACATCATTCAAAACAAGAAAATTTTAGACTAAGCATACCTTTTACTTCTCACTTACTGCCTTGCATACACAAATGTAATGGTACCGCTTTGCATAGAAGTTGCTTTAAAATTTTGGTTGAAACGCGCACGCTTGGCATAATCAATCGCAGCGTTGATTAAGCACTCGTTTTTTGTATTGGTTCGGTAGCTGTTTACCGTTGCCGATTTTACTTGTCCTTCTTGATTTACTTTTACATCTAACACTACACGCCCTTCACTACGACAAGTGTAACTCGGTGCGGGTAATGCCAAATCATAACGTCCTTCCAATTCGTAAGAAGCCGTAGCATACACATCGGCACCCAAAGCAGCTTCGTCATTTTTTTCGGCATCTTTTTTTACAACGGTAGTGTTTTGATTTTTGGTTTGCGTTTGCTTCTCGTCTTTGGGTTTGTCTTTTTGCAGTTCTTCAAAAAATTTGCTCTCCAAATTTTTCATGTCTTCTTCCACCTGCTTGTCTAATTTAGATGTGTTAATCGCATTGGTATACGTAGATTGTTTTTGAGACACATTTACCGTTGCATTCAACAATTCTTGCTGAGATAGTTCTTGTTGATTTTGCTGCTGCTCTTGTTGTTGCATTTCGGTAAAATCAAGCTCTGCCACCATTTCAAATTCTTCTTTCGGAAATTTGAATTCCGTTATTTTGGTGTTGATAGCGTAAATAAAAAACAACACATGCAACAGAGCCGTGCCAATCAATGGATAGCGATATTTGATAATGAAATTCAACTATTACAAAGGTAACATCTTTAGCCCTGAAACGAAAATACGGGCAAATAGTTTTATGTATCTTTGCGCACAGTGGCTGAAAACAAAGTAAACATAAAGAACAAACAGGCCTATTTCGATTACGAAATAATTGAAAAATTCATTGCCGGCATAATGCTTACAGGCACCGAAATAAAATCGGTACGAGAAAGTAAAGCCAGTATAAAGGAAGCATATTGTGTGGTGGTGAAAGAAGAGGTGTTTATCCGCAACATGACGATAAACGAGTACAGCAAAGGCGGACACTACAACCACGAACCTAAGCGCGACAGAAAATTATTGCTCAACCGAACTGAGATAAATAAATTGACGAAAGGTGTGCAGCAAAAAGGCTTTACCATCGTTCCGTTGCACATGTTTATTACAGATAAAGGATTGGCTAAAATAGAAATTGCCTTAGCGCAAGGTAAAAAAGTACACGACAAGCGCGAAAGCATCAAAGAAAAAGATGTAAAACGCGAATTGGATAGAGTGAAAAAACAGTTTTAATTCTAACCCCTCTTTTGTCGAAAGATTCAACCCACCACTACCTTTGTTAGGACAAAAATTATAAGACCTACGCTGCATTATTCATTTTATTAAACATTTGTTCCATTTCTATTGGGGTTTTGTAACCTAAAGCAGAGTGTAATCTTTTTCAGTTATACTAGACTTCCGTGTATTCAAATATCGCTGTTTTTGCTTGTTCAAAGGTTTTGTAATGTTGATGATAAACAAGTTCTGCTTTTAAGATTTTAAAAAAACTTTCAGCTACTGCGTTATCCCAACAATTTCCTTTCCTGCTCATGCTTTGAATATGAATTTATGGTCGCGTTTTGGTTATTTAGCGAAGAGTCTTCTTCAATAAATTCACCATTACTTAATGATTCGGGTTTTATTCTCTTAAATGTAAAATCCAATATTGCCACCATGTCTACATTTTGGTGTCTTCTTAACGATGTTGACATCTCTCTTAATTCGTCAAAATCAGGCAAAACATTTTGGCTTGAATGAGAGGTTTGAATGTCTTATACTTTTTAGCCCAATCAGGATAGGCAATGGATGTAACTAAGTTCGTTCCATTTACCGCAAGGATTTGTTCAGAAAACAAGGAACGGTCAATCAATATGTCATGATTGATTTTGCTTGATATAAGTTAGAAAGATATTCTTTAGGGTTTTAGAAAATAGTTGTCGTGGGTAAGTGCGCCTGCATAGCCACCACTTTGCGCAAACAACAAGCCATGCAAAAGAAACGACCCAACTATAGTTATAATTAGCGTTCTCATGGCTATTGTTTTTTAAGCGTTTCATTTTCTTTCTTTAATTGTTCTATTTCTTGTTTTAAAAGGTCTTGCTCTTTTTTCAGGGCAATCAAATAAAGCGTTAGCTCTTCAATTTTTTTCCATTTGTTTTATTTGCAGCTGCTCTACGTTCAACCCTTCTTCTGCTACTTCTTTGGCGGTTGGTATATTGGGTAAGTGTTTGTGTTCTTTTATATATGCTTCAACATCGTATAGTGGCATCAACTTGTAATTTGGCTCAAATACATAATCAGGAAACTTATCTTTGGTTCTAATTTTTACTGAAGTTGTCCAAACAGTACCATCCCCCATTATTCTATAAGTACCTTATCCTGCAGAATTTAGTTTTCATTCTTTCAATATATTTTTGAGATGAAATGGTGAGCCAGCATAATGCACATTTGCCTGAGGTTCGAGATAAAACCCATCATACATCACACGCAAGGAATCTATCTTATATTCCAAAGGAAGATTACAAGCTACTATTCTTCCTGTAGTATCAGAGTCGGGTACAATAAAGTAAAAATCTGAATAAATAATAGTTCCTTTTTGGTCTTTTACCCTCTCTTCAACCCTCATAAAACCGCACTCTGTTTTCTTGTAGCAATTTGTAAGCAGTAGTGAGGACAATGCTATTAAGCAAGATTTTTTCATTGTTAAAAGCTTTAGTGTCAAATTTACAAAAAAAAAATTGACTACAAAAACGGCATTCGTAATTCGTAATTTTTAATTCGTAATTCTTATACGTTGCTTATCTTTGCAACAAAATTTAGAAAAAGCATCAAAAAAACATGAAAGAATTTTTGTCGCAGACAGTTTATCACAACACGGTTGAAAATTGGCTTTACTCAATAGGATTGTTGGTTGCAGGTGTAGTACTTTCTAAAGTAATTTATTGGTTACTAAAAAGTGTTGCTAAAAAAATTACTTCAAAAACAGAAACCACCTTAGATGACATTTTAATTGATGTCATTGAAAAACCTGTTTTATACGCCATCGTAGTTGGTGGTGCATTTTTAGGGTTTAAGCGTCTTCACTTCACAGATGATGTTGATAACATTATCTCAACAGCATTTACCATAGTTTTTATTCTCAACATTACTTGGTTGGCAGCAAAAGTGGTTGATGCCATTATTACAGAACTCATCATTCCTATTGCCGAAAAAGAAAATTCGCTAGACGACCATATAATTCCTGTAATAAGAAAAGGTGTGGCTGGCGCATTGTGGACCTTGGGTATTGTGGTTGCGCTTGACAATGCTGGGTTTAACATCATGGCGCTGGTTACAGGTTTAGGTATTGGAGGTTTGGCATTGGCTTTGGCAGCGCAGGATACGGTAAAAAATATCTTTGGCGGTATTATCATTTTTATTGACAAACCATTTAAAATTGGCGAAAGAGTAAAAGTTGGAGGATTTGATGGTTTTATTGAAAAAGTAGGTATTAGAAGTACGCGTTTAAGAACACTCGAAAACAGAATTGTTACAATTCCTAACTCAAAATTTTCGGAATCGGAAATTGAAAACGTAACCGCAGAACCAACCCGAAGAGTGGTTGTAAATTTAAGTTTAACCTACAACACCACTCCCGAAAAAATGAAGCAAGCAATGACTATTTTGAAAGATATTGTAGATAAAAATCAACACTTAATTACGAGCGAACATACCATTTCGTTTAACACTTATGGCGATTATTCACTCGGCATTTTGTTCATTTATTTTATCCGCAGACAAGACGATATTTTCACCGCTCAATCGCAAATAAATTTAGAAATTCTTACTCGATTTAACGAAAATGGCTTGAGCTTTGCGTTCCCAACGCAAACCATCTACAAGAAAGAATTGTTGTAGGTTTTAGAGTTTAACCAATTTAGAAATTGCTTGTTTTTCTTCTTTTAATTTTTCTAAAAAAAGTTGCTCTTCTTTAGAGTTTGGTTTTAATGTCCTGTGTTGCTCCATCAACCGAAATTGCTCTACTCTATCACTTAATGTTTTTGTATTTTCGTCAAAAAAAGCATCCTTAAATTTTTGCCAAACGTATTTAATTGCTACATCGTTTGGATGAAGCATGTCTTCATTATAAAAACGATAATCGCGCAGTTCGTCAATCACCAATTCATAAGCAGGAAAATAATGAGCGTTATATTTTTCACACAATGATTTTACAGACAAATGCAACACCGATTTGCTCAACGAATTTTCATGCGCACCATCTTTCCAATGTCGCACGGGCGAAACGGTAAAAAGCAGATGAATATTAGGATTGAGCTGTTTTATATTTTCGATGGAAGCACTTAATGAATCAACAACTTCATCAATTGTAAGTAGGCGTTTACTAAATTTATTGTTTGGGATTTTATGACAATTGGCAACTATTTGTTGCGTTTCGTTAAACGTATAAACCCAAGCAGCGCCAAGCGTTATAATCAACACATCAGCACTTTTTAAAAAATTGTGTGCATCGTTTATAGACTGATTAATTTTTTCAAGTAGCTTTTCCTTGCTTGCGTCATACACTTTTCCGTGATGGTCAAACGAATAGAACAAACCATTTACTTCAATCAAATCTTCAACAAAATAGCGAGTGTTACTGGCAATTTTATCTAAACAATTTGCAATAGAAACAGGATTAAACAAAATGCCAAACGGATTGATGCGTGTGTTAAATCCAACATTAGAAAATTTTGTACCAATGCTTTCAGTAAAACACGAACCTACATTCAAAAGCGCACTTTGGTGCGATATTTGAAATGGATAATTCGGTATGTTTACATTAATGCGAAAGTTCACCCTACAAAATTATGAATTAAGAATTAAGAATGACGCTTGTTGATTGATAAAAAACTTAATCTTCAACTTTCAATAGCTGACCTGAGAGAAGTTGAAGGGTTCAACCTAAGTGTAAACAGAAGCATGTAAAGAACTTTAACACTTTTTGTGTTAAGCCTTGACATTTGAATGCGAATTTTGTAACTTACCGATATGCGTAAAGTTGTTTTTATATTAAGCATTTTGCTTTTCTCCAGTTTTGTTTCTGCACAAGATAAAAACTTAGATAAGTTAGAACTGCTCTATCAGCAAGAAAACTACAGCTTTGCTGCAAAAAATGCGCATAAACTCATTAGCAAAAAAGGCTACGAAAATTCTGCTACTGCACATTTGTTTTTGTATTTATCCTTGCAACAACTACACGAACAAGGTTGGTCAATTCCTCGAAAATTAAAACCCGCAGAAGAAAAAATAAATTATCATCAACAGCAATTTATTACGCTTGATAAAGACCTTGCAATAGCTACAAAATATGCTTCTTTAATAAATTTTACGCCTATTGTTCGAGAAGAAAAAAAGGCAGAAACAAAAACGAAAAAAGAAAAAATTAAGCTCGAAGAACAAAAAGAAATCGTTGAAGAAACATCAACATCTTACAGCAAAAGAGACAGCATTGTAGATTTTGCCAAAAACTATATTGATGCGCCCTACAGATATGGCGGCACTAACGAAAAAGGCTTCGATTGTAGCGGTTTCGCGTGTTTTGTAATGAAAAATAATGGCATTCAACTACCCCGTTCTTCGGGTGATATTGGTCAAAAATCGGAGCGTATAAACATTGAGGAAGCCATCAAAGGCGACCTCTTATTTTTTGGCAGAAGCGAACACAAAATTCATCACGTAGGTATTGTTATTTCAGAAAAAGACGAACCACTCACCATGATTCATGCTTCTACCAGCAATGGCGTTATCATTACGGTTATTGAAGAGTCAGATTATTGGAAAAAGTTGCTGCAATATGCCGGAAGAGTTGTAAATTAGTACATTCTTCATGAAAAAATATGTGCTTTCATATTGGTTTATTGGCTTTTTTTTGGTTTCATTTTCTCAAATTGATACCACTAAAATTACCTTGGTAATTGATGCTGGTCATGGCGGAAAAGACCCTGGAAACCTTAGTTCATCCGATAGTTTACTACCAGAAAAAGACCTCAATGTAAAAATTGCAAAAAAATTTGGCGACTACTGTCAAACCTTTTTGGGCGATGATATAAACATTGTTTTCGTTCGTGAAAAAGATACGTTTATTGAACTACAAGATAGAATACAACTCGCCAACGATTTAAACGCAGAATATTTTATCAGCATCCATTGCAATGCCTCAAAAAATTTAGATGCGCAAGGCACCGAAACACATATCAACACTCTAGAAAGTCGCATGAGTTTGGAATTGGCACACGCTATTCAAAAAGAACTGGAAACGCGCGCAGGACGCAACAACCGTGGCGTAAAAGTAAAAGAAGACCGCTTGTATAATTTAATGGTACTAAAAAATGCCATTAAAGCATCTGTGCTTATAGAAACGGGCTTTATGAGCAACCAAGAGGAAGAGTTGTTTCTTAATTCAGAACACGGACAAGACCTTATTGCATCGGCAATTTATCGTGCGTTTAGAGATCATTTGTATATAAAATATGGCATTGCCGAACAAAAGCACCAAAGCATTAAAACCAGCTACCTTGGACCTGTTTACAAAATTCAAGTCTATACCTCAACCGGACCAATAAGCACCGAAACGGAAGACTTTAAACAACTAAACACGCCTATTGAAGAAGCGAAACAAGACAACCAATACAAGTACTACATTGGCGAATTTATGGACGATAAAGAAGCCAAGAAAAAACTAAAAGAAATTCAAAAAATACCCGCCTTTAAATTTGCTTTTGTGGTGAGAGTGGAATAAAGCTAATTAGATAATTTGATGATGAGACAATATTAGAGAAGGATAGCATTTTAAAATATAAATAAAGAGATTAAAGACATTTCGACTTTACAGACCTTATGACTTTTAACCATAATCAATGAGCTTCAACTTTTAACTTTCAACCCCTTCCCTACCTCCTAAAAAGCAACGGCTCTTGTTGCATCATGGCTTCAATTTCTTCAATGGTGCGTGGTGCTGAATAATCGGTTCGCTGTCAATAATTAAATTACCACTATTATTATGCTTTTTATCTTTTTTTTACTATCTTTGATTGGTTTTGAGTTGCTAAACGAGTAAGCATTTTACCATCTAAAAACTTAACCAATGAAAACCTCTTCCAATTTTTGGGTAGATTATCATTTTATTGATGATCAAACCATCGAAATGGCTTATAAAGAAAACTGCTTCATTGATGAACACGCAGCAGAAGAAAATAATAAGCTTTATTTAGAGATGACCAAGCATCTTAATAAATTAAAAGTCCTTGTAACACTCGCTAATTATATGGAAGTAAGCACTAGAGGCTTGGTAGTGATTCAGCGATTTGATAAAGATGACGAAGCGCGCATTATAAAAGAAGCTATTGTTCGCCCATCGTATATGGCTAAAGTATTGTCCTATGTGTATTTCAAAATGTTTACACCTTCTTTCGAGTTTAGATTATTCAACGACCGAAAATCTGCTGTAAACTGGCTTAAAGGATAACCACACTTTAACTGATTTACTAATTTTATTCTCTTACTTTTGTTGTAAAATTTACCTCTGTTGTTTAATCGTCAGCAAAAACATATTTTACTTAAATTAATTGCTTTGCTTGGCATTGTAAGATGGTACAATATTTTGTTCATCACCATAGGATTGTACCTCACTTCGTTCACTTTGCTTGGAAATTATGTTTCTATAAAAGCGTTTTTGCTTGATTTTAACCTACATTTTTTAGTCATAAGTATTGCCTGTGTTTCGATGGGCGGATACATCATAAATGCTTATTACGATTACGAAAAAGACCTCATAAATAAACCTACCGAAACGATTGTTCACCGTGTAATAAGCAAAGAATTTCGCTTACGAACAGCTCTGTTTTTAACTCTCATTGGCATGTTGATTGCTCTATTATGTGGCTTTATTATTTTTGGATTTACTGCTACTTTAGCATTTATGCTTTGGTTTTACTCTCACAAACTACGCAAAAAAAAATATTTGAGCGAAATAAGCGCAGCTTTTTTAACAGTATCTCCATTTTTTGGTTTGGTATTATATTTTCAGCACATCACAATTATC
The DNA here is from genome assembly GCA_046569885.1 of Bacteroidia bacterium. Lineage (GTDB taxonomy): Bacteria > Bacteroidota > Bacteroidia > Flavobacteriales_D > Parvicellaceae > JBKHVV01. The sequence goes on from JBKHVV010000014.1 coordinate 18,347, forward strand.
TCTATATTGTACATGGGCTATTTATTTGCTTTGTCATTCACCCGTGAAATCACCAAAAAGCTTACCACCATAAAAGGCGATGCCGTGTATGGCGACCAATCCTTACCCATTGTTATTGGTGTGCGTTACACGCGCGCCATCATTTTTAGCATGATAGTATTTACCATACTACCCATTGTGTTTTTATTTCCACTTTACCGAACCGATTCTATTGCAGTGTACTACTTTGCTAGTGTATGCGCATTACTTGGTATAAACTTGCTGGGCGTTGTTTTCTCTAAAAAAGAAAGCACTTATGTACTCATCAACAACATTTTTAAACTACTTATCGCTAGTGCGGTGTTAGCTATTTTGTTGATGAAATACTAGTTGTTTCTTATAAAAAAAACCAAGTTATCCAAAAAAAGCACTTAAGTAATAATCAAAACCTTGTCGTTTCTGTCGAAGTAAGTCTATAAATCTTTTTTATATTTGGGTAGCTTACAGTACTTTGTACCTTATACCTTGTGCTTTATACTTCAAACCAACCAAGTTATCCACAAAAAGTAGCTGTTTTGGCTTATAATTTGTATTTTTCGCCCCTAAAAATTTTAAAAAATGGAAACCGAAAAAATATTTTTAGAATTTGAACAACCCATTCAAGAACTTTACCAACAGCTGGATCAAGTAAAAGAAATCGAATCAAAAGGAGATGTAAATGTCTCTAAAACCATAAAGGAAATAGAAGACAAAATTTTAGAAGAAACCAAAAAACTTTACAGCCATTTAGACCCTTGGCAGCGTGTACAAGTATCTCGCCATCCCAACCGTCCTTACACCTTAGAGTACATAACAAAACTTACAGCAGGAGACTTTATTGAACTTCATGGCGATAGAAACATAAAAGACGACAAAGCCATGATTGGTGGTTTTGGCACCTTCGAAGGACAAACCGTTATGTTTATCGGACAACAAAAAGGCATCAACACCAAAATGCGCAAGTACCGCAACTTTGGTATGCCCAATCCAGAAGGATACAGAAAAGCCCTACGCTTAATGAAATTGGCAGAAAAGTTCAACAAACCCATCGTTACGTTTATAGACACACCCGGTGCTTACCCTGGTTTAGAAGCCGAAGAACGCGGACAAGGCGAAGCCATTGCGCGCAACCTCTACGAAATGATGACACTAAAAGTGCCAGTAATATGCGTCATCATTGGCGAAGGTGCTTCTGGTGGTGCGTTAGGCATTGGCATTGGCGATAAAGTATTGATGCTAGAAAACACATGGTATTCGGTTATTTCGCCCGAGTCGTGTTCATCTATCTTATGGCGCAGCTGGGATTATAAACAACAAGCAGCCGAAGCATTAAAGCTTACCGCCATAGACATGAAAAAGAACAAATTGATTGATGACATCATAAAAGAACCTATTGGTGGTGCTCACAATAACAGAGAAGAAATGGTGGAAATATTGAGAAAAGAGCTGAAAAAACACCTTACAGCGCTAAAAAAAATGAAACCAGAAAAACGCGTTGAAGAAAGAATAAAAAAATTCACGTCAATGGGCGTGTTTAACTCATAAAAAAGGCCGCTTGAGCGGCTTTTTTAACATCAAACTGTAACTTTTCAACTACTTTATACTTAGTTAGGAATGGTTTTTGAACTTAAACAACACATGAAGCAATTAATCACATTATCAACACTTGTTTTAGCACTAAATGGATTTTCTCAAATAGAAAAGTTTATTCCTAAAAAAGAAAAAATAGTTACCTATTGGGATAAAGATAGCACCACAATGCGTTCGGAAGGATACATCAATACCTCTTCGTTTTCGGGCGTAGGTAACAAAGAAGGCGTCTGGACGTTTTGGTATAAAAATGGTAAAAAAGAAGAAGTTGCCAACTACTCTAAAGGACTTTTAAACGGAAGAGTTACCAAATACTACGACAACGAAAAAGTACAATTTGACGGCTATTTTAAAGATAATCTTCAGGACAGTATTTTTTATTCATTTTACCAAAACGGGAACAAAGCCGAAGAAGGTCATTTTACACAAGGAAAGCCATCTGGAAAGTGGAGTTATTGGTACGAAAACGCCTCTAAAATGATGGAATCGGAGTATAAAAACAACGATTCTATAGAATATCTCATCAACTATTGGAACGAGCAAGGCGAACAAACCATTAACAATGGCAATGGCAAGTTGCTTTCTAAATTTAGTACAGACAATCCAAAAGAAGAGTACTTATATAGCAATGGGCTCAAAAATGGTGCATTTACCGAATGGAATCCATCAGGAGAAATCAAAGTAAAAGGCGAATATTTAAACGGAAAAAAACATGGTAGCTGGATTATTTACTTCTTTACCAAAAACCAAATTTACCAACAAACAAACTACATAGAGGATAAAAAAGATGGGCAATTTACCCAGTATTATTCCGATGGAAAAGTAGCCATAAAAGGCATTTACAAGGAAGGAAAAGAAAGTGGACAGTGGGAATGGTTTTACGATGATGGCAAAACCGATGTATTGGGCAATTTCGAAAATGGTGAAGAAAATGGAGAGTGGAAATCGTGGTATCCAAACGGAAAACTATCCTATCAAGGTTACTTTAAAGATGGCTTAAAAAGTGGTCTTTGGACATTTTACGATGAAAAGGGCTTAAAACTAAAAGAAGGTGAATACCTTGAAGATAAGCGCAATGGCGTGTGGAGCACTTGGCTCGAAAATGGCAAACTATCAAGCCAAGGCACATTTAAAAACGACCTTCAAGAAGGTACTTGGAAAGCGTGGTACGAAAGCGGACAGCTAAAAGATGACGGTGAATTTAGTGCAGGTATTCAACATGGTGCTTGGAAAGGCTATTGGCCCGATGGAAAAAATCAGTACGAAGGTCAATATGAAAATAATCTAAAAACAGGCACTTGGACTTACTGGTTTAGCAACGGAAACCTTAGCGAAACAGGCAGCTACATCATTGTAGATAAAAAAGGAATGATTATGAGTGCTAAAGAAAGTCTAAAAAATGGCACTTGGATTAGCTACAGCTTATTAGATGGTAAAAAGACGCATGAAGAATCCTACAAAAATGGCATAAAACATGGCGTTTTCAAATATTATTACCCTGGTGGAATGCTCATTGCCAACGAACAAACCTTTAAAGATGGCATGCTTAACGGACGCTCTGCTACTTACGGAAGAAAGGGTAAAATTGAAAGTGAAATACATTATAAAGACAACGGAAAGCATGGCGATTTTAAACTTTACAAAGACAATGGAAAGCTTTCTGTACATCACGTTTACGAAAATGGAATTAAAGTAAAAGACGTGCTAAATGATGTAGATTATAAAAAGCAAGCCAAAGAAAACCAAAAGAAAAAACAATCAAGTAAGGTGAAATAACTTTTTTTTGGCGATAAAAAAATAATTTGTATATTTGCACCATCAAATCAACGATGGAACAACAACAAGAGGGGACAAAAGTCCCCTCTTTTATTAACCATGATTGAAAAACAAACCATAATAAAATTAGCTCAAGAGCGCATTGACGAACTAAACAACGGAACATTTTTAGTAGACATCAACGTGGTGTCGGGCAATAAAATAATGGTAGAAATTGACAATCTCAACGGAGGCGTGTCAATCAGCGACTGCGTTTCGGTAAGCAGAAATATAGAGCATAATTTAGACAGAGAAACGCAAGATTTTGAGTTGGAAGTAAGCTCACCAGGACTTAACAAACCCTTTAAAGTGATGCAGCAATATCATAAAAACATTGGAAAAAATGTAAAGGTGGCGCTCACTCCTATCGGCTCGAAAGAAGGAAAATTAGTAAGCGTAACTACCGAGAAAATTGAGCTTGAAAGCACCGAAAAAGTACGTGTAGAAGGCAAAAAGAAAAAAGAATTGATTACCACAACAACCGAAATACCATTTAATCAAATAAAAGAAACCAAAATCATTTTATCATTTTAACTAAAACAACAAATGGAAAGTTTAAATCTTATTGAGTCGTTTTCTGAGTTTAAAGAATTTAAAAGCATTGACAGAGTAACCATGATGAGAATTCTGGAAGATGTTTTTCGTACCACACTTCGTAAAAGATACGGAACGGACGAACACATTGACGTAATTATTAACGTTGACAAAGGCGACCTTGAAATTTGGGTAAACCGCGAAATCGTTCCCGATGGAGAAGTAGAAGACGAAAACACGCAAATTGCTTACTCAGATGCTATAAAAATTCAGCCCGACTTTGAAGTTGGTGAAGAAGTTTCGGAAGAAATAAAAATTGTAGACTTCGGAAGAAGAAACATTTTAGCACTACGTCAAAACTTAGCCGCAAAAATTACAGAGCTTGAAAAAGACAATGTTTACAAAGCATATAAAGATAGAATTGGAGAAATCATTACAGGAGAAGTTTACCAAATTTGGAAAAAAGAAATTCTAGTGTTGGATGATGAAGGCAATGAATTGCTTTTACCAAAATCAGAACAAATACCTACCGATTTTTTCAAAAAAGGAGACACCTTACGTGCGGTTGTTTATCGTGTAGACATGAAAAACAATATGCCGGTAATTATCCTTTCACGTAGCGCACCAGAATTTTTAGAAAGATTATTTGAATTAGAAGTTCCCGAAATTTTTGACGGGCTAATTACCATCAAAAAAATTGTGCGTGAGCCAGGAGAAAGAGCCAAAGTTGCAGTTGAATCTTACGATGACAGAATTGACCCAGTAGGCGCTTGCGTAGGTATGAAAGGTTCAAGAATTCATGGTATTGTACGTGAATTAAAAAACGAAAATATTGACGTCATCAACTGGACAAGCAACCTACAACTATTAGTTTCGCGTGCATTAAGCCCTGCAAAAATAACTTCTATGAATGTAAACGAAGAAACAAAACGCATTGAAGTATTTTTAAAACCAGACCAAGTTTCGTTGGCTATAGGTAAAGGCGGACACAACATAAAACTTGCCAGCAAATTGGTAGGTTATGAAATAGACGTTTACCGTGATGGTGCCGAAGATGTAGATGATGTTGACTTAGACGAATTTGTTGATGAAATTGACGGTTGGATTATAGACGAATTAAAATCTATTGGATGCGACACAGCACGCAGTGTGCTTGACTTATCTACAGAAGAATTGGTAAAACGCACCGATTTGGAAGAAGAAACCGTTTCAGAAATTAGAAAAATTTTACAATCTGAATTTGAATAAAACATAGAAATTTAGGCATCGCACTAAATACTAAACACAAGGTACCAAACACTATTAAAATAATATGTCAGGAGTAAAAAGATTAAGTAAAGTAGCGAGAGAATTTAACCTTGGTATTCATACCATTGTTGAGTTTCTCGAATCAAAAGGGAAAAGCATAGAATCCAGCCCTAACGCTAAGATTGAAGAAGATGCTTACGACCTTTTGGTATTAGAATTTCAATCGGAAAAACAAACCAAAGAGAAAGCAGAAGAAATTTCTCTTCAGTTTAAAACCGAACGAAAAACCCTTACTTTAAAAGATGTTGAGCAAAAATCTGAACCCATTGAAGATGAGGGTGAGGACATAGACCTATTAAAATTAAAAAGAGACGCTACCAAACAGCCCGAACTTAAAAAAGCAACCTTAAGCGATGAAAACAAACTAAAGGGTCCTGCTGTAGTTGGAAAAGTAGATTTGGATGCGATGAATACCAAAACACGTCCTGACAAAAAATCGAAAAAAGAAAAAGAAGAAGAAACTAAAAAAACAAAAAAATTAGAAGCTAAACCGATTGTAAAAGAATCTCCAAAAGTAGAGGAACCCATAAAAGAAGAAAGACCCGAAATTGAAACCATAAAAACTCAATTTCAAAAACTTTCAGGTCCTTCGGTTGTAGGTAAAATTGATCTTCCAGTAGAAAAAGCGCCTACTCCTTTCAAAAAACCTGAAACCAATGATGACAGAAAGAAAAAGCGCAAACGCATCAAAAAAGTAAACATCGAAAAAACAGGAGAAAAAGTTTACAAAGAACATCGCAAAGCAAAACAGGCCGAAGCCGTAAAAAAAGAAGTTTCGGAAGTAGAAATTCAAAAAGAAATAAAAGAAACACTTGCCAAGCTTAGCGGACAAGGCGCTAAATCGAAATCTTCTAAATTCAGACGCGAAAAACGTCAGAACGTTCAAGAAAAAAGACAAGAAGAATTAGCACAGCAAGAAATAGATAAAAGCACGCTAAAAGTAACCGAGTTTGTTACCGTTTCCGAACTAGGAAACATGATGGGCAAAACGCCTACCGAAATTATCTCTACCCTTATGACCATTGGCATTTTTGCATCCATCAACCAACGATTGGATGCCGAAACATTGGTAATGGTTGCCGAAGAATTTGGCTATAAAGTAGAATTTGTAGATGCAGAAGTTTCTCAAGCAATTGAAGTTGATGAAGAAGTTGACGATGAAGAATCTTTGATTCCTCGTCCACCAATTGTTACGGTTATGGGTCACGTTGACCACGGTAAAACATCATTGCTTGACAACATTAGAAAAACCAACGTTATTGAAGGCGAAGCAGGTGGTATTACTCAGCACATCGGTGCTTATAGCGTTACAGGAGAAAGTGGTAAAAAAATTACGTTCTTAGATACACCCGGCCACGAAGCATTTACAGCGATGCGTGCACGTGGTGCTCAAGTTACCGATATAGCCATCATCATCATTGCTGCTGATGACCAAATAATGCCTCAAACCGAAGAAGCCATCAACCATGCGCAAGCAGCAGGTGTACCTATGGTATTTGCCATAAATAAAATTGACAAAGCAGGTGCTAATTCCGATAAAATTCGTGAACAATTAGCTGCTATGAACATTTTAGTAGAAGAATGGGGCGGAAAATTTCAATGTCAAGAAATCTCTGCTAAAAAAGGAATAGGCGTTGAAGAATTATTAGAAAAAGTATTGCTCGAAGCAGAGCTTTTAGAATTAAAAGCCAATCCAAATAAACGTGCCGTTGGTGTAGTTATAGAATCATCGCTAGACAAAGGTAGAGGTTACGTAACCACCTTATTGGTAGAAGCAGGAACACTTCGCGTAGGTGATGTGATTGTAGCAGGTACACAAGCAGGCAGAATTAGAGCTATGCACAACGAACGTGGCGAAGCATTAAAAGAAGCGGCACCATCTACACCTGTATCTGTACTTGGCTTTAACGGACCAACCAATGCTGGTGATAAATTTACCATAATGGCAGATGAGCGCGAAGCACGTCAAATTGCCACCAAACGTGAACAGTTACTGAGAGAACAAGGCATCCGTACCAAAAAAGTATTAACGCTTGATGAAATTGGAAGACGTTTGGCATTGGGTAGCTTCAAAGAACTAAACATTATTGTAAAAGGTGACGTGGATGGTTCGGTAGAAGCTCTTTCTGATTCATTATTAAAATTATCAACCAACGAAGTACAAGTAAACATCATACACAAAGGGGTTGGACAAATTTCCGAATCGGATGTGTTGTTAGCTACTGCTTCGGATGCTATTATTATCGGATTCCAAGTACGTCCTTCTTCAAGTGCGCGTAAATTGGCAGAAGTAGAAAACGTAGATATTCGTCTTTACTCCATCATCTACAAAGCCATCGAAGAAATTAAAGACGCGATGGAAGGTATGCTTTCGCCCGACATTAAAGAAGAAATTGTGGGTACAGCAGAAATTAGAGAAGTATTCAAAATTTCTAAAGTGGGTACCATTGCTGGATGTTATGTAACCGAAGGAAAAATTGTTAGAAACTACAAAGTACGTATCATTCGCGATGGTATTGTCATCTATACTGGTAATTTAGGCTCACTAAAACGTTTTAAAGATGATGCCAAAGAAGTAACGCACGGTTACGAGTGTGGTTTGAATATTGATAAATTTAACGACATTAAAGTGGGCGACCTTGTAGAATCCTTCCATGAAGTACAAGTAGCTAAGAAGCTTTAAAAAAATAAGTATCAAAATACTTTAAGCCTTCGGAAACTTTCTTAAAAGAGAAAGAGTAAAAAAATCCCTTCGAAGGATTAAGAAAGGTTTTTATTTATCCATCTCCCTCAGCGCCTCAGTAGCTATATGATATTGCGGGTCAATTTCTAAAGATTTTTGATAATCGCGAATGGCTTTTGAATTTTCACCTTTTTCTTGATAGCACGCACCTCTCAAGTAATACGCCTGTACATAATCGGGATATAATTCAATGGCTTTATCAAAATACTCGATGGACTTGCTGAGCGTAGTGTCTTTGGTGTACTGATTGGCTTTTTCATCATAAATGTTGATGTACGCTTTGCCTAAAAAGAAATACGCTTCGGAATAACCCGCATTAATTTGAAGTATTTTGTTAAAGTAAAGCACCGCTTGTTCAAAGTCATTTTTATCTAAAAACGCATTGCCTAACACACGCAGTGTATGAATGTTGGATGTGTCAATATCGTGCGCACGTTGTAAATATTGAATGGCTAAATCAGGTTTACGCTCGTAATACAAAGCCGCCAATTTATAGTAAGCATCAAAATAATTGGGGTCTTGCTCAATGGCTGTTTGAAATGACGTTGCTGCTTTTATGGAATCTTTCAAAGTCTCGAACAACATACCTTTCACAAAATACGGTTCTGCTTTGTATTGGTCTAATCTCAACGATTCATCTAAGTGTTTAAATGCTTCGTCATATTCTCCGTTGATGTAATATAACTTTCCTAAAAGAACATGTCCATCAAAATATTTTGGATTAAACTCAATAGATTTTTGCGCGTACAAAATGGCATCTGAAATGCGTTCTTGCGAAAGCAATATTCGTGCTTTTTCGAGATTGAGAAAATCTACTTCAGGGTCAATCAGCAAGGCACGATTGATATCATCGGTAGCATTGGTCAAATCGCCTTGCTTAGCATAGTATTTGGCTCTGCGATAAAAGCCATTTGATGAACCCGGATTGTTTGCAATCTGCTCATTGATTTCATCCAACTCGGATGGTTGTTCAGCTTTTTTTTCTTCTTGCTTTTGTTCTTCTTTTTTGGTGTTGTCACACGAAAAAACAACACAAGAAAGCACTATAAAGAATCCAACTTTTTTTAGCATTCGCAAAACTATCCTTTCAGTTTTTCTTTGATTTTTGTTTCGAGTTCTTTCATCAACTCTTCGTTATCTATGAGTAGTGCTTTTACAGCATCTCTACCCTGCCCTAGTTTGTTATCATCATAACTAAACCACGAACCGCTTTTTTTGATGATGCCCATCTCAGCACCTAAGTCAATAATTTCACCCACTTTAGAAATGCCTTGTCCATACATAATATCAAACTCTGCCGTTCTGAATGGTGGCGCTACTTTATTTTTTACCACTTTCACTTTAGTGCGGTTACCAATTACATTGTCGGCATCTTTTATTTGCGATGAACGTCTAATATCCAAACGCACCGAAGCATAGAATTTAAGCGCGTTTCCACCGGTTGTGGTTTCTGGATTTCCAAACATCACCCCAATTTTTTCACGTAGCTGATTAATGAAAATGCAACAGCAATTGGCTTTACTAATACTGCCTGTAAGTTTACGCAACGCTTTTGACATTAAACGTGCTTGCAAGCCCATTTGCGAATCGCCCATTTCGCCTTCAATTTCGGCTTTTGGTGTTAGAGCAGCTACAGAATCCACAATTAATAAATCAATCGCTCCTGAGCGAATTAAATTATCGGCAATTTCTAATGCTTGTTCTCCATTATCGGGTTGAGAAATGAGTAAGTCTTCTACCTTAACACCTAATTTTTGTGCATAGAATTGGTCGAAAGCATGCTCGGCATCAACAATAGCGGCAATACCACCTTGTTTTTGTACTTCTGCAATGGCGTGAATTGCCAATGTAGTTTTACCTGACGATTCTGGTCCGTAGATTTCAACGACTCTTCCTTTTGGAAAACCACCTACACCAAGCGCTAAATCTAAAGTTAAAGAACCTGTTGGAATAACATCTATATCTACAATAGCGCTATCGCCCATTTTCATTACGGTGCCTTTTCCGTAAGTTTTATCTAGTCTTTCAAGTGTTGCCTGTAGTGCTTTTTGTTTTTCTGATTTTGTATCTGTTGCCATGGTTTTGAGTTTAAAGTTGAAGGTTGAAAAGTTTAACGTTTAGGGTTTAAAGTTAAGAAAGAATTAGCAATTAAAAATGAAAAATAAAGATTTAAACATGATGACTTTTGACTTTATAGACTTGACAGACTTTCTGACTTTAGACTACTTGTACGTTTCTAGAATTTGCTCCGTATGAGCGTTGGTATCTACCTTGTCGAAAATACGTTCAATGTTGCCTTTCTCATCAATCACAAACGTAACACGATGAATGCCATCAAATGTTCTACCCATAAACTTTTTTTCTCCCCAAACGCCATAAGCATTGATGACTTCTTTTTCGGTGTCGGCAATCAAAGGAAAAGGCAATCCAAAAGCCGACTTAAATTTATCGTGACGTTTTTCAGTATCTGCACTTACGCCAATTACTTCAAAACCCTTTTTCAAAAGAGCGTCATAATTATCTCTCAAGTTACACGATTCTACGGTGCAACCAGGCGTCATGTCTTTTGGGTAGAAATATAAAATCACTTTTTTGCCTTTTAAATCGGCTAATGATTTTTGTTTTTCGTTATTATCAATAAACTTAAAATTAGGCGCCTTATCACCAAGTTTTAAATGTGTCATAGTAATTCTTTTATGATGCGTTCTGTGGTGTAGCCTTCAGCTTCAGCCATGTAATTTTTTACAATTCTATGTCTCAAAACTGGCTCTGCAACGGCTTGCACATCTTCAATATCTGGCGAATACTTTCCTCTTAAAGCAGCGTGTGCTTTTGCACCGATAATTAAATATTGCGAAGCACGGGGACCTGCACCCCAAGAGATAAATTTCTTGGAAATGTCTTCCGAAAATTGAGAACTGCTTCGTGTTTTAGATACTAATTTTACAGCGTATTCATACACGTTATCGGCAACAGGTATTTTCTTTAACAATTCTTGTATGAGTAGAATTTCTTCGCCCGAAAGTATTTTTTCTATGGATTTTGCTTTGCCTCCAGTAGTTAATTTTACTACGGCTAATTCTTCTT